>CAINXC010000799.1 GCA_903854655.1 uncultured Verrucomicrobiota bacterium | reverse complement strand
CCAGTGCCTGATGATGAAGGGGATCGCGGGCATTGCGAACGGGGTGTTCGGCGGCGCACCCCATGCGCTCGAATTATCGACCTGGCTCACGGCGTCCCTGCCTGATGCGGACACGCGCAGCCAGATCAACATCGCGATTTCGGGGGATCAGATCGCCGCCAACTACGTGGGCAGTTTCACGTCGCTGCCGTCCCTGGAGCTGGCGACGATGCCGCAGACGCACAAGGAAAACCAGGCGGGGCTCAACGAGGGGTATTACTCGCACTGCAGCTTCCGCTCGCCCACCCAGGCTGTGCCCGCCGAGACCAATCCGCGCAGCGTCCTCAACCGGCTCTTTGGCAAGTCCGACAAACAGGGAGTCGTCGCCCCAGCGGACCCTTTGGACCGGCAAATGCTGGATCTGGTGATTGGCGGCGCAAGAGACCTGCGGCGCAAGCTGCCCCAGAACGACCAGCACAAGCTGGATGAATACCTCGACAGCGTGCGTTCCGTGGAGCGCCGCATTGCCGCCATCGAATACCGCCAAAAGGAGGCCGCCCTGGAGAAGGCCGGCGTCAGCGTCAGCAAACGCAAGGCCTCCGATTCCCCGCCCATCGAGATCAAGATTCCCCTGGGCGACAAACGCAGCGAGTACATGCAGGTGATGTGCGACCTCAACGTGCTGGCGTTCCAGACGGACACGACCCGCGTGAGCACCTACATTGGCTCCACGCCCAATGGCGTTTCCTATCCGGAGCTCGGCTTCAGGGACGAGCATCACTCCCAGACCCATCACAACAACGACCCCGAGAAGGTTCGGAAAGTCGAGGCGATCACCGCCTTTAACATCGCCCAGTTCGCCTACATGGTGAAGAAGATGCACAGCCTGCGGGAAGGCGACGGCACCCTGCTGGACAACTGCATCATGATGTGGGGCTCCGGCCTGGAGGACGGCAACAAGCACGCCCGCGACAACCTTCCCTTCATCATCGCAGGCAAGGGCGGCGGATCGATCCGCACGGGACGGTTCCTGCCGGACACCAAAGGCAATCAAGGGGATCTGCTCACCACGCTGCTGGGCTGTGCCGGCGTGCCGCTGGACCGCCCCATTGGCATCGCGACCAAGCAGTTGACGGAGATCCGCGCGAGTCTTTGAGGATGCCGAAAGGGTCAGGAGGTCAGGACAAGAAATAGTTTATCAGGCGCATTGCGCGGCGCTTTATCTCCCGTTCGTTGAGCCACGAAAATCCTCATGGCGCCGCCGCCTGCTTGGTGTTCTGAGTGTGGTGGGCTTGGTGGCCTGTGCCGGGCCGGGTGATTCTGAGACCAAGCCGCTGGGAGACAGCGTGCTGAGCCGGAAGGCCATGGAAGAGGCGATGGCGCGCAAGGTGGATTTTGTCCGGCATGTGAAGCCGGTGCTGGAGAGCAAATGCGTGATGTGCTGTGCCACAACCGCCGGTCACTTCCCGGCCACATGAGCCTGGAGAGCCGCCTGGAGGCAAAGCGAACCGGTGCCCTGGGGTCCTTTATCGTCCCGGGGCACCCCGAACACAGCCTGCTCATCGCGAATGTTGAGGGCGACTGTCCGGAAATGAGCGCCATGCCAGTGTTGGGCGCGAGGCTGACAGCGGAAGAAAGGGCGATCCTCGTCAAGTGGGTCAAGGAAGGCACCTCATGGCCCGCAGGCGCGGCGGGAACCTTGAACATCGTGCACTGAGGAGCAGAGGCTTGAGGGCAGGCTGCGAGCGCGGCCTTCAAATGATCCACGCTGCTTGCAGCCTTGCGTGCGCTCTGTCCGGCCTTGAGGGTTTCACGATGTCCTTGCGAAGCTCGCGCAGGCAGGAGGCGCTCATGGCTGAAGGGTGGTGGAGATAAGGGGATTCGAACCCCTGACCTTCTCAT
>CAINXC010000798.1 GCA_903854655.1 uncultured Verrucomicrobiota bacterium | reverse complement strand
CACCGGCAGCAGCACGCGCAGTTGGGCATCCGCTTCCTGCTCCCGGCCTAGCCCGAGGGTGATGCGCGCTAGCACCATGCGTGCGCGCAGGGTTTCGGGATCTTCCGCGCCCAGCGCCAGAGTGCGTGCCGCCACCAGCGCTTGAGTGGCCTTGGCCGCCTGCTCATACTCGCCAGCCTTGTGCAGCGCGGAGATGGCATCCAAGGCTTTCGGGCCGATGTCCTCCGCCGCGTGGGCGGTGCCAAGGCACAGGGTGGAAAAGAGCAGGAGGCAGGCGAGCAGCAGTGGCATGATGGGTAAAGGTTGGGCGGATGAATTGAATGAGAGACATGCTGAAGTGGCAAGCCGCATTCGATAGGACCTCCGCCTATTTTACGCGTGGTGTGGGCTTTCAGCCGTGTGGTGTTGGGTGCTCTTTTTCCAAGACGCAGTCTGGCAGCTTGGGTCAGGGGAGGCATGCAGCCATTCTGCTGTGTAACGTCAAAAAGTGGTCCCGGCACGACTTGCTGCTCGCAGAGCCAGAGATGCGCGTGCGTGCGCAGTTTCTAATCCCTAACATAGAAATAGAACAGCATGCCGATTTTGCCATCGGCATTGGGAAAAAGCATGTACAGGCGTGTGCTGTGGAGATCGGGTCGGCATAGGATCACGGCCTTGTCGTTCAAGTTCAGTCGGCTTACATCCACATTGCCTCCACGAGGGAGGCTGCCGGAACTGTAAATGGTCGCGCCTTTGCTGAACGCCTCATAGTCGAATGACTTGGCCTTCGGTTCTGCATCCGCCTTGTCTTCTGTTGGAAGTATAAGCTCAACCGTGCTTTTCCAGGTCTTTAGATCAATTTTGCCTGTCGTCCATGGGTTCAGCAAGGGGTGGCCGCCGGATTCGAGCCGGGTCCACTCTTCAGGAGTCAGTTGAATGGATGCCTTGATGTCGGAGATGACCCGAGCACCCCAGAGACCATCGAAACCCACATCGACTTGATAATCTTTGCCCGTCTTGAATTTGAGGCCCGACAGCCCGGAGTGTGCAGCCAGTTCTTCCCAGCTCAGAGTGTTCTCAAAATGCAGGCGCTGGGTGATCAGCTGCGCCCCAGCCGCTGTGGGAAAGGCTGCGCAGAAAATCACTTTGTTCTGAAAGGGGCCACCGGGTTTTGCCTGATAAAACTCAAGCGTCAAAGGCTCGTAGGGAGCTTCAACATCAAAATCCCTGCCATAGCCTTTCTCCAGCATTTCTTTGAAAAATGAGTCGCCTACCTGGATCTCATCGCCTTTGGGGGGGGGATTACTGGCAAATCCTTCGGGATGTATTGTCGGATTTTGTCCATGGCGCAACCTGACAGGGGGTTTGAGCTAGAGCGGGAAAGGCCGGGAAACGGCGGGAAGGGCCGAAATACAAGGGCTCCAGCGTGTTCGGGCGTTCCAGGGCTGGTTTGAGCAGATCTGGGCGCTTTTGGGGCGAATTGACAGAGGTTTGAGCATCTTGGGGGCTTCCGGCAAGGCCCTTGCGGGCGGGGTGTAGGGACTTTGCACGGGGTTTGAACGGGGGCAAGTCCAGCGTGTCGGTGGTGGGGTATGACAACCAAACCCATCCTCCGTTGGCCTGGCGGCAAAACCAGGCTCCTGGCCCAACTGCTGCCCCTGATACGACCGCATACGATCTTCGTGGAGGCCTTCGCGGGCGGAGCTGCTCTGACGCTGGCCAAGGATCCGTCCAAAGTGGAGGTGATCAATGATATCAATGGCGAGCTGGTGAACCTCTACCGCCACGCCCAGTTCCACATCGACGCCCTGGTCGCGGAGGTGGCGTTCACCCTGAACAGCCGCTCGGATCTGGAGGCGTTGATCGAGCAGCCTGGTCTCACGGGGCTGCAGCAGTCGGCGCGGTATCTGTTGAGGACCCGGCTGAGCTTTGGCGGCGGCGGGTCGTCGTTTGCGGTGAGCAAACAGGCCCAGCCGAGCCGGGCGGCGGTGCTGGAGAAGCTGCAGGCGTTCTCAGCGCGGCTGGACAAGGTTGCGGTCGAAAACCTGCCGTATGAGCGGCTGATGAAAAACTACGACAGCCCTGGCACGCTGTGGTTCTTTGATCCGCCCTACACGGTCGGAGAGGTGGACACGTACGCGGCCTGGGATCATGAGCGCATGGCGGCGTTTGCGGAGGCCGTGTTTGGCCTGCAGGGTGACTGGATCGTCACCGTGAACGATGCGCCGGAAAACCGGGCCTTGTTTCGCGGCCATGAGGTGCGGCCTGTGGTGACTCAATCCGGTGCGGTGAACCGGCGTACGCGGCCTGAGGCCACGTTTGGTGAGCTGATCATTCGGCGGCGCGTGAAGCGCTCGTACGCGGCCCAGGCGCTGCCGCTGGCCGCGTAGCATTAGAACACGATGTCATCCTCAGCCACCACGCCCGTGCAGGGTTCCTGCACGGGCGTTTTGTTGGGGGCACGGGAGTCAACGGTCATGCTGAACTTCACGAGTTCCACGGTAGGCAGTTGACGCCAGGATTTGACGTTGTGGCGGGTGCATTTACCCGCGCTGGCTTTGGCCAGCCAGGCTTCGTTGAAGCCCTTCTTGGCGGCGGTGTGTTCGATACGCCAGATGATCTGTTCGCGCTTGTGCTCTTCGAGGGCCTGGGTGGGGTTGGCATCGGCCAGGGCTTTCTCGAAGTTGTTCGGATCGGCCAGCCATTTGAGCTTGTTGAAGAGGAGGGTGATTTGCGCCTCGGTGAGCTTGCTGGTGCTCTCTTTGCCGGTGGCTGCGTGCGTGACATCGCGACGGCGTTCTTCGTCTTTGGGGTTCCATTTCTGGGCTGCGCAGGCCTCGGGCCAGAGACGGCCAAAGTAAGTGCTTCGTTGGCTGGCGTTCATGGTGTGGCCCGGATGGGTTCAATACTGAGTCTTGTGAGGGTAAAACCTCGCTGTTTCCAGTGCCGCCAGGTGTGGCCGAGGCCGTAGGTCGGGGTGGAAATGAAGCGGTTGATGGCAAGTCTTCGATGGAAGGAAACTGAGTGCGGGTAGAGCTGACCTGATGAATTCAGGACGCCCCAAAATCGTTTCTCAATAGGGATGCGTTTCATGGCTTTTGGGTTCTTAATTCAGCCCGCAGGTTGGCGAAGAACTCGTCATTTTGGGCGACGTGTTCGGCGTCGGGTGTGCCGCGCATGAGGGCGTCTTGGAAGTTCCAGCCTTCATACCATTCGGCGCGGGAATTGTCCGTCATTCGGCCATCGGAGATGATGCAGGGCTTGCCAGCTTGGCGGGCGGCTTTGCCGTTATGAAAGTGGCTGGAGTTGGGCTGCTTCATGCCTGCTTCTTCCTCTTCTTTTTGGGTGCACGTTCGGGGAGTTCGGCGACTGGCAGTTCGATGGGTTCGAGAACGGCCACAGTTGAGGCGGCGATCTCCCAGGGCTTGCGCCAGGTGGTGGCTTGGACGGCCTGGAAGATGACGAAGCGGCCTGCCGGGCCTGCGTGCTGCTTGTGCAGTCGCAAGGCTTCGGCTTCGGCAGATTCCAGGTCATCGTGGACGTATTTGGGGCGGCGCTTTTCTGCCAGGGTGTTGCCCATGCTGCCGCTTGGGCATTCCTGCCAAGGCTCCGACAGGTTGATGATGACGCATTGGCTCATGGCGCTGGGATGTGGGCAAGAGGTTGCTCAAGCGTAAGATCAATGCCTGCGTCTTCCCATTCGTCAGCGAAGCGTTCGAGGGCATCACAGAAGATCATGAGCAGGTGAATGGGGATGCCTTGGACATCGCAGCCATCTGGCTCTTGAGCGGCCAAATGGAATTGGAGGCCGTCATCGCGGCACTTGTGCCATACGCCACTCACGGTGAGTTCGGTGGCATCGTGGCCTGAAAAGGAACCATCTGCGGGAATGCTCTCATCCTCGAATTCGGGACTGAAACCGGGGAAGCTCTGGGAAAGCTGCACGGACTCACCGGCTTGCAGCGACGGCGGAGTCTGATGACGAATCCAGCCGGTCAATCCATAGACCTCATCAGGGGTGCGAAGGTTCAGGCCTGAGTGCGCGTCTAGATCGTCCTGCATCAAATCTAAGCCTGTGCAATCGCAGAACCGGGCAGAGTACAAGGTGAATTCAGGGGATAGTTTGATCATGATCGGGCGAGACATTGCGCCGAAGAAGAACTGAGGATCTGGTGTAGTGCGCCTGCGGCGGCGCTTTGGCTTTCTGGGTTCGCGATAGGTGCCGAGAACGCCGGTCAATGAGCGTGCGTCAATCGTGCGGGCTAGATGGCGAGCCAGGGAGGGAGCTGGGAGTGCGAGTTGTGCTGGTTGCGGAGTGGGAGCTTTCATGAGCAGCTTAAAAGTGGGGGGGGTGTTGTGACACTGGTTCAGTGATTTCTTTCTCCTGCGCGGCCATCGCGATTCGCTGGCAACGCAGACAATCAATTTCCAAAGGGGTACCTGGTCTTTCTAAGGGGATTTCAATGACTCTCACACCGCACAGCGACCACATACGGTTTGTGGTGACGTGAATAATTTGTGACGTGCGAGAGCGGCAAGGCT
>CAINXC010000797.1 GCA_903854655.1 uncultured Verrucomicrobiota bacterium | reverse complement strand
CTGATGCTCTACGTGTTCAAGTGCAATCTCTACTCGGCACCCGGCGCCACCGTGGCGGCCAAGAGCTACTACGAAAGCCTGTTCCACACCGGCTGGTTTGTGGAATCGATCCTCACCCAAACGTTGATTGTGCATATCATTCGCACGCGCAGGATTCCCTTCCTGCAAAGCAGCGCGAGCCCCTTCATGCTTTTCACCACGCTGACGGTGATGGCGGCGGGAGCCTACCTGCCGTATTCGGCAATGGCGGATTACTTTGGCCTGGTGCCCCTGCCTCCCAGCTACTGGCTGTGGATCGGCGGGTTCATGCTTGGCTATTCCATCCTCACGCACACCGTGAAGGTGTGGTTCCATAAGAAATTTGGGTTCGATTGATCCCCCATGAAAAGCCTTCTCACCGCCTTGCAGGAGGGCCGCTTGATCGAGCTGCCCGACAATGACAAAAAGAAATCGCTCGAGTATCTCGCGACGATCATCGAGGCCATTCCCGACATCGGTGATGTCGAGGGCATCACCGAGAGCGTGCTGGCGCGCGAACAGTTGCACAACACCGGCATCGGCAAGGGCTGGGGCTGCCCGCACGCCCGTTCCAATGTCTCGGGCGAGCTGCTCTGTTCGGTGGGATGGAGTCCGGCCGGGATAGATTATGGCAGCCCTGATGGAGTGCCTGTGCATCTGATCGTCATGTACTATGTGCCGGATGCACAGAAGAACGCCTATCTGAAGGAGATCTCCTCCCTTGCGAAGGCAATCCAGACGGTGCCTTCAATGCAGGAGCACGCCTCGCTCACCGACCTTGGTGAGGTGCGGCATCGGCTCCTGGACGCGATCAGCCTGGCCCTGGAGTCCATGGCTCCGGATGCGCGGGCGCGCATGATCCAGCTCGATGTGAAGCACGCGGAGAACGAGTCCGCCGATCAGGGGCCGGTGTCCTCCGATCTGGCAACGCGCGTGTTTCCGGTGCAAATCATCAGCTCCCCTGGTGTCCGGCCCATCGTTCTGGCGCAGGAGGCGGAGCTCGTTCCACTGCTGGAATCCCAGACCGATTTGCTGACAGCCCTCTGCAACCAGGGGCGCGCCGACTTCAAGGGCTTCCAACTTATTCTACGGTCCGTAACCCGTTATCAAATGGACCGCACCGTCCACGACTGCCTGGCAGTGAAGGTGAGTGCCCGGGCGGGCGGGCCGCCGCCATAAGGTGGCGGCGGGGGGCTGTGCCCGACTACCGCCGCAGCCCCTGTTCCAGGGAAGGGAGGAGGTCCAGTTCCGGTTCCTTGCCGGTGATGGCTTTGCAAATCACGGCAGCGATGCGGCGGTAGCCGGCCTCGTTGGGATGGACCTTGTCCGGCACGTTCCCGCCTTGATCTTTCATGGCGGCATAGAGGTCGATCACTGGCAGCTTCTCTTCGTCCGCCAGCTTCCTGAGCTCCGGGATCACCTCGTCGTGAATGACCTTGTCGGTGATGCCGTAGTTTTCAGGGAAGGCAGGGATTGGCAGGCAGAGCCAGATCTGGACCTTGGGGCTGGCGGTGCGGAAGGCGGTGAGCAAGGCCTTGGCGCTGGGGATAAAATCGTCTTTGTGCGCCCAGTTCTGGGGCTTGCTGTCATTGGTGCCGAGCTTCAACAGGACCACGTCGGGCTTGAAGGCGAGGGCGCTTTTGAACAGAGCTTCCTTGTCATAGGGTTTGTCGCCCTGGCGGCCCATTGTGGAACCGCCGACGCCGAAATTGCGCACCGCGTACTCCTTGCCGAGGAGCACCTGGAGCTGCGCGGGGTAGGGACCCATGCGCCGGTCCTTGGCTCCCGCCCCTGCGGTGATGCTGTCGCCGACACAGGCAACGCGCAGCACTTTCGGACCGCGATCCGCAGGCGCTTTCCGGGCGGCGACAGCACCATAGTCCAGCGCCCAGGCATCCGTGCGAAAAGGCGAGGCCGGCAGGCCGGCGCCGTTCCACAGGGTGGTGGGCGGCAGATCGGCCCAGGCGTAGCGGGCGGCCATGGGCTGCGCGACTTCGGGACTGGAGACAATGACTTTGCCGCCTTCGATCTTTGCCGTGGCCTCATGCCACTGCTTGTCTTCGCCGGCGACGACAAACCCTTTGGGCTCGCCTTTGAAGACCAGGCCGCCGTCTGTGTGCGTGAAGCTCAGGATGATTGAAGAGCCCTTGATTTCGTGGCCTGAAAAGAGCGGGCCGCTGGTGGCGACCTGCCTGCCATAGACGGAACCCAGCGCCCACTGCCCCAGGCGGCGGCCCACCTCCTGCTGGTTCTTGGGATGGATGTTGCCGGGCTCGCCAATGTCGATGGTCACCGCCATGCCCGTGTTCGGCAGCGAAAGAGTCTTGAATTCCGCCTCGCGAACCTCGCACCAGCCGTCGCCGCGATGGGTGAAATTGGGCAGTTGCACCCATGCAAAGGGGAAATCCTGCCCCCAGCGGTGCCGCCAGTCCTTCACGAGCAAGGGGAGCTGATACTGATAGTACTGGGCTTTCTCCCCCACAGAATTAGCCTCGCCCTGATACCAGAGCGCGCCGCGAATGGCATAGGGGATCAGTCCGGCGATCATGCCGTTGTAGAGCCCGCCCACATCGCCTTTGCGCTGGCGCTGGGCGATGGGGTCCACCGGCCTGCGGGGCATGGGCTGCTTGAGTTCGCGCGCCTTCTTGGCGGCCTCGGTCCAGGCGGCAAGCTGCTGTGCATACTGCTGCGTCGCCTTCTCGGCATCAAACGGCGGGGCCTTGACTTCGAAGAAGCCTTTCAACTCCGGCGCCGCGTGCTGGGCGTCGGCGTCGATCCACGATTCAATAGGGGTGCCGCCGACGGAGGAATTGATCAGGCCCACGGGCACCTTCACCTCGCGGTAGATCTCGCGGCCCGTGAAGAAGAGCGTGGCGCTGAAACCTGCCACGGTTTCAGGGGAGCACACCTCCCACTTGCCGGCCACATCATTTTGCGGCTGCGGCGCGGCATGGGCGGGCACGGTGAAATGGCGGATCTGGGGAAGATCGGCGGCGGCCTTCTCCTTGTCCAAATCCAGCGCGCTGCCGACCTTGAAGGCCATGTTGGACTGGCCGGAGCCGAGCCAGACCTCGCCCACCAGCACGTCGTTGACCGTGAGGGTGTTGCCGCCCTTGACCGTGAGGGTGTGCGGCCCGCCGGCGCTGAGGTGGTCAAGGTTGACCCGCCATCTGCCATCCTCGCCCGCCTTGGTGCTCTGCGTGGTTCCAGCAATGCTGACGGTGATCTCCTCGCCCTTCTCCGCCCAGCCCCAGACGGGCACCAGAGTATCGCGCTGAAGCACGGCATGATCGGAGATGATGGCGGGCAGTTTGACCTCGGCGCGGACAAGTCCGGCAAGGCAGCAGGTGAGGGCGAGGAGGGCGGCGCGCAGTTTCATGGAGCGGCTTTAACGCGGTCGGAGCGGCCAATCTCGCGTATTCCATGAATCCAAGCGGCCCGGGGGAGCGAATCACGTTGAGCGATGACAATCACTCTGCTATTCACTCATCAGGTGGAGCCAGACCGCTGGCGACGGCCGATGGCGGCAGGGCAAAACGCAGTCTGGAGAATGCCTGAATCAAACAATCCTCAATCCTCAGACAACGCGCTGCTCGAACGGGTGGCGGAGGGGGATCACGCCGCCTTCGCGGAGTTCTACGACCGGGTTTCCGGTCCGCTGTACAGCATGGCGCTGCGCATGCTGGGCAATGAGCAGGAGGCGCAGGATGCGCTTCAGGAAGGCATGGAGCACCTGTGGCGCAAAGCCCCCGGATTTGACAGCAGCCGCGCCGCCGCGTTTTCATGGGCGGTGATGCTGTTCCGGGCTCGTCTCATCGACCGGGTTCGTCGTCGTGCCACCCAGGACCGTCTCATCGACAACATCACCGCCCAAACCGATCCTGCCGACTGTGACGATGCCACCGCAATTGAGTCACTGACCCGGCGTGAGGAGTGTTCGCTGGTCCGACGTGTCATGTCCGCCCTTCGGGCCGAGCAGCAGGAGCTGCTGCGCCACGCTTTTTTCACCGGTCTGACCCAGCAGGAGATTGCCGACCAAACGGGCAGGCCCCTGGGCACGGTGAAAACAGTCATCCGTCGCGCTTTGCTTGAACTGCGCGACCGTCTTTCCAAGGAGGGCTACGAACCATGAAGACACCCGCCACCCATCCAAGGGAAGAAGAGGCCGCCGCCTATGTGTTCGGCCACATGGAGGGCGCGGAACGCATCGCCTTCGCCCGCGACCTGGAGCATGACGCCGTGCTTTGCCAGGTGACCGAAGAACTGTCGGATATGGCGGGCGCACTTGCCTTGACGGCACGCCAGTCCGCACCTCCGGCTCTTGTTCGGGACTGGGTGGTTGACCGTGTCAAAACGATCCCCCAGGACGGTCGTGCCAAGCCCGTCACCACTGCTGCGCCGCGAGGGCGCGGCTTTGCTTTCCTCGGCTGGGCCGCCGCAGCGGCCCTTGCAATCGTGGGAGGTGTGGCGTGGATGCAGGTGGATGCCGACCGGCAGGCTCTCGTGGCCAAGGCGGCGGCGCTGGAGAAGTCTGCTGCCGAAGTCCGCGCGCAAAACACTTCGCTCAAGACCACGGTTTCTGAAGCCAGGGAGGCTGCGGAGCGGAGTGCCAAAGCCGCCGATGCGCTGAAGCAGGAACTGACCGACAAGGAGAAAGCCGCCAGCGCCCTCAAGCAGGAGCTTGCCACGGCCACGGACGCAAACAAGGCCCTGGAACAGGAAAAAGCTCTCATCATCAAGTCGCAGGAACTCGACAAAATGCAGATCGCGACGTTGAAATCGACCATCGCCGATTACAAGCAGGGCGTGGCCGTCGTGGTGTGGGATGCCGCAAAGCAGGAGGGCATCTTGAAGCTCGAGAGGATGCCTCCGGTGCAGCAGAACAAGGACTATCAGCTCTGGGTGGTGGACCCTTCCAAGAAGACACCTGTCAACGCCGGCGTTGTCCGCGTGGATGCCAAGGGCTTCGCCAAAGTGCAGTTCAAGCCCGCGCTCGATGTTCAATCGGCGGACAAATTTGCCTTGAGCGTGGAGAAGAAGGTGCCGGACCCGGCAGGAGTGCCGGTTGGAGCAGGCCCCATCGTCCTGTTGAGCCCGTAGAATCACCAGCAGCGTCGTTTCCTGATGATCAAGCACTGCACCCTGGGCGGCCAGGCGGCGATGGCCTGCATGGTCGCCGCCGCCTGGGTCAAGCCTGACAAGCTTTGGCAATGGAAGGCGGCCCTGCTGGCGCAGGAGTTTGGCCATTGGTTTGCTGTCGTCTCACTGCTGCTCGCCATCATTGCCTGGCAGGTGTTTGACGGCTGGAAGCGGGGTGTGCTGGCCGTCATTGCGCTGGCGCTGGCTGCCGTCCTCATGGCTCCCGCCGTCCAGGCTTCTCAACTGGTTGAGGGCTTTAGTTGGTCGCGTCTCTGGCTGCCCTGGGTGGGAGGCCACGCCGAGGTCACCATGGAGCGTCGCACGTTTTGGCAGGGGGATGGCGAGTCGTTGGACCTTTTGGTGTATCATCCGGGGAAGCAAAGCGTTGCGCGGCCATGGGTGCTGGTGGCGCACACGGGCGGCTGGGATGGTGGTTCAGCCGACGAGTTCCGCGCCTGGAACGCCGAACTGGCCTCGCACAATGTGGTCGTGATTGCCATGAACTACCGGCTCGCGCCAAGGCATCAATGGCCGGCGCAACGGGACGATGTGGTCCATGCCGTTGCATGGGCGCGCGCCCATGCTGGAGAGCTGGGCATCGACCCTGCGCGCCTGATTCTGATGGGGCGTTCTGCTGGCGGGCAGATCGCTTCCGCCTGCGCCTACGGCCTTCCCGAATTGAAAGCCAGGGGCTGCATTCTCTTCTACAGCCCGTTCGACATGAACTTTGCCCGCCGCTACGCCTACGCGGAGGACATTCTCAACAGCCTGCAACTGCTGCGTCAATACCTGGGAGGCGATCCAGAGCAGTCACCGGAGAACTACCACTCGGCCTCGGCCATTGATTTTGTGAACGCTTCCACCCCGCCCACGCTGCTGCTGCATGGTGCCCGCGACAGCCTCGTATGGGTGGAGCAGAGCCGGAGGCTGGCAAAACGTCTCGACGAGGCGGGCGTGCCGCACCGGTTCCTCGAACCTCAGTGGGCCACGCACGGCTGCGATTACTTCCCCGGCACGCCGGACGGGCAGTTGTCCATGCAGGCGGTGGTGAAGTTTATCGCCGGGCTGCCATGAGGGTTGCTCAAGGTTTCGGCTGAGGGCTCTCCACCGGCACTTCTCCTCGCAGCATCTTCGCACCTTCACCTGCCAGACGCAGGTAGTAGTCGGAGGGCAGGCCTTCATAGGTGACGAAGGGTGATTCGACGGGCACGTCGTTGGTGCATTTGAAGATGGCGGTGCCTTCGTCCACTTCGTCGAACATCGCCACGTAGATCATGCTCGCTCCGGCGCGTTTGGTCTCGCGGAACTGGGTCCAGAAGAACTCTCCTTTGAGGCGGGGAATGGCGGTGCTGGTGCCATACATGTTGTGCCAGGAAAAGCCGGGAAAAACCACCGGCAGGTAGTCGAGCTTGTGTTCGGCGCACCAGGCAATGTCGGGTTTCACGAGCTTCTCAGCGTGCTTGGTCGCCTGCTCGGGCGTCTGGTAGCGGCCCACGGTCCAGGGGCTTACAATGTCCGCCAGCGCCATGATCTCGTGGAGGGCGGCGTCTTTAACGGTGTCGTTCTTTTGCTCGCGCCAGTAGGTGGGCACACCGATCATCACGGTGCAGCCGCCGCTTTTGAGAAGTTCGATCAGGCGGCGGCATTCCTCCAGCGTGTAGGCGCGCTTGTCGTTGAAGCCGATGCCCCAGACTGCGATCACCGGCCTGCCCTTGTGATGGAGGTAGGCGGGATCATCGCACAGCTTCATGCGCGTGCGCAGGTTGCGCCAGTCCTCGATCACTTCGTCCATCTTGCCTGCGCCCAGGCCGGACAGGTCGTACATCAGCGCGTAGGTGCGGCCATTGAGATTCGCGCCCTCGCGGCAATGGGCGAGCACCGTGTTGTTTTGGCGCTGGAAGCTGGGCGAGCGCGCGCCGCCGACGAAGCGCTGGACGAAGACCCCGTCGATCCCGTACTCGCGCATCCACTGGAAATGCCGCAGCACCGTGGCTTTCTTGAACGGGCTGAACACCTGCGCGACGCTGCCGTCCGCATGATGAAATTCGGTGCTAAATTTTTCGTCGGGCCCCAGTTGCGAGACATCGGGCCAGAGATCCACCTTCACATTGGCAGGCGAGGGGGCTCCCTTGGATTTCACCCAATGCACCCAGCCCCGGTCTGCTCCGTCGCCTTCGCAGTTGAACCAGCCCTGATAGCCGCACATCACTTTTCCGGTGAGGGTGCTGGCATCCACCCCGTGGACGGTCTTCCCTGCATACGGAGCAAGCGTGGCGGCGAGGGTGGCCTCAAGTTCGGGATTGGGCTTGTCTGCTGCACAGGCGGCGGCACAGAGAAGAGCGGAGGCGGCAAGGATCTTGAAATTCATCGTGGGGCTCGATTGCCGCGTTTGCTGAGCTGCTCGCTGGCCTTCTCCAAGGTGCGTTTTTCTTCCGGCGTGAGGCTGGCCATGCCCTGGTGGCTGATTTTGTCCAGGATGGCATCCACACCTTCCAGGCTTTCCGTCGCCTCGATCACCTTCGCGCGCTTGACGGCCGTCTGCCTGGCTCGTGGGGGCAAGGCCACGATTTTGGGGCGTGGCTTGGGCCACAGCCGTAGCGCGGGCAGGTGCAGGCGGCCCTGTTCGTAGCGAATGTAACCCACCGCCATGCCGACCTGCCCGGCGAGAATGAACAGTCCCGCCCAGTCATGCCCGGCCAGGCATGACAGCACATCCACCGCCACAATGGCGGTCGCAAGCACCCAGGCCTCCAGGGTGAGGATGATGATCGAAATTTGAGCCGTGGGGTAAAGGGCGGCGAAGGCCAGGAACACGCCGAACTCCAGGTGCCCCATGCCGACCGCAGGCCAGTCGCGCGGCCCAAATAGGGAGAGAATGCCCAGCAGCGCAGGCCCCACCAGCACCAGGCACAGGACCAGTTTGACGAACGACCAGCGGCCCAGATGCCGCTCAATGGCTTCCCCAAAGTTCCACAACAGGTAGGAGCTGAGCAGAAACATCAGGCTGGGCGGGTTCACCAGCACATAGGTCACGGGCGTCCAGACCCACCAGTGGAGCATGTGGTCCACACTGAACACCAGGGGAGTGATCCATCCGGGATTCACCGCCATGATCAGCGCCGTGAGCACCATGCTCGCCACGCCCCCCAGCGCCAGTACGGCGGCCAGGTACACGGGTGTCTGCTTCCACCACGTCAGCGGCAGATGATCTTTGGATTGAGGGAACCACTCCATGCCACATCATGCAGCATTCCAGGCCTTTTGCCAGCGCGGGGAAGAGGTAGGTTGAGTCTTGCTCGATGCGGCTTTAATCCAGAGGCGGGATCGAGGCGCGAATTTCGTCCAGCAGAGCACGGGTGCCGTGCTTCTCGCTCCAAGCGTGGATGTAGGGCCAGTCGAGTGCGTCGTTCCCCTGGAACTCAATCACATCGCGTACATCATCAATGTCCTTCGGCCGTTTCCAGCGGAGCTTCATGACAATTACGTCTTCAGCGGTAGGCACCCAGGTTTTGCGGCCCCCAAAGTCAATTTCGCGACGGCGGGCAAAGCGCTCCCTGTCATGTGGATCGTTGCTGAGCCAGAAAACCTCGACTTTGAAAGCTCCTTCCTTCGAAGTCACGGTGTCTCGGCGTGTGCCTGTCACTGTCTCGAAAGTCATCTGCTCTTCCCAGACAAATTCATCACTCAAAGCCACCATGAGCGCCTTAACCTTGTCTGGCTCCATGGCGATCACGACATCGGCATCCTGCGTCGATCTTGGCGCGGCATACACGTTGCGCGAAAACGAGCCGACCAGCATGTGTGGGATGCCAACTGCATTGCAGGCTGCGATGACCGCCCCTGCATGTTCCGCCGCAGACTTCATCGAGCCTCGCGTTTCCTTTGACGCGTAAGGCGTTCTCGCACCAACGGAAGCAGCTCGGCTTCGGTGGCCCCCGGATGATTCATGCGCAGCCCCGCCATCATGGCCTCGATGCCGTAATCAAAGAGTTGCGCCCCTTGCATCAAGCGCTCGCTCTCCGTCGTCCCGCGCGCGCGCAAAATGCGCTCACGGTGAAGATGATCGACGAGTTCCTGTGTGGGAGCCATGCTCAACGCTACCTGATAACCGGCGCAATTCAACACAAGGCTCATTTCTGCGCCGGGGGCGCCGGTGCTTGCTATTCCGGCAAGCAGGCCTCAGGATCGGGGCATGCGGTGGCGGACCAGAGTCAATTTCCAGGTGGCGGTTGTGGTGGGCGTGCTGCTGCTGCTTGGGGAGCTCTTCTTCGGCATTCTCGGTGGCACCCAAATCTGTCCCGAATGCGGCCGGGTGCGCTATGTGTGGTATTGGAGCGTGCCGCTGAGGCCCGACATCGGGCTGTTCAAAACCTATGGCTGCTGGCACAGCCCGGCAGCCCTGAACGCTGCGCTGGAGGAGTGTGGCCTGCAGAAAAGCCATGCCCACCAGTGGCTGCTCATCCACGCCGGTGGGTCTGGGATTTGTGCCCTGGGAAAGGGACGATACATCTACAACGCCGAAAATCTCCCCAGCGTGGCCAACTTGGTCAGGGCGGCCAGCTACCACGGTGACAGGGAACTGCTGGGAACCGTGTTGAAGGTTTTGCGCGACCCTGAGAACTGCCACCTTGTCACCTCTCTGGCCGCAGGAATCGGCTCCGAGCAGATCAATGATGTCCGGCGTTTTCATCAGTACCTGGACGACCACGAGTCCTCGCTCGACCTCGTGCGCGGAGCGGCTGTCGGCGCACCCTGAAGGTTTTTCTGGTTTCCGTTTGTTCGTTCTTGGCTCGGAGTTCAGGGAGCCATGGCCCGCATGGACAAGCCCTGAACCGAGAAACCCTACTCCTTGCGCTTCAACTGCGGGAACAGCACCACGTCGCGAATGGTTTCCGCGCCGGTGAGCATCATGATCAGGCGGTCGATGCCGATGCCGATGCCGCCGGCGGGGGGCATGCCGTATTCCAGCGCGGTGATGAAATCCTCGTCGATCTTTTGGATCTCCTCGCCAGCCTGTTCTTCCAGGCGGGCGCGTTGCACGATGGGGTCGTTCAGCTCGCTATAGCCGGGGCTGATCTCCTGGCCGTTGATCACCAGTTCATAGACGTCCACCACGCTGTCGTCCTCGGCGTTCTGCTTCGCCAGGGGCACAAGCTGCTTGGGGCAATGCGTGACGAAGAGAGGATCGAAGCTCTTCTCCTCGATCAGCTTTTCGAACATGTGCTGCGAGACTTCGTAGTCCTCGAAGTTCGGTCCGATCTCCACGCCCAGCTCCTTGGCGCGGGCCTTGCGCTGCTCGGGTGTGTAGTTCCACCATTCGGCATCGATGCCCGAAAGCAGGTCCTTGTAGCTGGCGCGACGCCAGGGGCGCTGAAGGTTGATCGTCTTGGTGACGTTGCCCTCGGCATCCTTGGTCTCCAGCTTCAGCCCGCCGCAGAAGGTCTCGGCGAGGTGGCAGACCATGCCTTCCACCAGGTCCGCCATCTTCTCGAAATCGGCAAAGGCCTGGTAGCACTCCAGCATGGTGAACTCCGGGTTGTGCCGGCGCGAGATGCCTTCGTTGCGGAAGTTGCGGTTCAGCTCAAAGATGCGCGTGAAGCCGCCCACCAGCAGGCGCTTCAAGTACAGCTCCGGCGCGATGCGCAGGTACAGCGGCATGTTCAGCGCGTTGTGGAAGGTCTCAAACGGGCGAGCGGCGGCACCGCCGGCCACGTCCTGCATCATCGGCGTCTCCACCTCCATGAAATCGCGCTCGCCCAGGTAGCGGCGGATCTCGGCGATCATCTTGCTGCGCAGGATGAAAATGTTGCGGCTCTCGTCGTTGCTGATCAGGTCGAGGTAGCGCTGGCGGTACTTCAGCTCGCGGTCGGTGATGCCGTGCCACTTGTCCGGCATCGGGCGCAGGGACTTGCTGAGCACGGTGAGCTGCTTCACCAGGATGGACTTCTCACCCATCTTGGTGACGAAGGATTCGCCCTCCACGCCCACCCAGTCGCCGATGTCCACCAGCCCGGCCAGCACTTCGAAGGCCTCGTCGCCGATCTCCTTCTTGTTGCCGTAGCACTGGATGCGGCCGGTGAAGTCGCCGATATCGAAGAAAATCGCCTTGCCCATGCCGCGCTTGGCCAGCACGCGACCGCCGACCTTGACCGGCAGGCCTTCGGTGAAATCCGCCTTCAGCGCGCCCGGGGCGTGCGTGGTGTCGAACTTGCCGCCAAACGGCGCGATGCCTTTGGCCTTGAGCGCGTCGAGCTTGTCGCGGCGCACTTGCAGGAGTTCGGATTCGGTGGGGAGAGGGGCGGCTTGAGGTTCCATGAGGTGAGGCTGAGCGATGAGTGGGGCGTCATCTCTAGCCAGTGCGGAGCGGTTTACCACCGCAAAGGTGGGTGCCTGGAGCCTCACCTGGGAAAACGGTCGTTTTTCATTTCCCTTTGACCCACCCCCAGGGGCCAGCTATGACGCATCCTCCTATGGCTATTCAAGACCGCCAAAATACCTTGGCGAAATCCGCTTCCATGACTGGCACCTCGTTGCATACGGGTGGGCAGGTCACGCTGACCCTGCATCCAGCGCCCGAGAACTTCGGCATCAAGTTCCGCCGCACCGACATCGAGGACAAGCCATTCATCCCGGCGCTGGTGGACAAGGTCTTGAAGGTCGAGAGGGCCACCACCCTGGCCGAGGGCGGTGTGAAAGTGCAAACGGTGGAGCATGTGCTCAGCGCCCTGAGCGCGATGGGGGTGGACAACGCCATCGTCGAAATGGACGCCAATGAACCGCCCATCGTTGACGGGTCGGCACTGCCCTTTGTAGAGCTGATCAAGGCGGCCGGCATCGAGCAGCAGAAGGCGGCGCGCAGCATCTATGAAATTCGCGAGCCGATTTTCCAGGAGACGCGCGACGGCACCATCCTGCACATCGTGCCAGACAAGACCTTCCGCATTTCCTGCACCAATGTGGGCCCGAACGGGCGCAACACCCAGTTCTATAGCACGGAGGTGACTCCGGAGCTGTTTGAGAAAGAGATCGCCCCGGCGCGCACCTTTGTTTATTATGAAGACGTGGCGCCGCTGGCGGAAAAGGGCCTGATCAAGGGCGGCACGCTGGAGGCCGCCGTGGTGATCAGGGGCGACACGCTGCTGTCCAAGCACCCCCTCCGTTTCAACGAGGAATTTGCCCGCCACAAGATCCTCGACATCATCGGCGACCTGAGCCTCACCGGCAAGCGCCTGCTCGGGCATGTCATCGCCATCCGTCCCGGCCACGGCCCGAACACGGAGCTGGCCCGCTCGATCGTCAAGCAGTACAACGAGATGCGCTCGATGGTGCCCGCGCCCGTCAATATCCCGCTGGGCGACGCCGTGCTGGATTGCGAGGAGGTGCAGAAAATTCTGCCCCACCGCTACCCCTTCCTCATGGTGGACCGCATCGTCGGCTTCGAAGGCGAGACGAAATGCACCGGCATCAAGTGCGTGAGCATCAACGAGCCCTACTTCCAGGGCCATTTCCCCGGGCACCCGATCATGCCGGGCGTGCTTCAGCTTGAGGCCATGGCCCAGGTGGCCAGCGTGCTGCTGCTGCGCATGCCGGGCAATGAGGGCAAGATCGGCTACTTCCTGAGCGCCAACGCCGTCAAGTGGCGCAAGCCCGTGCGCCCTGGCGACGTGCTGGTGATTGAGACAGAAGTGCTCAAAACCAAGCGCAACATCGGCCAGGCCATCGGCCGCTGCTCCGTCAACGGCCAGATCGTCAGCGAAGCGGAGCTGATGTTCAGCCTGATCGACCGGTGAGGGGAAAGAATGTCGAATGACCAATGACGAATGGTGTCGAGGTTGGCCGGGTCGGTGATTCGGCGCGGCAGCGCCCGTTGAAGCTGGGCTCTATGAGCCCGGACGCGCAACGCAGGTTTCAGTTCTTGTCTTCGGTGTGTCGCACGGTTCCATCCTCGTTGTAGAAGGTCCAGGTTCCAGTGGGCTTGCCATCTTTATAGCGGCCCATGGATGACAGCTTCCCCGAAGAAAAATAGCCCGCTTCCACCCCTTCGTTCAGCCCTTTCAGGAAGTGCTGCTCCGACGCAACTTTTCCATTGGGGTGGAATGTGGTGTCGGCTCCATGCCGGAGGCCATCGAGGTAGTGCACTTCTCGGGAGGGAACGCCTGAGACGTAGTAGTCCCGCCAGACACCCGAAAAGTGATCGGGTGGCGTGGTCCAGAACTGCAACGGCATGTCGATCAGCTTGACCGAGGCAAGGGTGTGTTCCCAGCGGCTGATCTCAATCTGAAGGCACCAAAGATCGTCCAGCCGGTAGGAGTCGATCCTGCCGTTCATGTAGGCGAAGCCGGGTTTCTTTCGGTTCCGGGCGGGGCCCAGCAGGTCGAGCACCGCAGGCTCCGGCAGTCCGGGCTTCAGCCTGGCAAGCAGGTCATTCCACCGGCCGGCCTCGGGAGCCTTGTAGGATTGGCGGATGTTTTTCGCAGCAGAGTCCCGAACGGTCTGGTCCGGGCTCTCCAGGCCGGTGGCCGCTGCCGGAGTTTGATCGGCGGCCGAACAACCGAATATGAGCAGGGCCAGAACGAATATGAGGCGTATGCTTGTCATCGTGTCTTCAAGCAAAAGGACTGCCCGGCAATCTCGTTTTTTCCAGTTTTTTGGTTTCTCGAAATGAGAGAAAGTAGCTGCGCTACATCCACGAATCTTGTTCGTTTGCGGGCACGGTCTGTGAGACTCATCCCCTTTTCGGCGCGAGTCAATGTCGGCTCGCGAACGGAAATCGTATCGTTCTGCCTGTGCGGCGATTTGGAGGCCCATGTTGCCTCCTCTCGCTCCTGCGCCATGATTCTCTCCCCGACCCATGTCCCGCATCCCCGAAGAAACCATTCAGCAAGTGCTCACGGCCACGAACATCGTGGACCTGGTGGGGCGCTATGTGAAGCTGAGGCGGGCGGGCACCAACTACGTGGGCTTGTGCCCGTTCCACACGGAGAAGTCGCCCTCCTTCAACGTCAGCGCCACGCGCAACACCTACCACTGTTTCGGCTGCGGTGCGGGCGGGACAGCGATCCGGTTCTTGATGGAGCACGACGGCCTTCAGTTCGTCGAGGCCGTGAAGCGACTGGCGGATGCGGCGGGCATCCGTATCGAGGAGGAGGTCTGGGATGCCAATGCCGAGCGCGAGGCGAAGCAACGATCCATCTTGAAGAAGGTGCATGAGGACATCGCCGCCTTTTATCACCATCTGCTGCTCACCAAGCCGGTGGCGGATGCGGCGCGCCAGTACCTCAAGTCGCGCGGGTTCACCTCCGCAGTGGCCAAGAATTGGCACATTGGCTACGCACCAGACGGAGACGATCTCCTGCGTGGCTGGGCGGGGGAGCGCAGGTACTCTTCTGATATTCTGATTGAGGCGGGCATACTCGCCAGGGCGGACGACGGGCGGCACTACCCGCGTTTCCGCCACCGGCTGATGTTCCCCATCCGCGATGACAACGGCACAGTGGTGGCCTTCAGCGGACGGGTGCTGAGCCCGGACCAGAAAGGCGGCAAGTACGTCAATTCACCGGAAACTCCGATCTTTTCTAAAAGCAAAATTCTGTTCGGCTTCGACAAGAGTAAGCGAGCCATCGGCAAGGCGGGGCGGGCGATTGTTTGCGAGGGCCAGCTCGACATCATCGCTGCCTTCGAAGCCGGAGTGCAGAATGTTGCAGCGCCGCTGGGCACGGCCTTCACGGAGTTTCACGCCAAGATGCTCAAGCGCCTCACAGAGGAGGTGGTGCTGTGCTTTGATTCCGATGCCGCAGGCTTTGGGGCGGCGGAAAAGAGCTTTAAAATCTTGTCTCCGGCGGGCATTGTGGTCCGCGTAGCCTCCCTGCCGAAAGGGGAAGATCCGGACTCGATGATCCGCAAACAGGGGCCGGAGGCGTTTGCCGCCGCTATTGAGAAGGCAGTGGATTTCCTGGACTTCCAGATCGCCCACAAGCGCGCCACGCAGGGAACCGACATGCGCCATCAAGTGCAGCTCATCGAGCAGACAGCGGTCACCATTGCCATGAATCCCAGCATCTCGGCCAGGGAGTTGATGATTCGCAGTCACGCAGGTTCGCTTGGCGTAAGTGAGGACGCGCTCAAGAATCAGGTGGAGGAGTTTGTGCGGCGGAGGAAGAAGGGCGAAGAAGGCGAGGCAAAACCCGCGACCAGCGGTGAAGAGGCCCGCAAGCTGGTTGAATCCCAGCATAAGAACGGGCTGCTCCTTGTTCAGATCGCGCTGACAGATTGCGAGGCGTTGGAGTGGCTGCGCAGCCAGGACATTGAGGAATTGCTGCATGATTTTCCAGGGCTGGAGATGCTGAACCGGGTGTGGCTGGCGCATTTCCCTGCGGGGGACGAGGCGGCGCTGTCGTTCTTCCTGAGCTCGCTCTCCGCAGCGGAGGAGGCGGCATTTGGCCAGTTGATGGCGAGGCGCAGCATCGAGGGCGGGCTGGACCATGCAAAGGCGACGTTGGAGGCTCTCAAAACGGAGCGTTTGGACTACCTGATTAGGCGCGCAAGGGCGCAGATGAAGCAGCCGGATCTGTCGCCGGAAAGGCTCCAGGAACTGCATTGGCAAGTGATGGACTGGCATAAAGAATACCTTGACCGGACAAAGCCCGCCCCGGATAGTCGGTGAGCCTGTGAAACCCTCACGGTTAGGACCTTCGCGGAACCTATGGCCGTCTCATCGAAACACCCTGCCAACGGCAACACCCCCCCTGGAAAAGCTCAACCTGCCAGCGCCCCTCCGGCTGCTGAGGCGGAGCTTGTGAAGCGTAAACGCGGCCGCCCCCGCAAGGATCCGAGCGCGCCCGCTCGTCCCAAAGCTGAATCCGTGCCATTGCTGCCCGGCCAGAAGCGGCGCGGCAGGCCGCCCAAAGGCGCACGTCCGGCCGCGCCTGCGGTGGTGTATGACGACATCAACGCCCCGGAAATCCAGGGCAAGCTGCGTGAGCTGCTGATCCTGGCCAAGGAGCAGGACCACCTCACGTTCGATGACATCAACGGTGCGCTGCCCGACGGGCATGTGTCCGTCGATTTGCTCGACGAAATCATTTCGCGCCTGCGCTCCATGGAGATCCGCATCGTGGAGGAGAGCGAGGTGGACCGCGTCAAGGCGCCCGAGCCTGACCTGCAGGAGATTGAAGAGGCGGGTGTGGAGGTGGTCGTGGCCGACCGCACCGAACCCAAGCTCGACGTGCTGGACGACCCGGTGCGCATGTACCTGAAGCAGATGGGCCAGGTGCCCCTGCTGACCCGCGAGCAGGAAATCGTCATTTCCAAACGCATTGAGAAAGCGGAGAACAGCCTGCAAAACTGCCTGCAGACCGTGGGCTTCATTGCAGAGAACTATGTGCAGCTTGCCGAGGCGCTGATCGGCGGCCTGGAGCGTTTTGACCGGCTGGTGATCGACCAGAAGAACGAGGACCGCGACGGCTACTTCAAAAAGCTCGCCCAGACCCTCGTTCAGGCCCGTGCCGCCCTGGAAAAATGCCGGGCCACCGTGGTCGTGCTCATGGATGCGCCGGCGAAGAAACGGCCCGCGCTGGAGGAGCAGTTCGCCCAGGAGCGCGCCGCCTTCTTCAAGCTGTGCAACAAGTTCTACTTCAAGCAGAAGGTGAACGAGGATTTCGTCACGCTCATGCGGGAGCAGCTCAAGGAGCTGGATCACCTGGAGCGCGAAACCGCCGCCCATCCGGAAAATGAGATTGCGGCGGAGTCGCTCAGCCGGTTCGAACAGCGTGCCTGGCACCGTGCGGACCACTTCCGCTCCCTGGTGGGCGAGGCGGGCCGCTGGGTGGCGGACAGCACCAAAGCGAAAACCGAAATGATCGAGGCCAATCTGCGCCTGGTGATTTCCATCGCCAAGAAGTACACGAACCGCGGCCTGTCCTTCCTGGATGTGATCCAGGAAGGCAACATGGG
>CAINXC010000796.1 GCA_903854655.1 uncultured Verrucomicrobiota bacterium | reverse complement strand
GCTTCATGTCACCGTAGTAGCCGCAGGGGCAGGGGTTCATGGCGGCCACGAGCATGAACTGGGCGGGGAAGGTGACGGTGCCGGCGGCGCGGGCGATGGTGACCTTGCCATCTTCCAGGGGCTGGCGCAGGACTT
Source organism: uncultured Verrucomicrobiota bacterium (assembly GCA_903854655.1). GTDB lineage: Bacteria > Verrucomicrobiota > Verrucomicrobiia > Verrucomicrobiales > Verrucomicrobiaceae > CAINXC01. The sequence continues at coordinate 2,105 of CAINXC010000796.1, read as the reverse complement.
CCAGGGTGCTGCGCTTGAATTCCGGCAGCTCGTCCAGGAACAGCACGCCGTTGTGGCCGAGGCTCACCTCGCCGGGGCCGGGATTGGAGCCGCCGCCCAGCAGCCCGGCGTCGCTGATGGTGTGGTGCGGCGAGCGGTAGGGGCGGGTGGCGATGAAGGCGAGCGACTCGCTCAACAGGCCACCGGCGCTATGGATCTTGGTGGTTTCAATCGCCTCCTCCTCGCTCATGCCGGGCATGATGGTGGCGAAGCGCTTGGCCAGCATTGACTTGCCGGTGCCAGGGGGGCCTACCATGAGGATATTGTGCCCGCCACTGACGGAGACTTCGATGGAGCGCTTGGCGTGGGACTGGCCTTTGACGTCCGAGAAGTCGATGTTGTACGTGGAGGCGGCGGCGAAGAACTCCGCCGCGCGGCAGGGCTCGGGGGCGATTTCGGTGTTCTCGGCAAGGAAGTCCACGGCCTCGCGCAGGGAGGCGACGCCGATGATGTCGATGCCCGCCACCACGCTGGCCTCAAGGGCGGCGCGCTTGGGCACCAGCAGGCGTTTGCGCCCCTTGGCGCGGGCTTCCAGGGCGATGGCCAGCAGGCCGCGAACCGGGCGCAGCTCTCCGTTCAGCGCCAGCTCGCCCGCCATCGCGGTTTCCTTGAGGCGGTCCACGTTGAGCTTCTGCTGCTTGGCAATGACGGCGATGGCGATGGGCAGATCGAAGGCCGGGCCTTCCTTTTTGAGATCGGCAGGGGCGAGGTTCACAGTGGTGAAGCCGCTGTGAATCCAGAAGCCGCTGCTGTTCATCGCCGCCGCTACGCGGTCCCGGCTTTCCTTCACCGCCGCATCGGGCAACCCCACGATGATCATGCGAGGTCCGTTGCCCCCGCTCTCGTGGGACTCGATCTCGACTTCATGGGCATTGACGCCAAGCAGCGTGGCGGAGTAGGTGCGCGCAACCATTGGCGAGCATACGCATTGCTGATGTGGCTACGAGCAAAATTCTGCCCTGGCAGCAAATGGGGTACATTCGGGAAGGTGAGGCATAGCACACGGTTGTGCCCTGCTGGGTCGGTCGGGCAGTGGTGTCCGGGCACCGGTGGAGCACTGGGGGCGGAAGTGTGGCGCTGCGCGCGTTTGTTTTCGAACCCCGTCGAGGGCGACGGTAGGCACATTAAAGTGGCTCACGCCGCCCTCGGCGTGAATCGAACACCTTGCGCGTAGCGCCAGATCTCTTCGGGATGAACCGCAAATGTCAGGCCAGGGCGTCGCGGCAGAACTTGATGGCGCGGGCCAGTTCCTTCATGCGGTCCGAGTCGGCGGGAATTTTGTATTCAAACTCGATGGTGCCCTGGATGTTCCACTTGTTGTCGCGGATCAGGCGCAGCACTTCGGCAATAGGCGTGTCGCCCTCGCCGAACGGTGTGTTGGGACCGTTGTTGAACTTGCGGTCCTTCAGGTGCACGTGGGTCACGCGGTCATGGTACTTCGTGATGAAGGGCACCGGGGAAATGTTGTTGCCCGCGACGAAATGCCCGAGATCGACATTCGCGCCGTTGTGTTTCGCGAGGGCAAAGGCGGCCTCCCAATGCTCCGGCTTGGTGGTGGCGTGGCCATGGTAGCCCACCATGAGCTCGTGCTTGTCTGCGAATGCGCCGACACGCTTCAGTTCCGCCTCCGTATGGGAGATTTCCGATGAGATGGCCCGCCCACCGAGGGCCTTGGCGAGGTTGAAGGCATAATCCAGCTCCTCGTCCGACATCTTGAAGATGCCGTCCACCTTGACGATTTCGATCAGAACGCCCGCGTCTTCATACTTGGCGCGGAACTCCTTCACGCGATCCATGGAAACGGACTTGCGCCACTCGCGGATCTTCTCGGCCCTGCCCGCCGCGTCGGTCTTGGGAGCGCCCTTCTCCTTCTTGGGGCTGACCAATTCCGCCGACAGGCCAAGGAAAGCTTCCACGGGCTGGGTTCTCAGTTCGACCCCGCTCAGGCCGAGCTGGACGCAGTTCTGGAGAATCTCATCGCCGCTCATCTGGGCGTTGGCGAAGCTGTAAGGTACATTGATTCCCAACTGCACGCCGGCCACCTTGGAATTGGGCTTGGCGGCAGC
>CAINXC010000795.1 GCA_903854655.1 uncultured Verrucomicrobiota bacterium | reverse complement strand
GCATTGCAGCAGGCATGGCGCGCGGCGCTCAGGTTTTCCGCGTCCACAACGTCCCTGCGGCTGCCGAGGCCGTGAAGATGCTCTGGGCGTTGCGCTAACAGAGGGCGCCAGCCAGGCGAATAAATCTTGACCTGATATATTTACGAAATTAGAAAACGATATTCGATAGCGTTTCTCGTAATTTCCTCTCACCTTCCGCGACGATGATTGAAATGATGTTGATGGCCCATGTGCTGCTCGGCGTGACCTGCATGGTCCTGTCGGTGTGGATTTTTGTCGATGTTCTCCACGCCACAGAGGCGAATCAAGCCAGGATCAGAACCATGAGCCGGGTTGCGGCGGCGGTCATGTGGCTGGCTTTCCTGATTGCCGGCTACTGGTATGTGTTCTTCTACAAGGCGGACAAAACCGTCATCCTCAAAGGGCCGTGGCCCTTTGCTCACAACTTCTTCATGGAAACGAAGGAGCATCTGGTCATCATGCTGCTGCTTCTGGTCACCTACCTTCCCATTGCTGCGGCAGGCAATCTGGCCGCGAGCAAGGATGCGCGCCGGGTGATGCTGTGGGTGACGGGGCTGATCGCCCTGCTTGCCCTGGCCATGGATGGCGAGGGCGGCATGGTTGCCATGGGCGTGAAGGTGGGCCTTCTGGCCAAGTAACAACCCATCGAAAGACACCACTATGGAAAACACTGGCATCTCAAGGTACACGGCATCGTTCGGTCTTTCGCTGGCGCTGGCCAGCGTCATCAACGCCCTGATTGTCATCGCCAAGGAGAGCAGCCCTGCTGTGATGACCGGGATGCAAAAGATGATGGGGCACCACTGGGTGACGCACAGCACCATTGTTCTGGTCATTTTCGCCGGTTGTGGCTGGCTCTTTGCGCAGGCAAAGGGCGGGCGGGGGCTGGAAATCACCGCCAGCCGTCTGATTACCACCGTGGTGTCTGGAGTCATCATCAGCGGCCTGCTCATTGCCGGGTTCTACTTGATTGGCGGCTGATGCCTCCCAGAATAAAATCATCATGGCAACGCAATCCGCCCGACACCTTCCCCTCCTGGCGCCCCTGAGCGCCCTGTTTTTGGCTCTGGCCGGGACGGCCCATGCCGGCCCGCCCTTCGTCACGGATGATCCCGAGCCGGTGGAATTTCAGCATTGGGAGGTTTATCTGGCCTCGCTGCCCTTCCACTCCGAAGGGCAATGGTCAGGCACGCTGCCGCACCTTGAGGTCAACTACGGATTGGTGCCCGATCTCCAGGTGCACGTGATCGCGCCTCTCTCTTTTGACAAGGCGAGGGGAGAGTCCTTTCACTATGGCTATGGTGACACCGAGCTTGGCTTCAAGTACCGGTTCATCCAGGAGACCCCGGATTGCCCGATGGTGGGAATCTTTCCCCTGGCGGAAGTGCCTTCAGGCAATCACTCCCAGGGGTTGGGCAATGGCGAAGCCCAGTATTTTCTGCCTCTCTGGGTCCAGAAAACCATCGGTGACTGGTCCACCTATGGTGGTGGCGGTTACTGGCTCAATCCCGGTGCGGGCAACCGTGATTATTGGTTCATGGGCTGGCAGGTGCAGCGCAAAATCACCGATGCCTTTGCTCTGGGCCTGGAGGTCTTCCACGAGACCCCCAAAACGCAGAGCAGCGGCTCCGACACGGTCGTGCAGCTCGGCGCCATCTATGATTTCAGCGAGACCTACCACCTGCTGGCCGCCGTCGGCCACACCGTGCAGGGCACGAGCGCACTGCAAGGCTACCTCGCCTTCCAAGTCACGTTTGGACCAGAGGAGCCCAAGAAGCCGGAGAATCAGAAGTGAGTCCCCCGGGGCGTTGACGGGACTATGGTTTGCCGAGTGACACTTTGCCCGAGAGAATGGCCGAGGTGGCGGGCGAGGGCAGTTGCGGAAGGGTGAACCATCCGTCGCCAGTGAAGGTGCCGCTGTGGTTCACGAGGATGCCCTTGTAGGTGCCTGAGCGTGTCCCCGGCGCGGTCTGGGTGAATCCGCCGCTGAAGGCTCCCGTACCCGCCACGAGGCTGAAGGTGGTCTTGGCGGCGTTGACCGGCACAGTCGCGCTGCCGCCCGGCTTGATGGTGAAGACCAGGTCAGGGGCTGGGGTGCCGTCGGCAATGTGGGCGGAGGCAAACGTGAGGTTCGCATTGTTGGTGCCTGCGACAAACCCCGGGGGAATGGTCGTGGCGTTGGGGGCAATGTAGCGCCCGCCGTCCGCCGTGAGAGGAACGGGCGTGGTGAGGCCAAAACCTGAACCATAGGTCCGGCTCGTGCTGGACGGGCACGTCCAGGTGAGCGAGCCGGAGAGGGTGCTGTCCGCATTCAAGGGCTGGGTGCCTGGCAGGACGTTGAGCGTGCCGAGGATGGAGCCCTTGACCCCGGTGTAGAGCGCCTGGTAGATCAACACGTCGCCCTGGCTGCCCAGGGAGCTGCTGCCGGTATAGGCGGTGCCATCGGCGAGGACGCCGGCGACACTGAAGGTTGCAGCGGTGGCCGGGATGGTGAAGGAGCCGTAGCCCAGGCCCTGGGGGATGCTGTCCGTGTTCAGCAGCGAATTGTCGATTGCCATGCTGAAGGTCTGGTAGCCCTGGTAAGTGCTCCCTGGAGTGGTGTTGCGCCAGCCGGTGAAGGCCAGGTTGAAGCTGTCGGCGGCGATGTTGCCCGTGGTGATCCTGCTTGCTCCGGCATCAATGGTGAAGGTCAGGTGGGCCTGGGTTTTGCCCGTGCGCGTCACCATCACGTCGGCGGTGGAAATTGAGGAGCCAACGGCGGCATTGAGCACCCCTTTGAAGGGATAGGCACTGCCGCCCAGCGTCAGCGTGCCTGTATAGGCGCCGGTGGCGGTGGTGGTGAGATCGAACCGGCCGCCAAGACCGGCGTTGATCCCGGCGCTGCGGCCGATCATGCCGACATAGGAGCCAACCGTGTTGGGTGCGAGGCTGTCGATGACAAGCGTTGTGGGAAAGCTGCCGGTGCCTTTGACGTTGGTGGCGTTGAGCGTGATGGCGAAGGATTTGCCGATGGCGGAGGCGACCGTGGGCGTGCCGCTGATGACGCCGGTGGTGGCGTTGCAGACAAGCCCGGCAGGCAGGCCGGTGGCGCTGTAGCTGACCGGGGTGTGGTTCTCCAGGCCGTCCACGGTGATGGGGTAGGGGGTGTAAACACCGCTGACGATGCCTTCGGGCATGGCGCCCTGGTTGGTGATGACGGGCTTGCCATCAATCACATTGAGGGTGAAGTGAACATTGATGGGCGTGGTGCTCGGGCTTCTGATGGCGCAAGTGTAAGCACCGGCATCGGCGGTGCCGGCAGTTTTGATGATGAGCGACTGGCCGCTCGCCGTGACACGCGGGGCCGTCCCCAGGTTGCCGGAGTCCTTGCTCCAGGTGTAAGTCAGCAGGTTTCCAGCGGCGGTGGCCGTGAGTGTGGCAGTCGCGGTGGCGGTGACGTTGTAGGTCTTTGGCGTGGGGTCCACTACACCCAGCTCGGCCACGGCCGTGGCACTGTTAAAGAGGTTGGTCGCTGTTGCCGAGTACTGGCCGGCCTGGGTGAGCTGGGCGTTGGTGATCGTAAAACTGGCGGTGGTGTTGGCGGGCGTTGTTTTGACCTTGTTCTTGTACCACAGGAGGGTGGGTTGCGGGTTGCCTGCGGGAACGGCTGTGAAGGTGGCCCCCCCGCCGATGATGACGAGCGCATTGGCCGGGGAAGTGGTGAAGGAAGGGGGGATGTTGGGGTCGTTGAGCGTTACGGTAAGCTGAGGGGAATCGCCCGTCAGCACGCCGCTGGAGCCGGAGGGCTGCAGGGTGAGGATGACCGTTTTCGATGCTTCAACAATGGGGTTGGCCTTGAGGTTGAGCGTGATGTTCTGAGTCGTCACTCCGTTGCTGAACGTGAGGGGGGAGCTGCTGATGGTGTAAGCCTTGCCTGAGACGGCGGTGCCAGTCACTGCAAACGGCACCACGACGGTGCCGGCAGGCGCCGGGCTGACCTGCACGGCGATGGTTTGTGTCGAGTTGCCTTCGGTATAGCTGACGGCATCGGCCGCGAAGCTGACCTTGGGGATCGTGCTCGTGTCGATGTCCTGGATGGTGACGCCGACGACGGCGTTTTGCCCGATGCTCACGCCTCCCATGGGGATGCCGAGATGGACTTCGAAGACCCTGCTGGTGCCGGTGGCGCCGATCAGCGTTGTGGGCACGCTGATGGTTTTGGCACCGGCATCGCCGTCCGTCCAGGTGAGGGTGCCGTTGGTGAGGGTGTAGTCGGTGCCTGCGATGGCACTGCGGGCGACCGTGTGGTAGTTGACGGAAACGGGGCCGAAGGTGCCGCCCGTACGATTCACGGTGAGCTGGGCGTTGCTGCCCTCGGGAACGGTGGCGGCAGGGCTGGGGAACTGAACCACACCAGGCAGGGTGTCCAGACCGGAGAACAAGTGCTTGATGACCTTGGGGTTGGCTCCGGAATTGTTGAGGGAAATGAAGATGCTGTTGTCCGGGGTGACTGCGAGCGAGGTGACGCCATTGTAGCTGGGAGGGTTTTCAATGGTGGGACTGAATGTGGCGTCCAGCGTGCCGTCGGTGTTGAAGCGGGCGAGATTGAACCTGGCGATCCCCGCAGCCTTCTCGAAGTAGCCGCCCACGAGGACCTTGTCATCAGCCTGCTCGTACAAGGCCGTGACATCCCAGTATGACTGCGTGCTGGTGAGGGCGGTGCCCAGATTGGTCACAAAACTGCTGTCGTTAAGACCCGTGTTGGTGAGCCGCACCAAGCCGTTCACGCTGACGCCGTTGAATCCGGTGAACTGGCCGCCCGCGAGAATTTTGCCGTCGATTTGAGCGGCCACGGTGGTGACGGAGGCAAGGTTGGTCGGGGCCTTGGCATAGTGCGCCCCGAGCGCCGCGTCGAAGGTGGTGTCCAGGGTGCCGTCGGCCTTCAGCCGCACGATGCCGGAGTGGAAGCCTCCACTGCTGTAGGCGCGGTGGAAATCACCGCCGATGACGATGGCAAAATAAGGCGCCACAGGGCTGGGTTGCAGGGCAATGGAACTTGCTGCCTCGAAACCGGCAAAGAATTGCACGATGGAGTCGAAGTGAGTGAAGCCCGTGTCCAGCGTGCCGTCTTCGTTGAGGCGCACCAGGGCCCTGTTCGAGGCACCGTTCCAGGTGGTGAACTCACCGCCCACCAGGATCTTGCCGTCCGGCTGAACGGCGATGGCCGTGATGACATTTCGCGAGGCGGCCGGGTTTCCTGGGCCGGTGCCAGGGTTGAAACCGGTGTCGAGGCTGCCATTGGGCAGCAGCCGGGCAAGAAGATTGCAGGCCACGCCGCGGAGCGAGGTGAAAGCCCCGGCCACCAGGATCTTGCCATCCGGCTGTCTTGCCAGGACATTGACCGGCTCAATGTTACCGGACACGACATTGACGCCCGGCCCTTGGTCAAAAGTGGTGTCGAGCCCCCCGGTTTGCAGCAGCCTGCTGATGCCGTTGGAAGTCACAGGGGTGGTCGTGTTGTCAAAGTAGCCGCCAATGACGAGTTTGCCGTCGGGCTGAAGGGCGAGTGCGTTGACGCTGTTGGTGAGCAGCGGATGAACGAAAGCCGGGTCGGCGGCTCCCGGCTGCACGATGTTGACCGTGGCCACCTTGCCGCCGGGGAAGACGCAGCCGCTGCTGGTGCCGAACACCACCGTAAAGGTCGCGGTGCTGGAGGTGAGTGAATTCACGGTGATGGGCACGGTGATGGTTCGCGATGTCATATCGCCATCATTCCAGGTCAGCGTGCCGCTGGTGGCCGTGTAGTTCTTGGGCGAGGTGGCGGTGCCGTCGGCAGTACTGTATTGAACGGAAACCGGCCCGGCGGAGGAATTGAGCCGGAACACGTTGAGGATGATCGAACTGCTTTCTTCATCCACATCGTTAAGCTGGTGCTCGAATGCGACACGGGTCTGGTAGGTCACGCTCACATCCAGGTACTCATTGGGTGCGGTGCCTCCAACGTCCATGACCTGGAAGCTGATGCCGGCGGCGCTGTCGTTGAAGGTCTGGCCGTTGGGCAGGGCGGCATCCTGCGCAATGAGGTTGGGCGGGTTGAGCCCAAGCACCGGGTTCATGTCGATCAACTGACTGGAGGGGTTGCCGTTCAAAGCCCAGAAGATGTAGGCTCCGTTGCTCACGTTCCCGTACAGCGGGTCGCCCTGGTACTTGCGGCGAAAGGCCACCCAGTAGTCCGTTCCTTCGCTGCGATTCACACGCAGGGCCAGCGGGGTGTTTCCGGTGGCGTTTGGATCGTCGAAGCGGTACACGCGATAGGTGTCGCCGACGGTGACGGTCTGTACGGCGCTGTCCGGCATCCATCCCAGGTTGTTGAGATACCAGGGATTGGGCGGGTCGGGCTGGGTGACCGGATCGCTGGGCGCGTGGCCCATGATGTCGAACACATCGCCGTAGTCGAGCGAAACCCCGGCAGGATCCACCGGGTTGGTGCTGGTGGCGGGAATCTGCCACAGCCTTGCGTGCGAGAGGCCGAAGTTGTGGCCCAGCTCGTGCGCAACCACATTGAGGCTGAAGTTGCCGTTGATCCAGGTGAAGGACCCGCCCAGCTCAGCCAGGCCCGACCAGCCAAACTGGTCGCCCGTGATGGTGTGGGTGTTGGGAAACACCACTTCCACCCGGTTGTAGTTCGCCGGTGCGTAGCCGGCCTTGATGGCTGCGCTTTTCGCATCATTCTCCAGGCCTGCGGTATTGCCTGCGGTGCTGTAGCTGGCCAGAGTGGATGGCATGGGCAGCACGGGCGTGACATCCACGCTGCCGATCGTGGCCTTGCCATAAGAGGCCTGGGTGTAAAAATTCGCGACGTTGACTGTGAGCTGGTTGGTCACGTAGTCGCTGGTGATGGCGGTGCTTGGGGTCGTGGTGATGTCGGTCAGCGGCCCGGGCACATCGCTGAAGCTTGTGAGGATGACGAGCACGCTCTGCGGCCCCAGGAGATGGGAGGCGGAGGCCTGCGAGGTTGTCACTGAAGGGCTGGCACCCAGGCCAGGCAGCGCCCCGTCCGCTTCCAGGATCGGGCCGGGCCGGCTTTCGGCGGCCACCCAGCGGGAGGCGATGCTGCCCGCCTGGGCGCCAGAAGCCACCGGGTAGTATTTGCCTGCCACCTGAACTATGCAGGGGCTGCCAGGCTGGGCGGCGCCAGGGTTCGCCGGGGAAGGGAGGAGGGGCTCAAGGCGGGCGCCGGCCGGCAAATCATCCTGGCTGAGGATGCGTGCGGGCTCCTCCAGGACCGCCATGCGGTTCTGCATCGTGATGCCGATGAGGCTGGTGCCATACTTGGTCTGCTGGCTCTCACGGCGGCCATAGACATAGGCCTCATAGGTTTGGCCGTCGATGTGCGCCTCCCGATACACTTCGGGTGTCCCCGGCTTTGGCTCGGCGGCGATCACCGCGAGGTCGCCCTGGAAGGACACGGGGTGTTCCAGAAGCGAAAGAATGGCCTCCGGCAGCATCCTCCGCATGGGCTCGCCCACGGTCGCGGCAAGGGCCGCGGCAGGGTCCTTTGCGATCAAGTCGAACATGCTGTCCTGGCGCTGCCGGGCAAGCTTCGTGCCCTCATTCAGCATGCGGGCGCGCTCTTCAGCCGAGCCCTGCCGGAAGCGTTCCAGCCAGCCGGCGAAGGCCGCCACCGGCTCCAGCGGCTTCGAGAACAATGCGGCGGGGAGGGGAGGCCTGGCACGGGTGGCTGCGGCCACGGGTCGTGAAACACGGCTCGCAGGATGCGATGGTTGTGGCGCCGCGCCTGCTGGTGCAACGGGCAGGACTTGGTTTGAAGATCGAAAAGTCAGCGCCCAGATGATGCTGCACAATGCGATGAGAGGTATTGCAAGTGAGAGTTTTCGCATATGTAGATTCTTCCTGGGATGTGTTACTATATAAAAAACGAAAATTGGTCAAGAGTCATGTCTGCCACGTCGTGCTTCGACGGCTAAGCTTATAGGGGAGGATCCCTTCAGGAAACAGGGTATGCCGGGCACTGGATGGCAGGTGAAACTGCAACCCCGGCTCATGGTTGCTGAAAAGCAGCAACTGCACCACCTGTGGAGGCGAAGCGGGTTGATCGCTCATGAGCCGTCGCCGAGCCCGGTTGACGATGCTGCCGGTCGCAAGTATAGCCGGGGCCGCATGCCGCCCCCCAAGGACCAACCCATGAGCTGGAGCACCTTTGGTGCGCTGGTGCTGATCGCGCTGTTACTGGCCGGTTTTTACCGTTTCCCCGACCTGGGGGTGCGGCCGATGCATGCCGACGAGGCCATTTTGGGCATGAAGTTTCTGGAATTCTGGAAGACCGGTGTCTTCCACTATGATCCTGCGGACTATCATGGCCCCTTTCTCCACTACCTCACCCGTGCCTTTGCCTGGGTGGCACGCTGGGGCGATCCTGCGGCGGTGACCGAGGCCGGGCTGCGCTCTGTGCTGGCACTGTGCGGCATGGTGCTGGTTCTTGTCACCCTCCTGCTTACGGACGTGCTGGGCCGGATGGCAACGGCTCTGGCCATGCTGATGATGGCGGTGTCGCCCATGATGGTGTTTTACAGCCGCTACTTCATCATGGAAGTGCCTTTCGTGCTGCTGCTCGCGCTGTTCATGATCGCCTGCTGGCGGTTCAGCCAGAGCAGGTCGCGGCTGTGGCTGCTCGTGGCGGGCGTTTCCCTCGGCTGCCTGCATGCCACGAAGGAAACCTTTGTCATCAACATGGCCGCCATGCTGTGCGGCTGGATCGCGGCGCGGGTGCTGACAGAAGGTTTTGTGCAGCGCACCAGCGGCCTGCGGCTGAACATGGGGAGCAAACGCAAAGGCGTGAGCCAGCCGGCGGTGTGGATTGCAGTGGTTGCGATCCTGGTGTCCGTCGCCTTGTTTTCCGGCTTCTTCCGTCACTGGCCGGATGTCTTGAAAAGCATCATCACCTATGGCAATTACGTGAAGCGATCCGGCGGTGCCGGCGGCCACGAAAAACCTTGGTACTACTACCTGCGCCTGATGTTCTGGTCCAGGAACGAGGATGGCAAGGTGTGGACGGAGGGGCTGATCGGCGGCCTTGCCGTGCTGGGCATCCTCAGCGCCTTCTTTGGCACCTTTCGCAAGGACACCCACCGGCAGGCCTTTCTGGTTTTCCTCAGCTTTTACACGCTGGCGGCGCTCACGGCCTACTCCATCATCCCCTACAAGACCCCTTGGACGATCCTTTCAGTGCAGTGGGCGCTCACCCTTCTGGCGGGCGTGGGCGCCCAGTGGCTCTTCCTTCTGTTCCGTGGGCGCTTCATGCACGTCGTGCTGACCTTGGGCCTGATGGTGGGCATCTGGCATCTGTGCAGCCAGACCATGATCACCCTGCATGATCCGGTCGCCGCGCGCCACAACGTGAACCAGGCAAACTTGAGCGCGCCCTATGTTTACAGCCACACCAGCGTCAGCGGGGTGAAACTGGCCGCCCGGCTGCGGGAACTCGCCACCCTGGCGCCGAAGGAGTTCTCCGCGCAGGTCATCAACATGGATTCAGGCTGGCCTCTCCCCTGGTACCTGCGGGACCTGAACAACATCGGCTACCAGATCAAGGTGCCGGACACGATCACCGCCCCGGTGGTCGTGGTGGATGCCGCGCTGCTGCCGGCGGTGCAGGCCAGGCTGGGCGCCAGACCTTACGAGCCGGACTTTTTCAGCCTGCGCCCTGGAGTCAACGTCGCCCTGCTGGTCGAGAAAGGCTTGTGGGACCGCTTCCTCGCCGGGCGTTCCGGCGAAACCAAAAAACCATGACCGGCGCCCACCGTTTTGCCCATGAGGCGATGAACACCGAGTTCGAGGTGATCATCGCGCAGGAGGGGATCGGCATCGCCGGGGCCCGGCACGCCGCGCACATGGTGTTCGAGGAGATCGACCGCCTGGAGGAGGAACTCAGCCGCTTTCGTCCCACCAGCGAAATCTGGCGGCTCAGCCTCCTGAAGGCGGGCGAAAGCGCCTTCGTGGATCTCGCCACCTGGGACTGCCTGAGCCTCGCCAAGGCGGTGCACGCTGAAACGAACGGCGCTTTTGACGTCACCATCGGCCCGCTGATGAAGCTGTGGCGCAATCCCGATGGCTCGCCGCGCACGCCGGTCGCTGAAGAACTGGACGCAACGCGCCGCGGGGTGGGTGATCACCTCTTTGACCTTGATCCCGATGGCCAGCGCGTCACGGTTCATGGCGACGACCTGATCTTTGACCTTGGAGCCCTGGGCAAAGGCTACGCCCTCGATCAGGCCGTGCGCGTGCTCAACGACTGCGATGTCCACACCGCCCTGCTCAATGCGGGTGAGAGCACCATCCTCGGCATCGGATCGCCGCCAGGCCTTGAGGGCTGGCCGGTGGACCTGCACTTGGAACAGCCGCGCACCCTGCTCTTGCGCGACAGCGCGCTGAGCTGCTCCGGCTTTGCCGTGCAGGGCGGCCACATCATGAATCCGCGCACCGGCGAGCCCCTGCCCGTGAGCGCCAGGCGCAGCTACGTGCTTGCGCCCGCCGCTGCGTTGTCAGACGCGCTGTCCACCGCCTTCATGGTCATGTCGCCGGAGGAGATTGGGGTGCTTTGCCAGCGCTATCCCGGTGTTGAAGCCGTGAGGGAAGTTGAGGGTTGATAGTTGATGGTCTGATCGGAAGTGGAATTCCCTGTTTCTATCAACCTAAAAAGAGAGATGGAAAACAGAGGAATGGGGACAGGGGAATGAAACACAAGTCTCCGATCATTTTTATCCTTTCACCCAATGAGTGACGGCATCTTCCGACAACAATCCCAGCCCCTTCATTCCTCTGTCCCCCATTCCCCTGTCTTTCATTTCGGTTTATAGGATCAACCATCAGCTATCAACTTCCCCTGCCGTCTCTCAACTCTCAGCCTTCAACTTTCAACTGTCCTACGTTCAACCGCCCTACGCCAGCGGATTCGGGCACAGCTCCCGCCGCTTGCAGGTGATGCACAGGCTGCCGGTGTAGAAGTCGTCCAGGAAGTCCATCAGCCCGCGAATCATCACCGGATCGTCTGTCACCATGCCCGCCTCGTAGTTGCGCCGGTCCTCGCTCTTGGCGCCCATGCCCGCGCCCGTCAGATTGGCCGAGCCGACATAGGCGATGCGGCCGTCCGCGATCACGCACTTCATGTGCATGCGTGGGCACAGCAGCCGGTCGAAAGCATCACTTTGAAGGAATTCCGGGAACCGGTCAAAGTCCCCGCGAAACCTCGGCCCCGGCTCCTTCGCATGCACCAGCCGCACCTCCACCCCGTCGCGCAGCTTGCCCGCCAGCACCTCCAGGAACGGGACGAAGCGCCCGCCCTCATGCTCCACAAACACGTCCTTGATGTCCGCCGTCAGGATCCACAGGAACCTCTGCGCACCCGGCACGATTTCGCGCAGCACCGCATCATAGGTTTCGTGATTGAGCACCAGCCGCGTCATGAGAGTGGTTGAGAATTGCGAGTTGCAGGTTGAGAGTGGAGTGGTCTGCCTCAGGCTCTCAATTCTAACCGCCTATTATGAAACCTGCCAAGCTTTCCACCGCCGGGGGTACCATCATTAAACCCCGCTATCGCGTGTATCAGGACGGCAACCTGGTGCTGGGCCCCGGCAAGGCGGAGCTGCTGGGGCTGGTGGCCGAGACCGGTTCGATTTCGGAGGCTGCGAGGCGGATGGACATGTCCTACAACCGCGCCTGGCTGCACATCAAGATGATGAACGAGGGGTTCAGCGCCCCTCTGGTGACCTCCACCCGCGGCGGCACCACCGGCGGTGGTGCGATGCTCACCGCCATGGGCAGCAAGGTGCTGGAGCTGTGGGCCGCCCTGGAGAGGGAGGCCCAGGCCGCGACCAAGAAGACCCGGGCTGATCTCCAGAAGCTTCTGGCGAAGAGCTGAACGCCCTCCGTCTCTCGGTGCCAGTCGAAGGATCGACGATCCAAGGAGTGACGGCGTCTCGGCCAATCCTGTTTGCTTTAGGGAGCGGTCCGCCCAGCCCGTTGACTGCTATCGCCCAGCCCGTTGACTGCTATCGCCCGGCGCCATGACGGCGCGTTGTCCCAACGCGCCGTCATTGCAGGTCGAAGGGCTTCGTTCGTCCCCTGCCTGCCTTGATTGGTTCCTGC
>CAINXC010000794.1 GCA_903854655.1 uncultured Verrucomicrobiota bacterium | reverse complement strand
ATGAATCTCTCAAGGAGCGAGTGAAAGCCGATTTGGCCGAAATCAAAGCCCAGCCAAGATTGGTCCGCTCCTTTTTTGGCGCTCCAAGTGTAGTCTATGCAACGGACTGATCAGTAATGCAGATAACGCCGCTTCCGCAGGTGCTGCATTGTCTGGCAAAGGAATATGAAGGCATCAAACCCATACGGGAGGCCATGCTTTGTGGAGATCGGTTTTATACAAATACAAACATTGATAACTTTGGCGGCCGGGTGAATTTTTTCAAAAAGGAAGGCGCGCGATTTCAGATTTCTTTAGAGGGTGAATGCAAGCAGGTTTGGCAAATTGATGCAGACGCTCATTGGGCTGAATGGAAAGGAGTTTACAACCAAAATGAAGTTACCCATGGTGAAGTTAGTATCGACGAGGAAGTTTCTGGGGTGTACGGAACACTCATCGAAGGTCGCTATTGGGACCATTCTATTTATTGGAAACCAGCGCATTCTCCTGACAGCTTGCCACCTGAAGACAAGAAAAAGTGGCCGACATTCATGGCATTTTTACCTAACGGCTAAGGGGTCCATTGAACATGTGCGATGTTCTACAGGCTTGCCGCAATTAGTTTGTTAAGAAGCCGGTGTGTAACTGGGGTTGCAGGTTGCAAAATACGCACCTTGGGATCGGTCGCTTTTCTATTGAAAGCCAGTTGAACCCATTGCACGGGTTTGACGAAGTTTGTATACTGCGCGTGCGTAACATAACCAGGATTCTAAACATCCATTGAGAACGTTATCTCCATGCCATCCAGGGGGTCTGGTGTCTTCTGTCTTCCAGTCTTTCGCCTCTCACGGAAGCGCCCGCCGGCGCAGCACCCTGGGCTCGCCGGCATCGCTGGCGTTGAGCACGCGGCTCACCACCGCCGGGATCGACCATGACAGGCGCGGCTCGTGCACGCCGTAGAGGTCGCGGGTGGCGGTCTCCCATTCCAGGCGCAGGTATTCGGCCAGCAGGGTTGCCGGGGTGAGCTGGAAAAGATGCGCCACCGCCGGCCACACCACGCCGATCAGGCCCTGGGCCTGGCCGGCATCCACCGCCTCGCGCAGATGCCCCAGCACGCCCTGGTAGCGTGCGCCACGGGTGCTGTTCAACAACAGGCGGCCGGCCGCCAGCGAACGCTGCAGTTCCTCATCCGTCAGGTTCCAGGCCCATTCGCCCTCGTGCGCGATCAGGCGCTGCACATCGCCGGCCACGCTCGATTCCCAGGCATGCACCAGCACCCGGCCCAGCCCGCCGATGAAGCGCTCCTGCACGAAACCACGCCACAGCATGCGGATCAGGGCGGCCTCCTCCGGCTGCTCCAGCACCACGCCCGCGCAGCGATGGCGCACGCTGCGCAGCATCCAGCGCACCCAGTCGAGCCCCTGGGCCAAATCTTCCACCGGGACGGTGGCGTCCATGGATACGATGCTGCCAGCGTCCTTCATCATTGCCTCCGCCGCCTGGATTCGATTGGTGATTTGATCTTCTTCAACACAAGCGCGAAGTATGCCTGAAATCCGTCCCTTTGGCCACTCGAATGTCTGATCCCTACTACCTCTGTCAACGCTGCGGCAACTGCTGCCGCTGGCCGGGTGATGTGCGGGTCACGGATGAGGAGGTCGCCGCCATCGCCGCCCATGTGGGGCTGGACGCTCCCGCCTTCACCGAGCGCTTCACCCGCCTGAACGCCAACCGCACCGGCCTCTCCCTGATCGACAAGCCGAACGGCGAATGCATTTTCCTGGAAGGCGTGAACGTGTGCGCCATTCAATCCGTGAAACCGCACCAGTGCAGCGGCTTCCCCAATCAATGGCGCTTCCCAGGCTGGCGCGAGAAGTGCGAGGCGGTTGAAGTGAGCCGCCCGTGACGCCGCCGCCTTCACTCCTGCATAAAGGCGGTGAGCTCAGGGGGCGGTCACCGCCGAATCGAGATACCCGAAAGTCCCGTGCCCCTTGATTTCCCGGGCGGCGTTCAGAAGCCCGGTCATCGCTGCACGAGCTTCTTGGCGTACCCCTTGGGAGATGCTATTCGTAGGCTCTCTTCGTCACCCCATGCTTCGCGTCACCTGTGCTGCCATCATCATCGCGATCCTCGCATCGCACGCTCGGGCCGAATCTCCGGCCGCGATCAGCGCGAATGACAACACCGTGGTGCCGGGCCAGCGCGTGGGGGCGATCACGCTCTACTCCTCGCTCTCCGTCCTGCGGGCGCTCTATGGAGCAAACAACGTGCGGCCCAAAATGCAGCCCCTGCCCTCCGGCGACACCACGCCCGGCGCGCGGCTGTTCGAAGGCACGAACCGCCAGCTCGATCTCTTGTGGGACGAGGACGGGCGGGAAAAGCGGGTGGTCGAGGTGCGCATCACCGGCAAGGCCTGGACCTTGCAAAACGGCCTGAAAACCGGCCTCACCGTGGCCGAGGTGGAGCACATCAACGGCAAGTCCTTCAAGATCAACGCCTCCGACACGGAGTACGCCAGCTTTGACGGAGGCTCCCTGGCGACGGGGCTGGGCATCCGCTTTTTCCCCACCACGACGACCGCGAAGCACAGCCCCGGTGGTGGCAAAAAGCAGCCCGCCGCTGACACCGAATCGCCGGCCTCTGCACCCGTGGTGACACAGATCGCCATCTGGCTGCGTTGAATGCGCATGTCTTATCGCATCTGGGACCTGCATGTTCATCTCTCCGGCGTCTCCGGCCTCACGCCGGAGGAGCGCGCCACGCAACTGCTGCGCTTCGCCGACCGCATGGGGATGGAGAAGCTGTGCGTGTACATGGGCATGAAGTGGTCGCAGGACCCCTCGCCCGCCGATTTGATCCAGCAGAACAGCGAGGTGCTGCGCGCCCTGAAAGCGCACCCCGACCGCCTGCTGGGCTTCGTCTATCTGAGCCCCAAGCACGTGGAAACCAGCCTGGCGGAACTGGAGCGCTGTGTGGCCAACGGCCCCATGGTGGGCGTCAAGCTCTGGGTGGCGCAGCATTGCAGCGATGCCCAGATCGACCCGATCATCAAACGCGCCGCCGGGCTGAAGGCGCTCATCTTCCAGCACACCTGGTTCAAGGTCGGCGGCAACTACCCCGGCGAATCCAATCCCTATGACCTGGTGACCCTGGCCGAACGCTTTCCCGAGGTGCCGCTGATCTGCGGCCACACCGGCGGCGACTGGGAGCAGGGCATCCGCGCCATCCGCCACCTGCCCAATGTCTCAACCGACCTCGCTGGCTCCGATCCCACCGCCGGCATCACCGAGATGGCCGTGCGCGAACTGGGTGCCAGCCGGGTGATCTACGGCAGCGATGGCGGCGGGCGCAGCTTCGCCAGCCAGCTCGGCAAGGTGCACGGTGCGGCGATCACCGAGGAGCAGAAGCACCTCGTCTTCGGCGAAAACCTGCGCCGCCTCTTGAAGCCGATCATGAATGCGAAGGGGATGAAGCAGTGAGTTGCTATCGCTCAAGGCCGCGCTTCATGGATTGCGCCTGAGTTTGGAGTGCCACTCATGCGGGCCAAGATCACTCCCGCCGGCACAACCGTGAGCCACACGGCGCCAACGCAGATCAGCAGCCACACCAGCCAGCGCTGCCTGCATTGATACAGCACAAAGCCGATGAGCATCAGCACAAGGCCCACGAAACTGGCGACCATTCCCACAGCGGTTGAGATAAGCACCTCACCAATGGGTTTGGAGAGACTCCCGGGATCGCCAACCCCCGAAGAACCCATCTCTTGAAAAGCTCTGATCATTCCCAACACCGTGCCCGCCACACCGATGAAGGGGCCGAGCTGCATCCACGCGCCGATGGCCGCGAGCACCAGTCCCGCGCGGCTTCCTTGCCGGGGATTTGGAGTCTCGGTTTCGGCCACGGTGTTCACGGTGACAATTCCTAGCCGATCGAGACCCTGAAGGCAAGAGCTGAGCTCATGGCCGAGCCGATACTACTTGCAATCGAGAATCTACCCAAGGCAGCTCTCCCGGACTGCCTTTTTCACGGTTCATCCGGGAAGTTGGTGCAGAAGAACGTTGTTGGGCAATGTTTGGGAATGAGCCAGAGTTTGCTTTATCATGCGTTCGGGGTGCGCGAGGGCT
>CAINXC010000793.1 GCA_903854655.1 uncultured Verrucomicrobiota bacterium | reverse complement strand
GACTGCTTGGAAATCCAAACGTGCCGAGAAGTTTCAGCCCTTATTCTATAAAGGATTGATGGCGGAGAAGGCGAGATTCGAACTCGCGGGGGCCGCAAAGCCCCTTCGGTTTTCAAGACCGACGCAATAGACCACTCTGCCACCTCTCCAGGGGTCGCGATCAGCCCGGACCATTAACCGGAAGCGCCGCGCTTGCAAAGAGGAAGTGCGAGGGAGATGCAGGACTTGCAGATTCAAGATCCAAGACGGGATCATGAAGCCGGGTCTCGAATTCTGGATCTCTCACTCCACGAACATGAACTCGTTGCTCATGAGCAGCACCTGCACGAGCTGGGCGAGGGCGGACTGCGGGCGGGCTCGGGTGAGCGGCCACCCGTCCTTGCCGCAGAAATCGGCCTTGGCGTTGGTGAGCACCTGCGGCTTGTCACCGTCCTTGGCGGGAAGCTGGATTTCAGGGGCCCACTCGAAGCTGTCGCTGTTGGTGTCGCCATTTTCGGCGCTGAGGGCGAAATCGAGGACATCGCCCTTCTTCAAAGCCACGCCGTCGGCAAGGGCCATGGGCTGCGAAGGCTTGGCAGGATCAGCCAGGGCTTCACGCAGGACCTTTTTGCCATTGAGCATGATCAGGCCGCGCACTCCGTTGCCAACCTTGGCCGGGCGCTTGAGGGTGCCGCGAACGATGAAGGTGCCGTCGAACGGTGCCTGCCAGCGGCGGCTGACCACCAGGTCATCGGCCGGGGCATGACCGCCGCTGGCGGTGAGGAAGGCGTACTGCCATTTGGGATCGGGAGTGATGCCGGTGTGGCTCCAGGTGGGGGTCTTGAAAGGTTCGGTCAACACCTCGAAAGGCTGCCAGCCGGTGAGGGTCGCAGCATCCCCTTCCCGCTTCAGATGGGCGGTGCCGTACGTCCAGAGGAAGGTCGGCGGACCCGCCAGCGTCTCGGCATCGGCGACAAAGCGCTGGGCCAGCTCCACCTCCGCAAGCTTCGGATCGCGCTGCAGCACCCGGTGATAGAGGGCTTTGATGGTTTCAGAATCGGCGGTGGCGGTGGGCTCCCTGGGCAGCCGGGCGGCGAGGGTTTCGGACTGCTTCTTCATGTAGGGGCTGTTCATGAGGAAGAGCGCCTGCTGCGGCACGGTGGTGACAAAGCGCTGCGAGCTGTGGTTGTCGGGGTTCGCAAAGTCGAAGGTGGCGGGCACGGTGGCCTGGTCATAGCGGTCCACGTACTGGTACACCGCCCGGTGGCTGTCCACGTCGGCGGCGGTCAACGGCACGGAGCGACCGCCCATGGCGCCGATGTTGAGGATGTCCGCCACCTTGGCGACGGCGTCGCGCATGGCCTCGTAGTCCAGGCGGGTGCGGTTGAAGCGGCTGAGCAGGCTGTTCTCCGCGTCTTTGGTTTCCTTCTCCGGCGTGGTCTGGCAGCTCTGCTGCCAGGTGCTGCTGGTGAGGATGAGGCGGTGCAGCTTCTTCAGGCTCCAGCCCTCCTCCATGAAGGTGGCGGCCAGGTAGTCCAGCAGCAGGGCCTGCTCGGGCTTGGGGGCCTGCATGCCCAGGTCGCTGGGGGTCGAGACCAGCGGCTTGCCAAAGTGGGCCATCCAGGCGCGGTTCACCAGCACGCGGGCGGTCAGCGGGTTGTCCAGGCTGGTGATCGCGCGGGCCAGCTCCAGCCGGCCGCTGCCATCGGTGAAGGCCTGGCCGCCGAGCAGGGTCAGGTTGGCGCGTGGGGCGAGCGGGCCGGGGCGTCCCGGATTGCCACGAATGAACACATGCACGTCCGCCGGCTTGGGCCGGTCGTTCATGACCATGGCGCGCGGCGGGGCGCCGGCGTTGGTGATCTCAATCACCTTCATTTCGTTCTTCATGCGCACCATGGTTTCGAAGTCCTGGCGGGTGAAGAACTGCTCCATGTCATCCACGCTGATCGCCAGGGGGGATGGGTCGCGCATGAGCAGGGCGTTGACCTCGTCCTTGGCGCCGACGGGGCTGAGGTGCTTCAGAAACACCCCGGCATAGGTGGCGGCCACGTCGTTGAAATTCGCCGGCGCGGTCCTGGCCCGGAAGGCCTCCGCGATCTCCCGGTTGCAGTGCGAATCCGAGGATTGCAGGTTGTTCACGACCACGGCGGCCTGGGCGGCGAACTGGTCTTCCTCCAGCAGGCTGAATTCCTTCCAGGCCAACAGCACCGGGCTTGGCGTGCCTTGGAAGGCGGCGGACTGGATCAGGGAGCGCCACTTCACCGCCACGCGATCGCGCAGGTGCAACTGACCGCAGCGCCCGCGGAAGCCTTCGTTTTCCAGCTTCTTGTTCCGCGCCTCGTACAGGAAGGCCAGGTACTCCGGCATCTTCTCCGGGTTGCGCATGTCGTCGTACAGGACCTTGCGGTAACCGGCCATCTTGTTCTCCACCTTGGCGACCTCGCCCTTGAAGCTGGCGAAGGCGGTGTCGCTCATGGGCTTGCCGATCACCGGCAGTTCATCCGGCATCCGGCTGCTGTTGAAGATGCTGTAAAGCGCATAGTAGTCCTTGGAGGGAATGGGGTCGTACTTGTGGTCGTGGCAGCGTGCGCAGCCCACGCTGAGGCCGAGCATGCCGCGCGCGGTGACGTCGATGCGGTCGTCCGTCTGCAGGTCGCCGTTGCCGATGAAGGTGTCGCCGACGGTGAGGAAGCCCAGGGCGGCGAGGTTCTTTTTCGCGGCTTCGGAGTCCGCAGGTGCCTTGTCCAGCACCTTGTCCGCCGCGAGCTGGCAGGTGAGGAACTGGTCATACGGCATATCCTGGTTGAGGGCGTTCACCACCCAGTCGCGATAGGTGTAGGCGTAGGGGTAGCGGATGACCTTGCCGCCCACCTGGTAGCCTTCCGTGTCCGAGTAGCGGGCGATGTCGAGCCAGTAGCGGCCCCAGCGCTCGCCGTAGTGGGGTGAGCACAGAAGCTGATCCACCAGAGCACCTGTGGCAGCCTGACGGTTGCGGCTCGCCGCCTGTTTGAAGGCCTCCACCTGCTCGAAACTGGGCAGCAGGCCGGTGACAGTGAGGTAAAGGCGGCGGCAGAGTGTCGCCGCATCAGCAGGCGGGGCAGGCTTCAACCCGGCGGCCTTGAGCTTGGCGAGGACAAAGGCATCAATGGGATTGCGCACCGGCGCACCGGTCAGCGCGGGAACCGCCGGTTTCGCGACCTTCAGGAAGGACCAGTGCTCCTGCCATTTGGGCTTGCTGCCCGCCTGGGCCACGGCCTTCTCCTCCGGCCAGGGCACGCCCATGCCGATCCATTTTTCCAGCAGGGCGATGTCTTCCGGCTTCAGCGCCCGCTCCTTTTTCGGCATCGGCTCCACGCCGCCCTGGTGTTTTACGGCCTTGATCAGCTTGCTGGCCGCCGGGTTGCCTGGCTCGATCACCTTGCCGTACTCGCTGCCCAGCAGGGCGCCCTCGTGAGTGTCCAGCCGCAGGCCGTTCTCATGCTTGGTCGCGCCATGGCAGTCGTAGCAGTGCTCCGCCAGCAGCGGGCGGATGCTCTTTTCAAAAAACTCGATCTGGTCGGGCGGAAAGGCGGCCTGCGCCGCGCTCGCAAGCGCGAGCGTGCCGACAATGGCGATGACGGGGGAACACGGGATCATTGGTGGGGGTGAAAAGATATACGAGGCGGGGCGGTTTGTCTTTCCCTTCGATGGGCCGGTGAGAACATTGACGCCCGCCGTGATTTCCCAGCGCTCAGGAGCGCGTTTCATGCCGGAAAAGCGGCTTTTGATCCGGAAAACCTGAGGTGCACCTGGGTTGATGGATTCCTTTCGCCGGTCGATCGAGCGGGGTTATACTCCCATCGCGACGCTCGCCACCCTTGACAGAGTGTTTCAGGAAGCTCCGCAGCTCCCCGAGGAGTCGCGCATGGATTTGGTTGAGCGTCTGATCATCAGCTCCGGGCCATACACTGCTGTTGAGCGGGAGCGGGTTGCACTTGCCGAATCACGGATTGAAGAACGGCGCTCCGGGGCAGTTCGCGGAGTGCCGGTGGAAGATGCCCTTCAGCGGGTCCTCGAATCCTTGTAGAGCTGCAGGCCGCCACCCAAGCGCTCTCTTTCCAGCCAGTGGAGAGCACAGGAGTCGAGCAGCAGGTTCACAGCAGTCCAAGCTCTTTCATGCCTGCATCGTCCAGGGCGGCGAAGGAGTCGTGGCTCCAGCGAACGGGCGCTGAAGTGATTTCGCCGACCTTCGGACGCGCTAAAGATTCAGGGGCAGCAATGGGCACGATGCGCGCGACGGCCTTGGTGCCTTCACGCAGCAGCACTTCCTCACCGAGCGCGACTGTGCGCAGAAGCTGCGCGAAGTGGCTCGCTGCATAGTCGAGGGTGGCTTCCATGAGAGGAGAATCGCCGACCGTGTTTGCTGCGTCAAGTTTTCAAACGGGACGCGAACTGATCCCAGCGCGTTCCGCGTCAAAAGGTTCGCGCCCTCCTGCGTCTTCTTGCGAAGACACTGCCACACCCCTCCTCAGATGAAGGCCAATCATCCAGAGCCACCCCGGGCAGCCGCCCTCAGACGAGCGGCGGGCAACCGCCTGGAAACTCCAGGGCTAGGCGATGAACTTCACGCTGCCGACGAGGCCGCGCGCCATGGCGGCGTGCTGTTCGTCGCTGCAGGCGGAATTGATCGGCGCATCCGGCTCGGCCTCGCTGGCCTGGAGCAGGTGGTTGGCGAGCATCCAGCTCTCCACTTCCTCACCGCTGATGTCGGCCAGCATATTGCCGTTGATCTCCACGCAGGGCGACATGGGCTGCCCGCTCTTCTGCTCCATCTCCCAGCGAAAGGCGGGATTCTTGATGATGTCCTTCTCCTCGTAAGGCAGGTCGTACTTGCGGAAAATGGCGCGGATACCTTCGCTCCATCCGCAATAGGTCTTCAGGTAGGCAGTGATCTTGGGCTTGTCCATAGGTGAGAGGGAATACGCTCGAAAGTAGAGGCAGGAGCGCAAAAAGCAATCTTCACTCATCGCACTTGTGTGGACGGCGTTCCCGATTTACGCCTTCGGCGGAAAATCAATCGGTCGCGTGCCATTCCCCAGCCTCGGGTGGTTGAGGGGGGGCAAGCGGCCATTATCAAATAATCTAAACCCTTTTTTAACAGCCAACGAAGGATTCTCGAACGAACACTATTCAAAGCAGGTCGAAACACCTGACAACCATGCGGTGTCTTAAATTCTCTCACGTCCGGCGGTTGCTTCTTGCAACGGTTCTGGGTGTCCTTGCCCTGACGTCTGCCAGGGCTGTGACCCTATCCGAGGGACCGAGGGTGCAGGCCACGGAGACGGGCGCAACCATCGTTTGGTCAACGGATGTGGAGTGCGGCACGAGGCTGAGCTTCGGCACCGACGCGAAGAATCTGACCCAAAAGGCCGAAGGCCCGGTTGCAGCCACGCACACCATCACTCTCACGAACCTGTCGCCGCGAACCACGTACTTCTTTGCGGTGGGCAGCGCGCGCAAGCTGCTTGGGAGCGGCAGCTTTACCACTTCAAGCGCGCATGGCGGGCTTTGGAAAGCATTGTCCGCAGTAGTGATCCAGAAGCCAGCTCCAGCCGCTGCGGCGAAGGCCTCCCCCGGTTTGAGCCCGCCCCCCGCTTCCGCCACGTGGGCCAGCCTTAACAGCCTGCCGGACCATTTTGGTCGTCATGGCGGGGACTTCAACGCCACCTCTGCCGACGACTACGCGGCGCAGGCCTGGCTGTTTTTGCAGCGGGCCAAAAGGGACTCGCTGCCCATGAAGCTGGATGAGACGGACGCCACACTGCGAGTGTGGGATCCCGACAATCATATTTTTGCCGCCTATTCAACGGCAGGCAAAACCCGCACCTTTTTCAAACCAGGAAACCCTGGCTATTGGAAGAAACAGCCAGGGAGGACCGTCAAACCAGCCGACCTCCCGTTCTAACTGAAACCAACCCAAGACAACACCGCTGTCCAGCACCCAATCCCATCCTCCTCTTCGATATGAAATCTCAAGGACACCTATGCGCGACCTGTGGCTATCGCCACCTCAAGCTACCGCAGCGCACCAGCAGCGGCGGCGCCTCCCATGAAATCTGCCCATCGTGCGGATTCGAGCCGGGGTACACTGATGACGACCAGAACATCAGCACCTTGCAATGGCGGGAGCAGTGGGTGTCAAATGGCTGCCAATGGTTTGGCAAAGGCAAAGCGCGCCCCAAAGGCTGGAATCCGATCAAGGAGCTGCATTCCCTGCTGCGGCGCAAGCGTCCCGTCAATCCTCCCGTGATTCGCCGCGACCCGGCGGACAACGAATCCACCGCTCCGGCGGAGAGTTCAAAACGGGCGGCAGCGAAGCGAGGCAGAAAGCCGCTCAAGCGCACGGCCTGACGCCTCCCCATTCACGCCCGGGCGCGTCAGAGCCTGGGCGTGGCAAAGGCGAGAAGCCGGCCGAAAGGCGAAAGGCCATTGTTTCCAGGAAACAATGGCCTTTTCAATTTTCACTTGCGAAGTGCCTGAGCCTCACTCGCTGACAAACCCAGGGCTGCCCCCTGGAAAAGCGGGCGAGGGGAATGTCCCTCCCCGCTTCCTTGAATCTCACTGGCTGGTAAATCCGGCGTTGCCGCCGTTGGAACCGCTGGAACGAGTGGGCCCGCCACCACCGCCAGGAGACGAGAAGGGACTTGCCGAAGAGGCGCCAAAGCCACCGCTGCTGTCGGACCCGCCTGCACCACCGCCGGCACCGTTGCCATTACCACCGCCGGCACCGTTACCGTTGCCACCGTTGCCGTTCCCATTGCCCGCTCCACCGCCCGAACCTGACGAACCTGCACCAGGACCACCGGACCCCGGACTGTAATCGCCCATCCCCAGCCCGCTTGCGCTGATGTTGACGGCACCCACCAGGAACCCCGGGGGATTGAAATCAGGCTCCCAGCGCAGGGCGACATAACGGGCGCGCACACTCTTTGCCAGCTTGGCCTTGATGAAGCCCACGCCTTGCGAGTCTTCCGCCATGGCCACCGGCTTCATGGAATCGAAAACCGCAGGATCAAACGAGCGGCGATGGCGCCAGTCTTCCTTCTCAGGCAGCGTTTCAAACGTATAGGCAAAGACCCGCACAGGACGGGGCGAATGCACGGAACCAATTTCCGTCAGCGTGCGTGGCTGGCCGAGATCATAGATGACCGTGCGGAACTTGTCGGAAGACTCAGGAAAGACATACTTGTTGTACTTCTCAGCCAGTTCGTCTCCGCCCACAGGCGCGGGATGAATGTAGATCACACGGCTGCCACCAAGACCACCGGCCACGTTCATCGGGCCAGGGCTTGATTTTGATTCACGCACCTTGAAGTCGTAGTCGGTGTCGCTGCCGAAAACTCCCAGCCCGCGAACGGTTCCAGCCTTGCTCAGGTCAAATTCCAGTTTCACATACTTCCCCTGGGCGCCGGCGAATCTCAGCGTGATCAAAAGGTCAGCCCCGGTGAACACATCCCGTGAAAGGGCGGTCCAGTTCCGCTGATCTCCACTGGACGACACGGAAACCCGGCCCTCAGAGCCTCCGTTCACGAAAGTCACGTAGTTGGTGACCACCTGCCGACCGAGATCAATCACGACCTCACAGGCACCCACTGACAGCTTCGCAGCAGCGGACGGGTCGCTAAGCAGCAGGTTCTCGGGCTGGCCGACACCACTGGCGGAGGCGATTTTCGTGTTCGCAATGGAAGCATCCGCATCATTCACCGGCCGTTTGTCCAACCCACCCAGCCGCTGCCATGCCGCATGGGAGGAGGGCGCCACAAGGAGGCTTCCAATAAGGACCGCGAAGAGCGTGATTTTCATGGCGTTGGGTCAGGGAAATAGAGAAACTTCGGCGCTTGCTGATCCATTCCAGATCATCGCATACTAGGAACCACAAAACCCTGGCCCTGTAAACACACTTTTTCCCGATCTCGTGCCGCCGATCCCGCGTGTTTTGGAAGAAAGAGGCTGGTTGGATGGCCGATGCCGGCCGCTTCTGCGATGCGGTGAGAACGATGCCGGTGTCGCCAGCCTTGGTCATGGCGGCGAGCCCTGACGGGTTGGCCACATCGCCCTTCCAGACGCCAGAGGCCCTCAGCCCCTGTCAGCGCAATTCTTTCGCCACGCTGTCGAGCCATTTGCCGGCATCGGGGGCGACAAAGCCTTCCATGCGGTGCAGCAGGCGCTCCACGTCGTCATCCACCAGCAGCATGTCGCGATGGCCGGGGTTCAGGAAGCGCTCGGCCACCATGTGATCCAGCAGGGCCAGCATGTGATCGAAGAACCCGGCGGCATTGAGCAGGCCGATGGGCTTGCGATGCAGCCCGAGCTGCAGCCAGGTGTAGGTTTCAAACAGCTCCTCCAGCGTGCCGATGCCGCCGGGCAGGATGATGAAGCCGTCGCTCAGATCGGCCATCGTCTGCTTGCGCTCGTGCATCGAGTTCACCCGGATCATCTGGGTGGCGCGGTCGTGGGCCAGTTCCCTTTCCGCCAGGTGATGCGGGATCACGCCGATGACTTCGCCCTTCGCCTCCAGGGCGGCATCCGCCACCCGGCCCATCATGCCGGTGTTGCCGCCGCCATAGACGATGCCAATGCCGCGCTGCGCCAGGGTGCGGCCGCAGGCGGCGGCCGCCACGGCGTATTCGGGGCGCGAGCCGGGACTGGAGCCGCAGTAGATGCAGAGGCGTTTCATGCGGGCGAGTCATGGCATTGGCGGCGGCGGCTGTCCATACCGGCTCCTTCCTCATTTTGCGCTTTACCTGCCCCTGCTCCCCGTGCTCTAACCTGCGCATGAAGACCCTGCTTCTCGCCGCCCTCGCCCTTGCCACCCTTGCCCGGGCGGAGAGCCCTGCGTTCAAGGAGCAGCTCATCGACGACCAGGTGGAGATCGGCTACGGCATCGCCCTGGCCGATGTGAACGGCGACGGCAAGACGGACATCCTGCTGGCGGACAAGCGGCAGATCGTCTGGTACGAAAACCCCACCTGGGAGAAGCACGTGATGACGGATGCGCTCACGGCCAAGGACCACGTGTGCATCGCCGCGCGCGACATCAACGGCACCGGCAAGTGCGAGGTGGCCGTGGGCGCGGAGTGGAACCCCGGCGACACCGAAACCAGCGGCGCGGTGTTCTACCTGATCCCGCCCGCCGACCGCCGGCAGAAGTGGGAACCGGTGAAGCTGCCCAACGAACCCACGGTGCACCGCATGAAGTGGGTGCGCGGCCAGAACGGGCGCTACGCCCTGGTGGTCGCCCCCCTGCATGGTCGCGGCAACAAGAACGGCGCTGGCGCAGGTGTGCGGGTATTGGCCTATGAGAAGCCGGAGAACCCGAAGGCGGAATGGAAGACCAGCGTGGTGATCGATTCCATGCACATGACCCACAACCTGGAGATCGTGCCCGCTGGTCCCGGCGAGCCGGAGAATCTCCTGCTGTGCGGTCGCGAAGGGGTGGTGCGGCTGAGCCCCGGCGACGCCGGCTGGCACCAGCAGTGGATCGCCCGCCACCCCGTTGATTCCAAGGAACTGAAGGGCGCTGGCGAGGTGCGCTGGGGCGTGTTCGCCAACGGCTCGCCTTACGTCGCCACCATCGAGCCCATGCACGGCAACCAGCTCTGCATCTACACCCCGCCGCCGAACGGCCCCAAGGACCTGGAATGGAAGCGCACCATGCTGGACGACACGCTGGTGGACGGCCACGCGCTGGCCTGTCACGACCTCATGGGCCTGGGCAACCGCCAGATCGTGGTCGGCTGGCGCTCCATGCAGCAGGTGGGCCCCAAGGTGGGGGTCAAAATCTTCTGGACCACCAAGGAGGACGGCAGCGGCTGGCAGCAGGCCCTCATTGATGACAACACCATGGCCTGCGAAGACGCCGTGGTGGCAGACCTGAACGGCGACAAGAAGCTCGACATCGTCGCCGCCGGACGCCGCACCAAGAACCTCAAAATCTACTGGAACCAGCGGCCTTGAGGGGCGGGGAGGCTCACAAACCACAACCTTCTCAGTTGCACCCAGGCCGGGAAATTCTGTTGGCGAGGCTGGCCGGAACCCGGCTCATTTGCCAGCAGACGCCGCGCTGCTCTTCGTAGCGCCGAACAGCACCCGTGCGCGCAACAGATCCATGGTAGCGCAGGCATCCATCAGGCTGTCCAGTTCCACGCTTTCCGCCTCGGTGGCTGTTTCAGCCATCACCTTATCGTAGAGTCTCTTCATGCGCCGCATGTCCGAATCCGGCAGCCGCAAGTGATCCCGCACCCAGGAGGCCACCACAGGCGGCGCAGGCTCCTTGATCCCGCGATCCAGAGCGCGGGTCAGAATTGCCTGCTTCGTTTTTTGGCGGGTGGCGGCGATCATGATTGTTGCTTCCTTTCCGTCCTATTTGTCAGCGGGTCTTCACGCGAAAATAGCCGATTATGTGATGTGGCCGCCGCACGCAAAGCTGGATGTGGGTGCGCTCCTGAAAACCGGCGCCCGGATAAAGTTCGTGGCCCTCGGGAAAAGCGGCGCGAATGGTGTCAAAGGCTTGCAGTCCTGCTTCCTGGCGGCGTTGATGCAGGTATTGAATCACCGCGCAATCAAGCCGGCGGAGAGTCAGTTCGCCTTTGATGAGTGAGTTTTTGGGCAGCCCTCGCCCCGCCAGGTCATGCACCTGTTTGAGCGCGTTGTAGGCTTCGGTCACAAGTCGGATTGACTGGGCCTGCATGAGATTCAGGCAGTTGCCCGCCTCGACAATGACCCCGAGGACGAAAGGCTCCCGGATGGCCGACCGGCTTATTTTGCCGTGCTTCAGCACCGTCTTTGCCCAATGCATCGCGCGTTCCGGGTCGTTCTCCCAAAGGTAGATGCCACTGGCCAGCCAGTCGTAGTCGTTGGTGCTCGGACGGAGGTCTGTGTCGCCTGCCAGAACGCGCTCGCCGATTTCACGGTCACAGCCATGGTAGCCAAGAACAATCGAACCTTGAGTCATGAGGTCGAAGCTCAGGGCTTGCTGCCGTAGAAGCGTTTCTTCGGCTTGCCGCTTTTGGTCAGGAGTCCTGCCCGGATCAGGGAGGCGATCGCGGTTTCCTTCGAGGCATTGATCTTCTTGCTATGCTCGCGCATGATGGCGATTTCGGCATCCACTTGCTGCTTGCTGAGGTCAGGAATGAACGTTGGCATGGCGAGATTGTAGGGGGAATTGGGCGTTTTCCAAGCGTGATCTTGGTGGGGTGTGGCAGGGAACAAGCCTCCTTGTCCTCCCTTCACTTCGCCATTTTCTCCCTCACCAAGGCCAGATTCTTCTTGGTCAACTGGTGGTCGTGGGGCAGTGCCGCCCAAGTACGCACCTCCAGCGCCGCTAAGTACGCCTCCTCAGCCTCCGAGTAAGATCGCAACCCAATATTTTTATTCAGCGCCCTGTCCCCTTGCGCTACCAACGCACTTCCCAGGTTGTTTTGCGTCTGTGCCCAGTCCTGCGGGAGAGCCTCACGGGTGTGTACCTGTAGCGCGGCCCGATAGGAACTGACGGCTTCCTGTAACAACTCTAGCCCGGTCCGTCCGTCGCTGCGAATGCCCTGGGCCAAGAGAGCGTTGGCCATGTTGCTTTGCGTCCGCGCCCAGTCTTGGGGCAGGGTTTCGCGAGTGCGCACGGTAAGCGCCCCGCGGTAGGCCGTAACTGCCTGCGCTAATAGGTCCAGCCTTGCCTGCCCTTTGCTGCGAATGCCTTGCTCTTGAAGCGCGAGGCCACTGTTGTTCTGTGTCCCCGCCCAGTACTGTGGGCGGGTCTCGCGGCTACACACCTCCTGCGAAGCACGGAACGCCGCAACAGCCAGCGCAAGCAGCTCCAGCCCGGCCTCCCCTTCGCGGCGCTCCCCTTCCTGCGCGAGAGCAGAGGCCATGTTATTCTGGGTCATGGCCCAAGCCTTCGGCAAAGCCTCCCGGGTGAGCACCTCCAGCGAGGCACGGTAGGCGGCAACGGCCTGCCCCAATAGGTTCTGCCCCACAAGTCCTTCGCTACGGCTGCCCTGCTCCTGGAGGGTGATAGCCAAGTTGTTCTGCGTCATTGCCCAGAGCTGCGGTAGGGCCTCTCTTGTGTAAACCGTGAGCGCTGCACGGTAGGCTGTTACTGACTCCGCTAGTAGGTTCAGCCCCGTTTGCCCCTCGCTGCGAATGCCCTGATTCTGAATGGTAAGTCCCAGGTTATTCTGCGTCATTGCCCAGTGGTGCGCAAAGGCCTCGCGGGTATAGACCTTCAGTGCGGCGCGGTAGGCGGTAACTGCGCGAGCGAGGTGTTGATTGCCGACTGCCGGGTCGGTACGGATGCCCTGCTCCTGGAGCGCGACTGCCAAATCGTTTTGCAGCATAGCCCAGGTTCCCGAATGGCTGTCGCAGGTGATTTGCTCCAGCGCGGTCTCGTAGGCGTTAATGGCTAGTGGATATTGGAGCTGGTAGAAATGGGCGAGCCCCTCTCTGTGGTAGTCCAACGCAGCTTCTTTGGCCAAGGCGGCGGTGCGGGTTTGGAGATCCTGCAAGCGCTTGGCCTTGGCATCCCCGGCTTTCCGCGAGAGCACGGCGGCCTCGGCGAACTGCTGCTCAATCATGAGAGCTTGGGCGCGTGTGGAGAGGTCGTTGCTGGCGCTGGCCTCGGCTAGGAGGCTCTGCAACTCGGCCAAAGTGATGCCTTCCAGCCGGGCAAGTTCGGCAATGATCTCCTCGCGGGGGAAGTCAGAGAGCTGCTTACCTTCGGCTTGCTTAGCCTTCGCGAGATCCTCCAATTGCTTCTCCATGCGTTGGAGCATGGCGTGGCTGTCACTGGTGTGGAGTTCCATCCGATCCATGCGCTGCTGCCATGCGAAGCGCAACTCGGCCAAGTCGTTCCTCCATTCGTGGATGCGCAGTTTAGTCTGATCAACCGTGGCACATTGATGGTAGATGTGGGTATCATCCTGAATACGCTGGCGGTAGGAGGCCTGGAGAGCTTGACGTTCCGGAGACTCGGCGTCGCAGGGATCATGGGGATGGGCGGGGGCGAGCAACAGATACCAGACTTTCATGCCTTTGCCGCGTGCATACAGGGCCTCGAACTGGGTGTAGCTACATTCACCGTACACGGGGTGCTGTGCGGGCGGGGCGAAGCCGTAGCGCTGGCCGACGAGCTGGAGCACGCCATCGCAAGCCTCAACACGGCGGGCGAGCATCCCAGTGATGTCGCCCTGTTCGGTGCCGAAAATGTCCTGAAAATCGGTGTCGTAGCCGAGCTGGTGCAGGATGTCGGCGACGGTGCTGCGCAGGGAACGGTGCTCCTTGCTGACGGCGGAGATGAAGAGGAGGGGCCGTTCGCTCATGACGGGATGCATTTACCGGCTAAGGGAGATGCTTGTCCAGAGGCATTGCTGTGGTGCTGGCCGGGGGAGCCTTGGCCAGAGGCCGCTCCGCCCCTCACCTCTTATCCTCTCCCGCCGGGAGAGGACGACTGCGTTGTGGCGCTCGAAGCAACCGACATTGCGGAAGAGCGCACCGCTGGCCATGCCTGAGGGTGCGCTTCTGGTTTCACTCACGGCCCAACCTGTCCTGGGTTCGCGCTTCATGTTTCGTGCCTACCCACAGGCCTCGCTCGCTGGAAGCTCACGCGACCTAGGCTGGGTTGGGTCGCCCCAATTGGGGCTCATGAAAGGGGACGGCGCTCTCCAGTTGCGGCGCAACTGGGCTACTTTGGGCCCGCTAATCCAAATCCAATTCCGGCTTGAAGTCCGCCGCGTGGTACGAGCTGCGCACCAGCGGGGCGCTGGCGACGTGGCGGAAGCCTTTTTTGAGGGCGATCTGCTTGTAGTTTTCGAAGGTGTCGGGGTGGATGTACTCGACCACGGGCAGGTGGCTGGGCGAAGGGCGCAGGTACTGCCCGAGGGTGAGTACGGTGACGCCGTGCTCGACGAGGTCATCCATGGCCTGGAACAGCTCGGTTTCGGTTTCACCGAGGCCGAGCATGAGGCCGCTTTTGGTGGCGCACTTGCCGCCGAGTTCGGCGGCCATTTCCTTGGCGCGCTTGAGCACATGCAGGGAGCGGTGGTACTGCGCACGGGAGCGCACCAGGGGGGTGAGGCGCTGCACGGTTTCCAGGTTGTGATTGAAGATGTGGGGGCGGGCCTGCATCACGGTCATGAGCGCATCGTCCTTGCCGTTGAAGTCCGGCACCAGGATTTCGATGGTGATGCCGGGCTGCTCGGCGCGCACGGCCTCGATGGTCCGGGCAAAATGATCGGCGCCGCCATCGGGCACGTCGTCGCGGGCGACGGCGGTGATGACGATGTGGTTGAGCTTCATGCGCTTGACGGCCTGGGCCACGCGCTGGGGCTCATCGGCCTCCAGGGCGAAGGGCTTGGCGGTTTTCACCGCGCAGAAGCCGCAGGCGCGGGTGCAGCGGTCGCCGGCGATCATGAAGGTGGCGGTGCCCTGGCTCCAGCATTCCCAGCGGTTGGGGCACTGGGCTTCCTCGCACACGGTGTGCAGCTTCAGGTCGCTGATCAAGGCCTTGGTGCTCCAGAATACAGGGTCACGGGGCAGCTTCACCCGGATCCAGTCGGGCTTTTTGTCTTGGTGCAGTAGGGGGTCGATCTTGCTTGCCATCTCACCCGGACATTACTCATGAGCGGGCAGGGGACAAGGACCCGTTTTCGCGATTGAAACCTCGTTCATTGAAACCGACAGAAGAAAGATGGACATCCCGATCATCGACCTTGGCAGCGACGAGCACTTCATGCGTGAAGCGCTGCGCCAGGCGCGCAAGGCGGCGGCGCAAGACGAAGTGCCCATTGGCGCCGTGATCGTGCACGAGGGACGGATCATCGCCCGGGCGTGGAATCAGGTGGAGACGCTGAAGGACGCGACGGCCCATGCGGAGATGCTGGCCCTGACCCAGGCCGAGAGCGCGATGGACGACTGGCGGCTCAACGAATGCGACCTGTACGTGACCAAGGAGCCCTGCCCGATGTGCGCGGGAGCCATCGTCCATTGCCGGGTTCGGCGGGTGATTTTCGGTTGCGAGGACGTGAAGGGCGGCGCGGCCGGCGGTTTTTGGAACCTCCTGCAGGCCCCCAATTTGAACCATCGCTGCGAGATCACCAGCGGCGTGCTGGCCGCGGATTCGGTGGGCATCCTGAAATCTTTTTTTGCCGAGGCCAGAGCCCGCCGGGCGGCTGGTGAAACCCATGTGAAGGGTGCGCGTGGCGATGGCCACGAGCCCTCGAATGAGGGCTTGAATGCGTGAAGCGCGCGGATAGCTGTCATGCCGTCATGTCCATGTTGCGCGCCTTCGTTCTGCTGGCCCTGCTCTCCGGCCTCGCGTGGTGGTTGAACGGCGAGCGGGAGCACGGCCGCTTTCGTCAGGTGGACGAGTTCTTTCTCGACTTCATGCTCGCCAATGCGCGTCCCCGGCTCAAGCCTGATCCGGCGAAGCTGGGCGAGGTCGTCTTTGTCCGCCTGCGTGAGGAGGACAAAAAAGAGTATGCCGGCTGGCCGCCGCTGCCCATCGACTACTTGATGATTGCCAGGGGGCTTGCAGCCTTCGATCCCGGCGTGCTGGTCATCGCCGATCCGCTCAACTGGAAGTCCCCCAAACCTGACTCACTGCCTGAACTGGCGCAGGCGTTGCTGCCCATTCCCGGCGTGGTGATTGGGGTCGAAGCTTCCAGCGGGGGCGCGGCTGACCTCGTAACGATCAAGTTTGTAGCCGACCATCTGCCGGCACTGGAGCGTTTGCATGGGCAGGCGGAACTGCTCCCCGGGCTGCACAAGCTTGCAGGACTGCCGGAACCAGTTTTGCTGCCACAAAGGGACATTGGCGTCGTCACCGGGCCACCGTGGTTCATGGCGCTGCGTTTGCGGGATCACGCGGTTCCGTCACTGGTGCTCGTGGCGCTGAGCCGCGCCTCGCGCACGCCGTTTGCGCACCAGCGCCTGCACACTGGCCCTGGAGCGGGGGTGCATCTCGGGGACGCCTTGTTCGTGCCCTTGCAAGATGATGGCAGCATTGTCCCCGTCAGCCTCACGATCCCCAGCGTCAACGGGCTGGATTTGATGACTTCGGACATGATCGATCCGGAAGGCGGGGCTGCGAAGATCCTGGGCAAGGGCAAGACCATCGTGATGGGCATCGATAACGACGGCACCATCGCGACCCCCGCGCGCGCTCAGGCCCAGGCCATTGCGGGCGCCCTTGCCTTGCCAAGGGTGCGCGTCCTGACCTTTGTTGAACAAATCGCCGCATGGATCGTGGCGGCGCTGCTGGGACTGAGCCTTCTGCGTTTGCCCAAGCACAAGGCCGTCGGGGGCGCGCTGCTGCGGCTGTTCGCCGCGCTGGTGGCCAGCTATCTGGCTTTTCAAGGAGCCCTGATCTGGTGTCCGCCCGCGATTCCGGTGGCTCTGATTGCGGCAGCCGGGCTGTTTGTGCGGTTATTGGGGAAGAAGGACCCGGCGCTCATTCCTGCGCCCAGCCCGCTTGTCCCAAAGCCTTGATCCCTTGCCAACTCCGCACTAAGCACTGAGCACTCCCGCACTTTTCTATTCTCATCCATGAAGCCATATTTTATCACCACCGCCATCGACTACACCAACGCCGCGCCGCACATCGGCCACGCGTATGAAAAGGTGCTGGCGGATGTGATGGCGCGCTATCAACGGCTGGCTGGGCGTGAAGTGTATTTCCTGACGGGAGTCGATCAGCATGGCCAGAAGGTGCAAAAAAAGGCTGCTGAGGCGGGGCTGGATCCCCAACAGTTTGTCGATGGCATCACGGAGCACTTCGTGACGCTGTGGAAGAAGCTGGGCGTGGAATTCGATGGCTGGGCCGCCACGACTGCGGAGCCGCACAAGCGGGTGGTGCAGGCGATCCTGACGAATCTTCACAATGCCGGACAGCTCTACAAGGCACCACGCCAGGGCTTTTACTCGGTGCGCCAGGAGCAGTTTCTCACCGAAAAAGAACGCCGCGAAGATGGCACCTGGAGCGAGGAGTGGGGCGAGGTGGTCGAGCTTGAGGAGGAGAACTGGTACTTCAAGCTGAGCGAGCACGTGGAGTGGCTGAAGGGCTTCATCCGCAGCCATCCGGACTTCATTTTTCCGGCCTTCCGGACCAACGACGTCATCAATGCGCTCGAAGGCTCCGGCAGCATCGACTTGTGTATTTCCCGTCCCAAGGAGCGGCTCACCTGGGGCATCCCGCTGCCCTTCGATCCCGACTTCGTAAACTACGTGTGGTTCGATGCGCTGGTGAACTACATCAGCTTTGCCGGTTACCTGGCCGAGGAGGTGGGCAACACCGGCCTGCCCGACTTCAAACGCCTGTGGCCGGCCAACGCGCATGTCATTGGCAAGGACATCCTCACCCCGCCGCATGCGATCTACTGGCCGACAATGCTGCACGCCATGGGCTTTAGCGACACCGAGATTCCGCAGCTCATCGTCCACGGCTGGTGGAACCTGCGCGGCGGCAAGATCAGCAAGAGCGTGGGCAACGTGATTGATCCGGTGCAGCTCGCAGACACGTTCACTCCGGACGGCCTGCGCTTCTACCTGATGAAGGACATCGCCACGGGTTACGACGCGGACTTCAGCGAGGACCGGATCATGATGGCCTACAACAAGGAACTGGCCGGCGGCCTGGGCAACCTGCTCAACCGCACGCTCAACATGGCCAGCCGCTATCGCAACGGCGTGGTGAAGATCAACGATTTTGATGACGAAGTGTGCGCGTCACTGCGCCAGGTGGTCGCCGATGCCGTCGCGGCGTATTCGCCCAAGATGGAGTCTTGGGCGATTCATCATGGCATCGAGGAGGCCTGGAAGATCGTGACCGCTGCGAACGGCTTCATTGAGCAGACTCAGCCATTCAAACTCGCGAAGGACGAGACGCAGGCTGCCCGTCTGGATGCCGTGCTGCGTCATCTGGTGGAAGCGCTCGCGCAGGTGACGGTGCTGCTCAATCCGATCATGCCGGTGGCCTGCCCAAAGATTCGCGAACAACTCGGCTGGGTGCTGCCGGAAGGGTTCACCTTGGACAAGCTGACCTGGGGATTGATTCCCGACGGCCATCAGCTGGGGCAGGGCACGCCTTTGTTCCCGCGCGTGGAAATCGAGGCAGCGGGTTGAGGGCGGTCATGGTTGCACCGTGACCGGCTCGGGCGCTGATCTTGACTGCGGGCTGACGACTACCCACAATTTTGGACGATTCGAAGTCCCAAGGCACTGGATTCGCACCCAGCGTTGGAGAATTCAGGCAAGGTGCGTAAGCGCCATTGCTGTAGCTGGGCTCTGTGAGCCCGGAGGCGCGGGAGCCTGGTCGAAGTGGGTGCCCACTTCCAAGCATCTACCAACGGAATCTGGTGCGTGAATGGAGCGCATCAGGTCCAGCCTCTCAGAGGCCAGCTACAGCAGAAGCCCGTGCTGCACGATCTGGGAGCACTTCCAGTCGCGTCTCTGCTATGCCTTCTTCGCCGGCTTCTTCCTGGCAGCGGATTTCTTTTTCACCGCCGCCTTCTTTTTGGTCTGCCAGGGAGGAGTGTGATTCAGGTAAAGATCAGCCAGTTTCTTCGCGGCGGCGGCATCTTTTTTGCGTTGTGCGCGCACCCTCCTGGCGCGGTCCTGAAGGACTGTCTTCAGTCCTGACCAATGTTCCTCACCGATGATGAAACCGACACAACGTGCGGTGCCGCAGCGGCACACATGTTCGTCCCAGTTTTCCAGGTCAAAACCGTAGTTGAACGTCAGTTCCTCGCCTTCCTTGATGTCGCGCATGGCGCAGAGCCAGATACGGCCGCGGTCTTGCAGCGCTTCGCAGTTGGGATCGCAGGAATGGTTGAGAAGCCGGGCCGTGTTTTTGGGCGAGCTGCCGTCGAGGTCCTGTTTGCTGTTCAACGCGAAAATGTACACGGCAGCCACCCCTGACTTGCGATGGCGTGCCATGCGGGCCTGGGCGCGGCGCTCGGACTCGGCTTTGCTGATCTTCTCGCCGGTGTACTCAAGGATTTCCGTACCCTTGGGGATGTAGCGTCTGGCGAACACTCCGCGGGAGTGAATGGAGGAGCGGCGGACAATGTGCCACGGGGGCGAGGGCGCTGTTTTGGGCATGGTGGGGAACGAGATGATAAAGGGGGGCGGGCTCTCAGGCATCTGCTTTGGTGAGCGCACCGTCGATCAGCCGGAATGCTCCGCGTGTGTTCTTGCCTTGCAGCAGTTCGGGCAGTGCTTCATCGGGAAAACCTTGGTAGCATACCGGGCGCACGAAGCGGTAGATGCTGGCGGTGCCGATGCTGGTGAAGAAGCTGTGGGAGGCAGCGGGATATGGACCGCCATGGTGCATCGAGGGGCATACTTCGATGCCGGTGGGGAAGCCATTGAAGACGATGCGGCCTGCCTTGCGTTCCAGCACGCGGACCAGGTCGGCATGTTCACGCAGATCCTCGGGCGTGCCATGGATGGTGGCGGTAAGCTGGCCGTCCAGGGTCTTGGCAAAGCGGACGAGATCGTCCTTGGAGGTGCAGCGGGTGACAATGGAGCACGGGCCAAAGACCTCGCTGCGCAGGCTGTCATGGGCTTCGAGGGTGGCGAGGTCTGTGCTGAAGATCACGCACTCAGCCTGGGTGGCTTCATCGCTGGGATCGGTGCCGGACTGCCCGGCGATCGTGATGCCTTCGATGCTCGCGATCGCTGCCGTGCCCTCGCAATACGCGCTGCGGATGCCGGCATGCAGCATGGTCGCCGGGGCCGCTTTCTCCGCGGCTTCGGCGGCTGCCTGGACAAAGCTGTCCAGTTCCACGCTGCCGATCCCGAGCACGAGGGCCGGATTGGTGCAGAACTGTCCCACACCCATGGTGACGGATCCCACATAGCCTTCGGCGATCTGTGTTCCACGGGCCTTCAGCGCGCCGGGCAGAAGGAATACTGGATTGATGGAACCCATTTCGCCATAAAAGGGAATGGGCGTGGGCCGAGAGGCGGCAATGTCGAACAGCGCCCGCCCGCCTTTGAGCGAGCCGGTGAAGGCAGCGGCATTGGTGAGAGGATGCCGGACCAGGGCTGCCCCCATCTCATTGCTTTTGCCATGCAGAAGCGAGAAGGAGCCCGCAGGCAGGCCGGTCTCGGCAAGCGCTGCAAACACCGCGCCACTGAGCATTTCGCAGGTGCCAGGATGGGCGGGATGGCCTTTCACGACCACAGGACAACCGGCGGCCAGGGCGCACACCGTGTCCGTGCCCACCACGCCGATGGCGAAGGGGAAATTGCTCGCGCCAAACACCACCACCGGACCCACCGGCTGCATCACACGGCGCACATCCGGCTTGGGCAGCGGCTGGCGGTCCGGGAGCGCATGGTCGATGCGTGCCTCAGCCCAGGAGCCGTCGCGGATAAGGCTGGCAAACAGTTTGCACTGGCCCACGGCCCGGCCGCGCTCGCCGGTGAGCCGCGCCATGGGCAGCCCGGTCTCGGCGTGAGCCCGCTCCAGCAAGGCATCGCCCAAGCCCACGATCTTGTCCGCCAGTGAATCCAGGAAGGCGGCACGCACCTCTGCAGTGGCGGTGCGCAGGCCGTCGAACGCCTCCTCGGCCGCGTTAAGCGCGGCATCAACCTGCGCCTCGGTGGCGTCGCCAAATGAAGGCTCCAGGGACTCGCTGGTGGAGGGGTTGACCGCGACAAAAGTAGGGCCGTCAGGCGCGACGCGCTGACCGGCGATGAGATGGTTTCCGTGGAGACTCATAGAGGAGGTCTTTGTATCGTTGGCCATGGCCCTCGTCCATGGGGAAGTTGGGACTTATGCAGGAGTGCGAGCTGCAGGCGTGCCAGCCGCAGCCGGGACCTGCAATAATCACGGGACGCCTGTGCTTCAGCCGGCAGGGCGTTTGCGAGCTGACTTCTTGGCGGCCTTCCTGACCTTCGGCACCACGCTCTTCAGCGTCGCTTCGGCTTCAGGTGAAAGGGCATCGCCCATGTCGATGCCGAACATGCTGGAGATATCCTCGTTGGCGATGATCACGGCATCGCCTCCCGCCGGTCCCTGGGCAACCGCATCCGCAGCCTGGGACACCAGTTCCTCGTAGTTTACACCGCGCAGTTTGAAGAACAGCTCGGGCTCCGCATCGAACTTCAGTCCGATCGCATAGAGCACGGCGGCGGCATGCTTGCAAAGGTCGGCCCAGTCCGGGCAGGTGCAGATGGTTTTGATCTCCTTCGGCGCGGGGAAGAGGCCCTGCTCGCGGTCGGTGATGACCCTGAGCACGCCGTCACCCACCTTGCCGCCGAGCAAGTCCAGGAGGCTGCCGATCTGGCCGGCGCACTGCTTTTGAATGTTCTGCCAGAGCGCGGGCTTCATCGGGCTGATCTTGATGCTGACGTCATAGAGCGACTGGCCGGCGACCTGGGCGGTGACCACGCCTTTGTCGATGCTCAGGTTATAGACGTTGCCCTTGCGCAGGTAGGAGCGGCCGCGCGGCAGCCGCGATTCATAGTCGGCATAGCTTTCCAGATGATGCTGCCAGGACTGGCCCCAGAACTTCACCGCGAGCTTGCTGCCCTTGGGGGCCTCCACAGGCACGAACGCCTCGCCTTTCTTCTTGCGGCGCGCGATTTCGCGCTGGAGGTCATCCTTGCTGTCCTGGGAATCGCTGTAGCTCCACCACGCCATGTTCGATCCGTGTTTGGAAGTTGATGTCAGGCCGCCGGCCAGTGGCACATCTCCCACACCGCCGCTTTGATGATGGGAAAAACCACGGACAGGTTTTCGTTGTCAAAGACCGCTTCATTGCCCTCGGCAAAGCTGGCCGCTTCGCCGCACAACCACTGGCAGACCACGGGTTGCGGGCTGTCGTGGATGTATTGCTCAAACGCTTCCTCGCCGGATTCATCGGTGATGATGCGGATGGATTCGCTCATTTCCCTGCCGAGCTGCCACATGAAGCGCACAGGGCTGGGGTCTTCACGCACAGGGGCGCGGGGATGCAGCACGCAGGCGGCCTTGGCCAGGAGAATGAGCACCACGCCGAAACCCTCGTCGCTGAGCACCCCGTCGGTCACCTGATCCACACTGCTGGCGATGTCCTGCCAGGTTTCCTCGAACCACTGCACGGCCTGTTCCGGATCCTTGTGACGATGCAGGAAGGGGCCCAGCCGGTCGTCGATTTCGCGCTCGCCAAGCGGGCGCTGGCGCGGCATCAGGTCCTGGGAAAAGTCCGGCAGATCGGCCCAGTCGA
Source organism: uncultured Verrucomicrobiota bacterium (assembly GCA_903854655.1). Taxonomy (GTDB): domain Bacteria; phylum Verrucomicrobiota; class Verrucomicrobiia; order Verrucomicrobiales; family Verrucomicrobiaceae; genus CAINXC01. The sequence continues at coordinate 5,092 of CAINXC010000793.1, read as the reverse complement.
AGGAGGCATACACATCCTCGACGCCGGCACCGAATTCCTCTTCTTCATCCGTCTCTTCCACATCCTCCAGCGTCTGATAGATCTCCAGGGCATGGGTCTTCAGCCAGAGCCGGAGCTGGTCGGGCAGGAGAGGGCCGTTCAGGGTTTTGGCGATCTCTCGCAGAGCTTCCAGCGGCTGGCTGGACTCGTGCTCAGGCAGTTCAAAGGCCGGACCGCTGAGGCGGGTGAACAGCGGCGCGTCGTAAATCCAGCCCAGCAGCGTGTCGCCCTCCATGGCCTCGTCGAGTTCCACGTCCGCCACCACTGTGAAGGGCTGTGGATCGGCTCCAAGGAGATCCAGCACCTCCATCGATTGCTCGTCAATCACACGCTGAATCTGGATCAGCACCGGGCGCTGTGTCTGCTGCGCCTTGAGGAGCGTGCGTTCATCGTTGTTCAGGCCTTCGAAGTGGTCCTTAGCCCAGCGGTCCACAAAGTCAGGCCCCTCCACCTCTCCGGTGGTATGGACGGCCTGCAGCAGCATCAAGAAATGCTCCACTTCATCCTCGGACTCGCGCAATTTCCGTCCAAGCTCCCGTGCCTGGTCGCCGCGCAGTTCATCCAGCACGCGCTTCTGCACTTTTTTGAGCAGGCGCTCTTCAATGGAAGTCAGGCCCCCGGCATTGGCCAGGGTGAAGGGATGAAACTCACACGTGTCCGGGCAGTCGATTTTCGAAACACGGTCGGACCCGCATTCCTTGGGGGTGATGGTCCTGGAAAGGGCAGGGCAATTGCGGGCGCTCTTGGGCAGTTTGTCGTTCACGTGTGGAGTGGAGCAAGGATGGCTGCCAATGCCAGAGGAAATCAAGGCGGTTGCTGTCACCCACGATCTACCCAAACGCCGCGATTTAACGGGGAAAGCTGCGGTAAAGGCCCGGATGTGTTGAAAACCACTGTGATCAATCGCCGCGTGGGGGGCGAGGACCATCTGCACCGTCTGGCTGTTTGCCGGGACTCATCCCAGCACTTCGGCCAGCCGGTCGCGGTCCACTTTCACCACCCAGTTCTCGATGGCACTGACGGTGCCTGACTTGTCATCATAGGCGCGCTCCACGCGGCATTGCACCACCGTATCGGCGTGCTGGACCATGGTGGGCAGGCGGTCTTCGGGGAAGGCCATGATGAGCTGCAGGCCGAAGTTTTGCGCAAGCGCGAGGCAGGAATCAATGCGGTCGCCGGAGAGCTTGGAGAAGGCTTCATCCATGATGACTACGCCGAGGTTGCGGCGCTCCTCACGGCGGCCCAGGTCATACACGCGCTGGAAGGCGGCGAGCATGGCGACAAAGAAGGGTGCCTGGTTTTCGCCACCGCTTTGCTTTTTCGCGCTTTTGTTCAGGGAGATCGCTGCGGCTTCGCCCTTGCCCGTGGGCTGGGCCTGGATGTCCCAGTGGTGGTAGTAGCGATAGTCGAGAGCGCGCTGATGGCGCGGGTCCTCGGTGTTCTCAATGGCGGCCATCAGTTCGGCCTTGGCCTTTTCAATTTCTTCCTTCGCGCCTGCGGCGAAAAGTTCCATGCCCGGGTTGAGCCCCTTGTCCACCAGCATCCAGATGGCGCTGTGCGCGCGGTCGGCGCGCATGGTGAGCTGGTAGCGCCAGCCGCCGATGTCGTGATCCATGGCGCGGTTGAGCTCGCGCTTGGTGCGCTCGGCTTCTTCCAGGCGCTCCTTCAACACATCCAGCACCTGATGTTGCAGGCGGTCCTCCCACTCGCGGCGCGCATCTTCGGCAATCTGTTTGAAGCGCTCCAGTTCGTGGGTCGCCAGGTCGTCGCGTCGCGCCTCGTAGCGGGCGTTGTCATCGTCGGAAGGGTCAAACGCCTCAGCTACTTCGGGATGCGTTTCCGCCAGCGCACGACGTTCGAGGTCGCGCTGCTGCCCGGCCTTGTCGGCATCGAAGGAGCGGGTGCGCGCCACGCTGGCGGCGGCATCGCAGCGCTGGCTCCACTTGGTGTACTGGGCCTTTGCGGCATCGACTTGCGCGGTGATTTCCGCCTCGCGTATGCCGTGCAGTTGCGTAAGGCTGGCCTGGCGGGTGATGAAGGTGCTGCGCTCCTCCTCCTCCGCTCCGGCGATGGAGTCGAGCAGTTCGCGTTCCTGCTGCTGGAATTTCGACAATCGCTCGCCCAGGCGGCCCACGCGCTCGACCACGCCCATGAAAGTGGTTTCGAGCTGGCGCAGCTTTTCGACTGTCTCTTCACGCTCCGGCGTGGCTAACAAGCGGATGGTTTCATCCACGCCCTGCAACTCCTTCACGGCTTCCGGCAGTCGCCACAGCCCGTCCGTGCCTTGCGGCCGGCCGGCGTCATCGAGCCGCCACTCGCGGCCACGGTTCATCCAGGTGCGCCAGTCGTTGCGCAGCTGGCGCAGATCCGCGAGCGCCTTTTGCACTTCGTTGAGCTCCGTCTGGCGCAGCTGCCGCAGGCGGCGCAGGCCTTCCTCGCCGAGCGTGAGTTCCTTGTCCGGCTCCAGTTTCAGGCGCAAAGGCGGGTCTTTCAGCCAGCCGTCGAGCGAGATCGCGCGCGGGTGCTTGTCGAGCTGCTTAGCCTTCTCCACGGGCATCAAATCGCCGTACTTGCCATCCAGATAAGCGCGCGCATCGGCGTGCTTGGTTTCAAAGAATTCCGCCACGGCTCCCGGCTTCGGCTGGATCTTCGAGGCGGCAAGATCGTCGCCATTGATCAAGGGTTCCGTGAGGCTGCCGATGCGCTGGGCCTGTTCCCACGCGGATTTGAAGTCCTCCGGCAGCACGGCCTGCCGATGGCTGCCGAGCAGGGATTCAAGCAGAGGCCACCAGGCTTCGGCCGCGGGCTTCACTTCAACGACGCGGCCCAGCGCCACCGCGCGCTGGCCGCGTGCCTTCAGTGCATCCAGCAGGGGTGAAGGCGCGGCGCGGCCTTCGTGCAGGCCGTCGATGTCGCGCTGCAGGCGTTGCTCACGTGCTTCAAGATCCTTGATGTTAGCTTCGATGGGCCGCAGCCGCTCCATGCCCTCATGGCTGATCTGGTCAAACACGCGGGCGAGACGGCTGGCTGCATCCAGCCCGCGCGCTTCATCATTGCCCGCCATCACTTTTAATCCCTCGGCGGCATCCTCCGGCTCCTTCACGCCGAGCTCGGCCCCATGCTGCAGCCACAGCTTCCAGTGCTGGGTGCGGTCGCGCAGGAACTGCCGCGCCGTCTTGCCCGCTTCGCGCAGTGTCTCCACCTCACGCCGCAATTCATCGCGCCGCGTGCGGTTCTCCGCGAGGCGGCCGATCTGGCCGTCGTTGCCCACCACATGGCGCACCTCGTCGAGTTGGTGCTGAAGGTCCGCACGCTCCTCCAGCGCCGATTTTTGATCGGCTTCGTGGCCGGCGTTCTGCTCGCGCAGTTGATCGAGCTTGCTGCGTTGGGTGACGAGTTTTTCCTGCCTCTCCTCATGCATCAAGGCATCGCGCAGGTGGTTGTAGATGGCGGCTTCACGGCGCGCCTTCAAGTAATCGGCATGGCGTGCGCAGATGCGGTCCAGCCGCTCGAACTGGTCGTGCATCTTCTCCAGCCTCGCCTGGGCGTTGCGATGGGCATCCACGCTGGCGCGCACTGCTTTCACATCCGGGAATCCAGGCTCCAGCAGGTATTCGCGGATGAACTTCTCGAAGCTTTCCACCGGCTGGAACGCCATGGCATTAGGCAGCGTCTTGTGCATCTGCTTCGAATCGAAGCCGAGATGCGCGCGCGAAGCCATCTCACCGTGATAGGTGGCGATACGGTCAAACGCCTGCCCGTCCAGATCGCGCTGCACATGGACGCGGAACTCGTCCTCCGGCATGAAGCTCAGCAGATTGGGATCGAGATAGGAGCTGAGGAAATCCTCATGCTCCAGCCTGCGCCCGGCCATGAACCAAAGTGTGCGAGGTCTGGCCGTGGGGCCTTCATATTCGATGCGCGCACCCCAGGTTTCACGGCGCGGGGTCTCCTCCCCGGGTTGCAGCGGCCAGGAAAACTCCAGCGCCGCGAGGGTGACGCTGCTGGGGCGCAGAAAGCGCTCCTGGCCGTCGCGGCCCACCGTATTGGTGTCGCACAGGCAGTAGCCCTTGAGCGTGCGCCCGCTGCCCGCACCCGCCGCTGCCTTGTTGAAGCGGCTGAGTTGTTCGCCCAGCATGACAAATTGGATCAGGTCGAGCAGCGCGCTCTTGCCGGAGCCATTCGCGCCGGTGATCAGCGTGAGGCCGGAGACGTCGATGAACTGGCGGTAGCCATACCAGTTCACGGCGATGACGCGGCTGAGATGGACGCGCGTGGTGGGGGACTTGGGATCTTCAGGCATCAAAGGAGGGGCGGATTGAGGCTAAACCTGCTCGGTGGCTTCGACTTCCAGGCTGAGAACGGTGGAAGCCTGATACAGGCCGGCGCGGGCCAGCCATTCCTCGATGTTGTCGAAGGGAATGGCGCGCGGCAGGCTGGGCAGGATTTCGATCAGGATTTCGCCCAGCTGGGTGGCGCCTTCCGGGCGGTTCGTGCGGATCAGGCGGTGGCGCTTCAAGCGGGCGAGCAGTTGATCGAGGTGGGTTTTTTCCGGTGCCTCGATTTTGTCGAAGGTGCTGCGGAAGCGCGTCCAAAGTTCGTCCACCGTGATGATCACGGATTGGGTCGCCTGGGAGTTTCGCACGTCATCCCAGGCGCGCCAGAGCACCAGAATGAGGAGGGTTTCGTCCTTGGTGAACTGGCCCAGCAGCAGGCAGGATTCCGGTCGCGGCCGGGCCTGCAACAGCGAGAAGTCGTCATCCACCACCAGTTCGAGTCCCAGCGGCGACAGGTAGTCCGCGAGGTGTTCGCGGTAATGGTCGCGGGCCAGCAGGTACAGGTCCCGGCCCACACCATCCGTGCCTAGCAGCGTGCCGCGCCCCAGCAGATCAGCCAGGATCTCGCGCAGCGGGGCACGGTCCTCTTCGGGGACATCAGCCCAAAAACGGGGCCAGTGCGGGTCTCTGGGGGTGTCACTCATGCGTTGCGGGTAATTGTGAATCGTTCCATGCGCCAGCCGGCCTGTTCATCGTGCGGCACCGTCTCCGGGGTG
>CAINXC010000792.1 GCA_903854655.1 uncultured Verrucomicrobiota bacterium | reverse complement strand
GTCATCGTATTTAAAGACCACGGACCACTGGTCACCAAACTCAAAGCGCTGGTTTTCGACATCAAGAGCAGTGGACATGGTGTCAGGCACGAGGTTGACTTTTCTCAAACAAGCTGCCCTCGTAATCGTAGAGAGCTGCGTATTCGGCGAGGATGGGATTGTCGGAGAGGTCCGCGAGCTTGCTGCCACTGGTTACAGACGCGCCCTTCTCATCTGAACCTCGGCGAACAAGTCCGAAGAACTTCACGGGACAGCGCTGATTTTCAGCGATTTCGTTCGGATACTCGGACGCGAGCGACAGCCGGGTCGTAAGGAGGTAGTCGTGACTGACAACAAAGACCTGGATGCCTTGATTGGCCAGCCGCAGCAAGGTTTCGGAAAGCTGCACGACCATACGGGGGTTCAGGTTTGCCTCGGGTTCGTCCCAAAATAGGAAGCCATTCCTCGTGAGCGTTCCATTGATGATGAGCTGAGCCAGGGCAGCCAGTTTTCGCCAACCTTCCGAGAGGAGATGCGCTTCGATGCTTCCGTCATCGCCAGTAACATAGAACCGCCCCCCTTCGAGACTAACCTTTCCTCGAATCTCTTCTTCAAGAGGCTTCACAAGAACGTCCAACATGCTGTTGCGAGGGCCTCTGAGTTGGCCGGCGCTCAGGGAAACGCAAATGTCATTGAAGGTCTCATCAAAAGACAGCTCCCGTTTCTGATAAGCGGCAATGAATCCCTCAAAAAGGGCCAGAACTTCACGGGAAGGCAGAAAGGCGGCCTCCTGGAGTTCGCCGACATCGCTCTTTGCCTCGCTGATCTTGTCAAGCGAGCTGAGTTTGAAACTACAGCTTTTGCCATTGTTGAACCTCGCACAGGCTTCCGCGCTTCGGCGGCCGGTTCCACGTTGCACAAGACGCCCTATGCGGTCGCTTTCCGGGCGGAAAACTCCGGCCAGCTTACGGGCAAGCCGGTTCTCAAGTTTCTCTGCGTCGAGCACGCTGCCGTTGGCTGGAGACTCACCGCACTCTTTGACGAGTGTGTAGAGCAATTTAAGAAGATGAGATTTCCCGCATCCGTTTCTGCCAATGAGGACGTTGATGCCTGGAGAGAACTCGAGAGTTTCATCTGAGAACAGTCCGAAATTCTTGATGGAAGCAGACTTGAGGATGGCCTCACCGCTCGGCTGGTTTATGGTTTTCTTCATGACCGGTAGAGTATCGCAGGAGCGCTGATGGTGATCAAATGGTGCCCGGTTCAGTCGCCGATTCGCATTCGAGAGCATCTTTCGATTCCGCAGCAAGTTCTTCAAGGCGGTTTTGCCAGCCATTCCATTGCAACCAGAAACGCGAATTCGCGTGCCTGCGCTTCAGCCATCAACCATCAACCGGCGCGTCTCACGCCGCCTACTTCTTCAAGCGAAACACCGTGCCGCAGTACATGCAGCTGAACAAGCCGGTGCACAGCAGGCTCACCACCGCCGTCGCCCGGTAGCCCAGCAGCGGCAGCTTCTTCGCCTCGCGATGCTTGCCGCAACGGTTTTCATGCAGCACCGTGCCATGGCAAAGCGGGCAGTGGAGCCGGTGGGTGTTCCAGGCCGCCCACAGGCGCAGGATGACAAAACCACCCATGCAGGCCAGGGCGTAGCGGCCCCATTCCGGCTGCTGGGTCATCCACATCTTGAGTCCAAACACCACAAAACCCACCAGGGCTGCGAAGGCGAGCAATAGCAACAGCGCCGTCACCACCGCTGTCCCTGGGCGAGGGAAATGGCGCGGCCGGCGGATGCGTTGCACGGGAAGGGAGGGGATGGCTTCAGTCACGGCTCTCACAGAAATACGGAAAACTACTGAAAGTCTAACAAACCCAAATGATTTGTCCAAACGATAATTTCAACCTCTGATTCTGTGAGCAAGTGAATGAGACGAACGCTCCTGCCATTCAGGCCGACCCCTAGCCATGCTAAGGCTTGCTTTCCGATGGTGAGCGCCCGTAGATTGAGGAAGAGAAAACCAGCGGTCGTGTGTGGTATTCCCTGTCAGTGGCATGCTTCCCTCATTACCAGTCAGTGAACCACCCAAAGCAGGCCCCTCAAAGTCCTGGCAAGGCTACGTGCTTCCGCTGCGGTATTCCGTACCGGCGCTGCTGCTGGTCTTCGGGCTGGCGCTGATCGCGTTTCAGGCAGTTTTCTTTGCCCAGGTGGATTCCAAGCGGGCGACCGAAGCCACGCTCACCCGTTGTGACGGAGCTGGCATGGGAATCACGCGCAGCGCCGAGCGCGGGTCGAAGGATGACCTGCACAGAGAACTGGTCCGCGCGCAATTCGAGTTCGGCATCAAGTTTGCCCTGGTCTGCGATCCCTCTCTCACCGTGATCGACGCCAAGGACCATGGCTGGGTGGGCTCACCCGCAGAGAAATTCGCTCCGGCGGAGGCCCTGGCGCTGTTGCGTGAGGTGGTTGCAAAAGGCCGTCGCAGCGTGACCACCAGCCGGGATGGCAAGCTGGTTTTGGGCGCGTTCCCGGTCATCATGGCCACCCCTGCGACGCCATGGCCGGTGGTGCTGGTGGAGCTGGATCTGGCGGGGCCTCTGCGCGAGGCCAGGCACGTGGCGCTGCTGCACGCGGTGGTCTCCGGCGTCGTCCTGTTCGCGGCCTGCGGGGTGCTCTGGCTGATCCTGCATCGTGTGATCACCATCCGCGTCACCCGCATTCTCAACGAGGCGCGCGCCATCTCCCTGGGCACCTCCAGCGGCCGGCCGCTCACCGGCGGCGACGAGCTCGCCGAAATTGACCACGCCCTGCGGGAAACCCACGCCGTGATCGCCGATCAGGCCGCCGGTCTGCGCGCCCGCGAAGAGCGCTACCGGCTCATGGTCGAATCCCTGCCCGCCATGGTGTACATCACCCGCGAGGGGCGCATCGACTTCATGAACAGCACCGGCCTGCAAATGCTGGGCAAGGCATCTGCGGACGAGGTGAAGGGCCGCTCGCCGTTCGACTTCATCTCGCCCCAGTACCACGAGGCCGTGAAGGAGCGCATCCGCAGTGTCCTCAAGAATCAAATGACCGCACCGGCCCTCGAGGAGGAGATCATCCGCGCCGACGGATCGACCCTGCACGTGGAGGCGGTGGGTTCGGCCTTCACCGATGAACGGGGGCCGGCCCTGCAGGTGGTCATGCACGATATTTCCGAACGCAAGGCCGCCGAGGCCCGCCGCACCGCGCTGGGCCGCGAAATCACCAACGCCTCCGAACGCGAGCAGCGCCGTATCGGCCAGGATCTGCATCATGACATCTGCCAGCGCCTGGCGGCGGTGAAGATGAACATGCAGGACCTGGAGGAAAAACTCGCGGACCAGGCCCCCGTGCTGGTGGATGAGGCGGATGCGATTGTGGACCGCCTTACCGACGCCATCCGCATCACCCGCGGCCTTGCCCGCGGGCTCTCGCCGGTGGACATCGAGGCCGGCGGCCTGGGCATGGCGCTGGCGGCCCTGGTGCGCAGCTCGCGCGAGCTCATCGGCATCGAGTGCGAACTGGAAACCCCGGATGAGCTGCCGCCGCTCAAGCCGCAGGTGGCCACGCAGCTCTACCGCATCACCCAGGAGTGCATCACCAACGGCGCCAAGCACGGCCACGCCGGGATGGTGCGCGTGCTGCTGCGCGAGATCGATCACTCCCTGATGCTGCGCGTGAGCAACAACGGCCTCCCCTTTGATCCGGCAACGGTGAAATCCCTTGGCATGGGCCTGCCCATCATGCGCTACCGCGCTGAAAGCATCGGCGCCACCCTTGACTTCGAAATCCTCCCACCAGACGCGTCGGTTGCCGTGTGCTGCGTGCTTCCCCTCAACGCCACCGCCACTGTGCATTCCGTCACCCTATGAACGCATCTCCATGACAACCAACGCCACTCCCACACCGCCCCCCGCCGCAAGCCCCGTCGTTCGCCGCCGCATCGTCGTCATAGAGGACCACACCCTCATGCGCGAGGGCCTCATCCAGCTCGTCAACAGCCAGCCCGATCTCGAGGTCGTGGCCGAGGCGGCGGACGCCGCCAAGGGGCTGGACGCCGTCCTGGCCACCAAGCCCGATGTGGCCATCATCGACATCACGCTGCCGGGGCGCAACGGCCTGGAACTCATCAAGGACATTCGCGCCCAGCGCCCGGAACAGGTCATCCTCGTCATCTCCATGCACGACGAATCCCTCTACGCCGAGCGCGCGCTCAAGGCCGGGGCCAAGGGCTATCTCATGAAGGACGCCGACCGCGGCACCTTCATTGACGCCATCCGCCGTGTGATCGAGGGCGGCTTCTACGTGAGCGAGAAGATGTCCGCAGAAATCTTCGCCTCCTTCGCCGGCAAGTCGCAGGGCACGAAGGCCGGCGTCAGCCGCCTGAGCGACCGCGAGTTCGAAATCTTCGAGCTGCTGGGCCAGGGCCTCGGCACCCAGGACATCGCCCACCGTCTTGGCATCAGCCCCAAGACGGTGGAAGTGCATCGCGCCCACATTCGCGAGAAGCTCGAAATGCCGACCGGGGCCGCCGTGGTGCGCTTTGCCGTGCGCTGGATTGAGACCCGCAACCTTGGGGGCTAGCCGTCAGGTTTTCCGCTGCTCGTTTTCCGTTGGCAGCTGGGAATCACTCTCCGGCGGCAGCAGCGTCGATTCCACGTCGATCACGCCATGCGACACATAGTCGTCGGCATAGTCGCTGACGGGCGGGCTGGCGGCGGGGGGAGAGGCGGGCAGGAGTTTCCGCACCAGCCGCCAGGCGAGCAGCCCGAGCGGTGCCAGCAGCACCGCGATTCCGGCCCCGAGGGCGAGCAGACCGCCGATGACCAGCGCACCCAGGGCGAACAGACAGCCGAGGACGGGGGAGGCGCTGTGAAAATGCACCGTGAAAGGCGAGTTCCGTCCGCCCGGATTGGATTCCGGGGGCGGTTCGGAGAATGGGCGGAGCGGGTCCATAAGCTTGTGAGGAAACCCATAGCACCGTGCGGAGGGTTTGGGTATTCGATAAAGGGGCGATGTTTGGAAGGGCCCTTCTTTCCTTCGCTGCTCCTGTTCAAGCCTTGCGTCTCCGCTTGCACTTCCCCCCACACCGCGCCATCGCTCACTTTTGCCTTGAATCTCCACCGCCACCTCATTTCTCAAATCATTGATGCCCTTGCGGACATCTTTGTCCACGGCTTCTACACTGACAAGGTGATCGAGCGCCGCTTCAAGCTGCATCCGAAATGGGGCGCGCGCGACCGCCGCCAGGTGGCGGAGACGATTTACGAAATCGTGCGCTGGTGGCGCTGGCACTGGCATCTGGCCGGGCTGCCGGATGCGGACTGCCTCAACAAGGAGAAGATTACCCTGGACCGCATCTGGCTGGTCTGGGGCGCTTACTGGATCACCAAGACCGGCTCTGTGGCCAGCCTCTACGAGGTGGAACGCATGGACCTGGAGGCCGTGCAGGCCCGCGCCACCGAGATCGTCGCCCCCGCCATCCGCGCCTCCGTGCCGGACTGGCTCAACGAACTGGGCAAGAAGGAGCTGGGCAGCGAGTGGCCCGACCTGCTGCGCGCGCTCAACCGCCCCGCCGAAGTCTTCCTGCGCACCAACACGCTCAAGATTCAGCCCAAGCCGCTGTCCATCAACCTGGACAAGGAAGGCATCGAAAACAAACTGCTGCCGGACGTGCCGGACGCCATCCAGCTCGTGAAACGCCAGAGCGTCTTCGCCAGCAGCGCCTTCCGCGCCGGTTTGTTCGAGGTTCAAGACGCCGCCTCCCAGCAGATCGCCCCCTTCCTTGAGGTCGCCCCAGGGATGCGAGTGATCGACGCCTGCGCCGGCGCCGGCGGCAAGGCCCTGCACCTCGCCTGCCTCATGAAAAACAAGGG
>CAINXC010000791.1 GCA_903854655.1 uncultured Verrucomicrobiota bacterium | reverse complement strand
GGGTCTTCACCATCCTTCAGAAAGCAGTGACGCACACTTCCAGCCTCTTCAAGGGCGCGTCCATGCCCTACATGGAGCGGCTCACCTGGGGCGGCGTGGCCATGCACGCGGGCTATCTGCCGGGCCATCCTGCCTCGCACGGGTGCGTGCGCCTGCCGGTGGAGTTCGCGAAGAAGTTGTACACGGTCACCAGCGATGGCACGACCGTCATCATCACCGACGGCAAATCGGCGCCGGGCAAGACTCGCGCGCCGGGCCTGCTCTTTGCCGCCGCGCCGGGCGATGCCGCACCTCCTGGAGGCGTTGTCTGGCGGCCGGAGAAAGCGCCTGCGGGGCAGGTTTCCATCATGGTCAGCAGCGCCGATGGTGTGGCGTATGTTTACCGCAACGGCGTCGAAATCGGCCGTGCGCCCATTGGCAGCCTGCATGGCATCGCCGGCTCGTACGTCTATGTGGCCCTGGCCAATGTGGACGCTGAAGGGAGGCGGGACTGGCTTGCGGTGACGAGCGTGGGCGGCACCGCGCCGGTTCTCAAAGACCTTGTGAAGCAGGTCCGTGTGGACCCGATGTTTCTCGCCAGCGCGCGCGCCCTCGTCACGCCCGGCACCACCCTTGTGTTGACGGATGCGCCCGTCAACACAAGCACCCGCAGCGGCACGGGCTTCAGCATTCTCACGACTGCGGAGGTGCCTTGAGCTGCGGCTGGGGGCTTTGTGGTGACGGCAGCATGGCACCGCGCGTCATTTCCAGATGAGAATCTCCGGCGCTTTCCGCCCCACCGGGGGCGTTTCACCCGCAGGCTCGCCCAGAATGATCGGTGCAATGGCGGTCATCCCGGCCGGGATCTTCAATTCCGCCTTCCATTCCGGCGTGTTGAGCGCCGAAACCGCAAAGCCGATGACGCAGGTGCCCAGGCCGTGTGCGCAGGCGGCCAGCATCAGGTTTTCCGCTGCGAGCCAGCAATCCGCCTCGACAAACGGTCCCTGGAACTTGCCATAGATGACGATCAGCGTGCCGGCGTTGTGAAAGGCATGGAACTCCGGGTGGCTGACCAGATGCAGCTTGTGATGCGACTTGGCAGCATCAGAGGCCTGCGCTTCGGCCTGCACCTGCTTTTTTGCGCAGTCCGACAGGCGGTCCAGCAGGCCCCGGTCCTGAATCACGGCAAATGACCAGGGCTCCTGAGCCATGGCGGTGGGTGCGCGGACGGCGGCATCGAGGAGCGTTTGAATGACGGCCTCATCAACAGCCTTCGGCGTGTAATGGCGCACGGAGCGGCGTTGATGGATGGCATCCATCACAGTGAGGGTGCGGGCGGAGGTGGCGGATACGGGTGGGGATTTCATAGGATGCTGGGTGCGGGTGCGGGTTGAAAATGCTACAGCGGGGGAAAGACCGCGCTCGCCTCAGGGCTGGACGGGGTGGGGAGGTGCTCCTGGACCGACTCCGGGCGGGTGCGGCCGATGACCTCGCGGGCGCCGGCCGCCTCCTCAGCCGTTGCGTGGGCGATCACGACAAACTTGCCGGCCTTGAGGGCGGTCTCATACAGGACCACGCTGTCCCTGGGGATGCCCTGGCTGTACAAGCAGGCGCCAAGCGCGCTCAGGCCGCCCACCAGCACGGCGCCTTCCAGCGCGCTGACAAGCCAGCCCACCACCGGCCCGCCGAAGAGCACGGGCCCGATGCCTGGAATGAAAAAGAACGCGGAGCCGAACAGCCATCCCCACAGGCCGCCCCAGAAGGCGCCTTCACGGCCCCAGTACTTCACGCGGTCGCCGGTGTTGTAGTAGCCGATCACCTGTTCGTCCGTGTGGTAGTCGCGGCCCACGATGGAGAGCTTCCTCATGTCGAAACCGGACTGCTGAAGCTCCTTCACGGCGGCTTCGGCGTGGGCGTGGGAGGTGTAGATGGCGACGACGGTGTTGTTTTGGCTCATGATGAAGGGTGTTTTTAGGCAGGCTTCTTGGACAACTTATCCTCCCGCGCCGCCGCCGCCGAAATGGGGTGTTCACCCCTTTGTGGGGCATGTGATACAAAAGATCAGCCGCTGATATCACCTCCTGCGTGCGGTGAACCGGCTCAAAGTCCCGCAGCAAAAAGGAGCGTCCATGCTCCTCCGTGCTTTCCACCCAGTCATCCTATGCACAAAAATGAAAGACAAAGGAATGGGGACAGAGGAATGAAGGAGCAGGGATGAATATCGGAGGATGTCTTCACTCGCCGGGTGAAAAGACAAAAAGGATCGCAGGCTTGCATCTCATTCCTCTGCCCCCGTTCGCCTGCCCTGATTGGAGAGTTTCCCGGACCTGTGGGCCAAGCCGGAGGCTTGCGGGAGATGAGCCGGTGATGAAATCACCGGACCAGGCACACCGCAGCGACAAGGCACTGCGGAGGGGTGCGGGAAGTCACAGACCATGACGGGGATGGCGTGAGGAGGGACGTGTGGAATGGCATGACGTGGAGCAGCCACTGGCCTCTCGCGCGCCCTCCGGGGCGCGGGCGGTGGATGGGCGGAGGGTCCGGTGATTGTGTCACCCGCCAATCTCCATCGAGCCTCCGGCTCGGGGCAGGCACTTCGCTGCCGCAGCCTTTCAGCCCATCGAAGAAAGGGGAAAGGCAGGTTTGGAGGGGCATTCACGCAACAGAAAACACCTGGGCCGCGTAGCCCAGAGCGATTTAGTTGACTATTGACCTTGATCGCCTGAATAAACCGATCGGAACTTCTCCCATAGGATGGCAAAGGTCAAATCTTCCTTCAAATAGTTTCCAAAAAAGATTTCGACTAGCGACTTTGCCTCAATCATCACCTCGGACTTCTCAGCAATTGGGCGAACTCTATCGAAAACGAAATGTGCGCTCTCTTCTTCGCCGATCTTAGCGTAAGAAAAAGAAGACAGCAGTGAAAACATGATAAAGTAGTCCATTTTTATATTCAACATAAAAAGTGTTTTACCTAACATGGCAAGCGAGTGAGCAATCGCCTGCTCATCTTCAAGAAGAATTGCTATTGCTAACAACTGAAAGCCGACTAAAAAATCAAAGTCCCTGAGGTTTTTGTGAAAAATCGCAAGCCAAGCCGCAGTATACCAACGCCGCATAAATCCCTTCACCAAGGGCGCATTCACAGTTTTCGGTTTACGGGCAGGTGCTTTTGGTTGTTTGGCGAGAATTTCCTGAATCGCTGCGACCATATCGATGGCCAAATTGTTCACAGTGACGCCAAGAAAGCGGGGTAAATAAATCCCCGACGTGTCGTTTCTTCCATCCAAAACAATGGTCTTGCAGGTCCAACCACGAGATGAAATCTGAGCAATCTCCCATTTTATGCCTCCTGTGTCGTCTCTGAGATCGACAATGAGAACACGAGCAAGTGCGCTGACTTCAATGAATGTTTTTTTCCATAAATTATTTCTGGTAATAAGAGATGGAATTTGTGAACTAAGACCCGATTGATTCGAGAATTGAATGACGGGTAGTACGCTCTGTATGTGTGCGAACGCCTCAGCATTTTCGCCATTTGTCGTTATAAAAGTTGCAGAAAAACCTGGAACTAAGTTTGGCCTGTTACAGCTGTATTCTTTGAAACTGCGAAGGTACAACGCAAAAGGACGTTTCTCGTCTCGTGCGCCCGAAATGACCTCTAAAGCCTTTTCATGCGATGTCCTTTGCCGACGAAAGCAAGACACCAAATGAAGAGCCCTCGCCAGGAACTCGTCATAATCAAGGGTGTTGCTGTACAATACGCAATCTGCGGGCATCGAGCCTAGCAGGATGTGCATGGAATGCACATCGGTCGACGACCAAGAGTGCATCAGCTCCAATTGAATTTTGGTATACTTAGGCTTGGGTTTTACTATGGCCCATGTTTTCGCGCAGATTTTTCTGAGGATCGCCAACATGTTGAAATTCTAGGTATGGTACAGAATGATTGACGCATTCAACATTGCAAAGGCGACCGAACGCTTCATTGCCCGAAGATTCACACCCTTCCCCGCTCAACAAGTCGGCGATAGTGTTCTCCGAGGACAGTCAGCTTGCATGTTTTGCTATTCATGGCAGCATGCCACATGTGAGGAGCACCAACGGGCACAACTAAATTTACACGCACATAACGTTGAAGAAGGGCAAATCTCAGAGTATTATCCAATATGGGGGCAGGAATGGCCTGTTCCTGGCTCAATGAGCGCTCAGGCTCAAAAGTGGGGTCAAGTTGGAATTCACTGCCTGGATTCGGAAAGAACTCGGTAAGGCGATGCAGCTCGGCCAAACTGAGTAGGGGCTGCACCTTTCGCAAAGAAACAAATGTCTTAACGTTCGTTTTGAACACTGGCCGCTGCTCCCAAGGCCCAAGCGATTGGTCGATGTGAGAATAGACGCTGCCTGGCGTCACATCGCCAACCAGATTTCCCGCAGCCCCACTTAGGGCATCAACGAGCAAAGTTGTAAATACACCGCTACCATTGGCTTCACTTGCATATTGATCGGAGGTCGAAGCAGTTAATATTGTCATCCCTTCCGTCAACTCGGAGAGTTTGTCACTGTTACTATTTGTCCCAGCTATCCCTGAATGGCAGCTGTCTAAAATAATGATCTTATTCTTAGCCTTAGATTTGTTGGCCAATGTCAGGATTTCCGAAATGGCAAGGCCATCATCGCCCGATTTGGTGTCGCTTGGACATATATATCCGCCCGTGGATTCGATGTACCCGTGACCTGCGAAATAAAAAAGCGCGATATCACTGTCCCCCTCAAAAAGTTGTCTGATCGCTTCCTTCAAATCCGCTCGAAAAATTCCGTCGCTAAGCCCGCTTCCAACTAGCAACTTCACGCCGAAATTAATGCTGCCATCGCTGTGCCGCTCAAGGACAGATTTAACGGAGTGAGCATCATTTACACAGCCGAAAAGAGGTGAAATTGAGATGTAGTAGTCGACTCCGACGATAAGAGCTCTTCTCATATGGTGAGAACTTATAGGGTTCATCCGGGAAGTTGGTGCATTGGATCATTCGAGT
>CAINXC010000790.1 GCA_903854655.1 uncultured Verrucomicrobiota bacterium | reverse complement strand
GCCTGGGACGCCGATCACCATTCATGGCAGGACAGATCTTCGGAGTTTTTGGCCTCTGCACTTCCATCGCTTCGAGGTCGCGGCTGGTGTACCGACTTTAGTCGGCCGGAGTGACACCTGTTGTGGCCGCTTTCGGGCCAGATGGTTCAAAAGCCTGCCTGTGGCAAGTGCGGCAGGCCCGTTCCGTCAAGGTTCTAGATAGCTTCGGCCCTCACCGCCGCATCAGCAGCATCCGGAACGCCGCGCCCATGTGGCCGGGGTGGGTGAGGGTTTGGAACTGGCGCAGCAGGGCCATGGTTTCGGCGCCGGGAGGCTTGCCTTCCAGGGAGGCAAGCCAGGGCTTGGCGGCGTGGGTGAGGAAGCGGCCCTGCTCCATGAATCTTTGCAGGGCGAAGCCGCCGCGACCCGCTTCTTCGATGACCTGGGTGAAATTGATGTGCGCCGTGAGGTCACAGAGGCCGAGGTCGCTGAGCACCTCGCCATCCATGCGGTGCTGGTGGTAGCGGCGCAGAGTGCCTTCGCTGCGTTCTGGGGCGTAATACTCGGCGCGCTCGTAGCCGTAGTCAGCCATGAGGAGCCCGCCTTTGAAGGTGGTGGCCGCGAGCGCCCGCAGCCAGCGCGTGGCGGCGGGATGGACTTCGGTGGTGTAGCCGGTGGGCAAATCGGTGGGCAGGAGGCCGGCGTCCTCGGCAAGGTCGTCACCGGTGATGGGCTGGGGGGCGAAGGCCAGGCCGCCTTCGGCATCCACGACCACGCCCAGTTCCTCCCAGGCCTGGCCGTCCCAGCGCAGGCGGTGCACGGGGAAGGCGTCGAGCAGTTCGTTGCACAGGAGCAGGGCATGGGCGGGCCGAAGGAGGTCCTCCGTCCATTCCACGCGATCGCCCATGAGCGGGCGCAGTCGTTGCTGCTGCACCTCACGATAGGCCGACCGGGGTTCAACGATGGCGTAGCGGGCCACGGCCCCGAGCGGGTGGTTTTGCAGCCCCTGCCAGATGTCGGCGGCGAGCTGGCCGTCGTGGGCGCCCTGCTCAATAAGGGTGAAATCGGCGGGGCGGCCCAGGGTTTCCCAGGTTTCCTGCGCCACCTGGGCGAGCAGGCGGCCATAGAGCGGCCCCACGCTGACGGCGGTGAAGAAGTCGCCGCCCCGCCCGATTCGTCGCGGAGAGCGGCCATAGTAGCCGTGCTCGGGGTGGTACAAGGCCAGCTCCATGACCTGGGCAAAACTGACCCATTGGCGGGGTGAATCGGCGATGATCTGGCGGATAAGGGTTTCAGCGGGCGTGGACACAGGTGCGGCGAGGTTGAGGAATCAAGTGGCGCAAGGCATCAAGATGCGTACAGTAGAGGCCCGCTTCCACCCCCCCCCCGCTACCACACAACTCCATGCTAGACGACGAATTGCTTGGCGAAAGCAACTGGCGAGGCCCCAGCGGGCTGAGAAAAAAGCCGTTCTACCGGCGCACCTGGTTCAGCGCCCTGCTGGCGCTCACGATCCTGCTCGCGGCTGGCGCGTTCGGCGGTTTCATCGTCGTCATCCAGCCGCTGCGCGAAAAATCGGAAACCTTCGATCTGGAGGACTGCAAGAAGCTGGAGGCTTCCAGCATCATTTACGACCGCAACGGCGGCGAACTGGGCAAGCTGTCGATGTTCAACCGCACGCCGGTGAAGCTCAGCGAGGTGCCTGCCCACTTCAAAAAGGCGCTGATCTCGCAGGAGGACGCCCGCTTTTATGAACACAATGGCGTGGACTGGTACGGTCTTACCCGTGCCGTTTACATCACCATCCGGCTCGGCGGCAAGGTGACGCAGGGGGCCAGCACCATCACCCAGCAGCTCGCGCGCCAGACTTTCGAGCTCAAGGAGAGAAGCCTCAAGCGCAAGATCCTGGAGGCCTTCGTGGCCATGCGGCTGGAGAAGCACTACAGCAAGGAGGAGATCATGGAGCTGTACCTCAACCGCATCTACTTTGGCGGCGGCTACGGCCAGAACTTCTACGGCGTGCAGGCGGCGGCGCACGGCTACTTTGGCAAGGAGGTGCGCGACCTCAGCGTGGAGGAGTCGGCGACCATCTGCGGCCTCATCAAGGCGCCGAACCTGTACTCGCCGATCAAGCACCCGGACCAGTCCATCAAGGCGCGCAACCAGGTGCTGCATCGCATGCTGGAGGAGAAGTACCTCACCCCCGCCGAGGCTGCGGAGCTTGAAATCAAGCCGATGATCACCGCCGAACCGGCCCCCAACCCCCAGCTCACCTATGCCTATGATCAGGTGCGGCAGGAGGTGATCAAGCTGGTGGGCGAGGAGCGTGCGGTCACCGGCGGCTTCCGCATTTACACCTCCATCGACTCCACCTTGCAGGCGGCGGCTGATGAAGCGGTGCGCAGGCGGCTGGGCGAAGTGGAATCGCTGCACAAGGGCTGGGCCCACCAGACCTACGACCAGTACCACGTGGCCCTGGATGACTACCGGCGGAAGCTCAAATCCGGTGCGATCGCACCCACCACCGCGCGCCCGGCCGCCACGTATTTGCAAGGCGCCGCGCTGGTGATCAACAATGCCGACGGCTCCGTGCTCGCGGTGGTGGGCGGTCGTGACTTCAGGGACAACCAGTTCAACCGCGCCTTCCAGGCCAGGCCGCCCGTGGGCACCACGTTCACGCCCTTTGTCTATGCCGCCGCTTTCTCCAGGCCCGCCTCGGACTTCTTTCCCGCCACCCAGGTGGACGACAACGTGCTGGACAACAAGCGCCTCATGATCGGCAGCTTCACGGGGCTGGTGGGCGAGTGGGGCCAGGAGCGGGAGCGTCCGCCAGATTATACTCAAGGCAAGATCAGCCTGCGCGAAGTGATGTTGCGCGGGCAGAACGCGGGCGTGGTGCGCCTGGGCGAGCAGGTGGGCCTGCCGGCCCTTGCCGCGATGGCGAAGAGCGCTGGCATCGAGTCCCCGATCAAATCCATGCCCGCCAGCTACCTGGGTGCCAGCGAAGCACGGCTTGACGAGATGTGCCTCGCCTACTCCAGCTTCCCCAACAAGGGCGTGAGGCCCAAGACCATCCATGTGGTCAACCGCATCACCGACACGGCGGACAAAACCATTTATCAGATCGACGAACAGGCCTCCGCGCCGGTGCAGGTGATGGACGAGATCGCCGCCTGGCAGGTCAACTCCTGCCTGATCGACACCCTGGATCACGGCACCGGCAGCGCCGCGCGCACGGATTTCGCGATGAAGAAATTCCCCGCCGCCGGCAAGACCGGCACGCAGTACAACTTCACCGACATGTGGCACATCGGCTACACCACCGCCGTCACCTGCGGTGTGTGGGTGGGCTTCGACAAGCCGACCCAGCTCTACCCCCTGGCGTTCTCCAACCGCATCGCGCTGCCCATCTGGGCGGACATCATGAACGCGACAATCGCCGATTACAAACCGGAGGAGTTCACGCCCCCGGCCGGCGCCGAAGCCCTGCCCATCTGCACCAAGAGCGGCCTGCGGGCGACGGACTTCTGCTATGACAAGGTGACGGACGCCCAGGGCCACGAGCGTCACGTTCCCACCACCTACACGGAGATGGTGCGACCCGGCACCCTTTTCGAAGGTGTATGCACCTTCCACCGGGGTGAGGGCCTGGAGCGGATCATCGATGACAGCTTCACCCTTGGGATTGGCCATGCGGACCCAGGCAGGGCCAGCCAGTTGCCTGACAAAAGGTTTGAACACGTGGATCCGGTGCGTATGCAGGGGGTCACGGTTCTGGACCAGGATCACGATCCGTTCCACGCCGTCGCACCGCTCCTGAAGGCTGTTCCCGTCAACGAGTCAGGCCCCAAGGTGCTTCGGGCGGTTCCCGTGGCGGAAAGCGGCGATGAGCCCACGTCGCTGCCGATGCAACTCAAGCCGCCCAAGGCGACTAAGATTGATCAATAGCCAGCACCGGAGCGAATTCCATCTGCTCCAGCACATCGCGTTGCAGATCCGTGCCCGGCGTGATTTCGATCAAGCGCAGCCCTTCTGGGGCAAGCTCAAACACACAGCGTTCAGTCACGTACCGCACCTGCTGGCCCCGCTGAATGGCGGACGGGCCGTGAAAGCAGACGTGCTTGATGTTGCGCACAAACTTCGCGTGGGGCCCGGCGCGAAAGGTGCAGGTGAAAACCAGGCGCCGGGCGTGCGTGGCGATGTTGACGAAGCCACCGACACCCGCGAAACGCTCTCCGAGCGAGGCGACGTTGACGCTGCCCTGCGCATCCACTTCCACTGCGCCCAAGACAGCCACATCCAGGCCGCCGCCATCGTAAAAGTCGAACTGTGAAGGCTGGTCAATGATCGCCTCCGGAAACGCGCTGCACCCAAAGCTCAGGCCTGAGGCGGGGACGCCGCCGATGGGGCCGCTCTCCACCGTGAGGGTGAACTCGCGGAACCGCCCGGTCTCCGATGCCACCGCCGCCACGGTCTCGGGCAGGCCGATGCCGAGGTTCACAATGTCGCCCGCCCTGATCTCCGCCAGCGCCCTGCGGCCGATTTGCTTGCGCTCGGACTCCGCCATCGGGGCGAGCGTTTCGGTGCCGCCGCTGACGACATAAGCCTCGTTGAACTGCTCCGCGAAGGTCTGGTCGTGCCGGTGGCCGCCGCTGGTGACAATGTAATCCACCAGGATGCCCGGCACTCGCACCGCCTTCGGGTCGGCGATTTGATCGACGACGCTTTCCACCTGGGCGATGACGATGCCGCCGTGGTTCTTGGCGGCCTGGGCGATGGGCAGCACCTCGCCAATCGCCCCCTCGCAGTCCATGCTCAGGTTGCCCTGTGCATCGGCATAGGTGGCGCGGATGAGGCCGACGTGAACGGGCACCGCCTTGTAGCGCAGCCACTCCTCCCCGTCGAGTTCGACGAGTTCCACCAGCTCCCTGGTGGTGCGGGCATTGAGTCTGCCGCCGCCATGGCGCGGGTCGATGAAGGTGTGCAGGCCGACCTTCGTGAACACGCCCGGGCGCTTCGCGGCGATCTCGCGCAGCAGCACGCAGAGCACGCCCTGGGGCAGGTTCCACGCCTCGATCTGGTTCGCCAGCGCCAGCGTTCCCAGCTTGGGGGCCAGGTTCCAGTGCCCGCCAATCACCGCCTTGAGCAATCCGGGATGCGCCAGGTGGTTGAGCCCGCGGTCACCCCGGTCACCCTGTCCGGCGCAGTAGTACAAGGTCAGGTCGCGGGGCCCGCCTGTGGTCAGGAAGCGCTGCTCCAGCGCGTGCGTGAGCATTTCCGGATGTCCGACTCCAACGAAGCCGCCGACGGCCACCGTCGCGCCGTCAGGAATGGCGGCGATGGCTTGTTCGACGGTGGTGACAAGGGCAGGGGAGCGCATGGGAGGGGGGCTGATGGTTGATAGTTGATGGCATGAAAATCCAGCAACTGGAAGCTTCGCGGGTCGGTCTATCAACCATTGGCCAGCAACTATCAACTGCCCGGCTCCTCACCCTCGCCAGCCGCCGTTTATCTCGATGGTCTGCCCGGTGATGTATGAAGCCAGCGGCGAGCACAGGAAAAGCACGACATTGGCGACTTCTTCGGTGGTGCCGAAGCGTGCGAGCGGGATGTTCTTCATCATCTCGGCACGCACGTTCTCAGGAATCGTTGCGGCCATCGAGGTTTCGATCACTCCCGGCGCGATGGCATTGGCGCGAATCTGCTTGCGGGCCGCCTCGCGGCTGAGCACGCGCATCATGGCCTGCACCCCTGCCTTTGCCGCCGCGTAGTTCGCCTGGCCGAAAAAGCCCTGGATTGCGGCGATGCTGCCGAAACTGACGACCGCTCCGTGGTCGCGCATGATTTCCAGCCCGAACTTGCAGCAGTAAAACACGCCGGACAGGTTCACATCCATGACCGCCTGCCATTCATCCAGGCCCATCTTCGCGATGGTGCGGTCCTTGATGATCGCCGCGTTGTTGACCAGGTAATCGAGACCGCCGCACTTCTCTTTGATCTCCTGCATCATGGCCCGCACGGACTCAGCGTCTGACACGTCGGCGGCGATGACCAGCGCACTGTCCAGGCGTCGGGCGTTCAATTCGGCGGCGATGAGGTCCGCATCCGCACCCGTTTGGCCCAGATTGGGATGGTTGAGGATAACAGTCGCCCCCGCCGCATGAAAGGTGCGGGCTACTTGGGCGCCAATGCCCTGGGAGGCGCCGGTGATCAGGACGTTGCGGCCGGAAAGGTCGATGGTGAGGCTCATGGTTGCGAAGGGAGGAAAATCATTGGGCGGGTCGTTTTGCATCAAGGCCAGACGGTGTCTGGACACGCCAAGCTGGCGAAGACAGCCTGAAACGATAGGAATAAATGTCTCGAACCACCAGAATTTCCGGCACTGGCGCTATTCACATCCGCCTAAATCAGGTCGCGTCAATCTTACAAGAACGTCACGGAGACGTCCGCTCTTTCAGGCGGCGCTGCGGGGACCTTCCGAGTGGTGAATAAACAACAAATTCGTCGCCAATTTGCCTCAACAGTGCTACTCTAAAAGTCTATGGCTACCACACGCAAAACTCGTTTTTCTCGTCGCGTTCCTGACCACGTCACTGATGAGCTTGTGAATGTTCTCACCGCAGGCAACACTCATGAATTCAACGCCTTGTTTGGCTTGGTCTATGAGAATCTCAAGCTGAAGAATGCCGTGAGCGGTGGGGAGGAAATGCTGCGACTCCGTTCCTACGAAAAACTGCAAGGTCTGGTGAGCCGCGGTCTCGTGGCCAAGGCCGGTCGAACTTATCGTGGACTTGCCGGTCTTGAGCAGGCTTCCAGCGCTGCGGCCGCCGCACGGGCCGCTGTCACCATCGCTTCATAGAGCGGTGATCCGGCCGTATTCGACCCTGAATTGAAAATGCCCCTGCGTGTGCAGGGGCTTTTTGCATTTCCGGCAGGGACTGCTCACTGGCGGAGCACAAACTCCTTGGCGTTGGCGAGGCTCCACGCGATGTCTTCCAGGGCGCTGCGCTTGTCCTGGGCCGTCCGCAGCATCTCGCTCATGCGCTCGCGCTCGACTGCGGCGGGGGCTCGACCGAGCGTGCGCCAGACCAGTTCATCAACAACCTGACCGGGCGGGAGATCGTCTCTGGCAAGCCTGCGCAGCACATTGTGCTTCTCAGAGATGACATGGGTGACCACCGGGCCGCTGATGAGCTGGAATGTCTGGCTGAGCGAGGTGCTGGAAGCACGCTCGCATTCGCAACTGAGCTGCCTTGGCGGCTTGCCAAACTGGGCGAGGAAGGCCTCTGGTGAATCGGGGCCGGTTCTGGCGGACCTGCCATTGAGAGGCCCCGGCTTTTGGCTGGCGCGAAAACCGGCGGGAACCCCGTTCAGCTCGGGGACAATGTCGAAGGCCTGGTCCAGCGAATCAAACAACTGTTCGGCGCTGAGACGGCGCGCCTGATTGTGCGAGTAGTTGATGGTGTCGTCCTTGTTCGAGCCGTTCGGCGCGCTCTCGAGCTGATAGGTGTGCGACAGCATGATGGCGCGGATGAGATGGCGCATGTCGAACCCGCTGCGCACCAGGTCACGGCCGAGCATGTCGAGCAGCTCCGGATGGGAGGCCGGATTGGTGAGGCGGAAGTCATCCACGGGATCGACGAGGCCGCGGCCCATGAGGTGGAACCAGATGCGGTTGGCCTGGGCCTTGGCGAAGAGGGGGTTGTCGCCGCTGGTGAGCCAGCGTGCCGCCGCCTGAAGCTCGTCCTCGCCTTGCTTCAAGGGGGGCAGGTCCGCGCCCAGCAGGCGCTGTTTGGCGGGGTCGCCGGTGCGGGGGTTTTCCAGCGTGCCCTTGGGGTTGAGGAAGATCACCTGCTCGCCGATGAACTCACGCTTGTCATTCTTGTCGGTGCGCCGCTCTTCCAGCAGCTTGTAGTCCACACGGGCGAACACGGCGGCCCAGTTGTAGTAGTCGTCCTGCGTCCACTTGTCGAAGGGGTGGTTGTGGCACTGGGCGCACTGGAGCCGCGTGCCGAGGAACACCTGGGCCGCAGTCACGGAGCGCTCCACGGGAGTGCGGTTGGCACGGTAGAAATTGGTGGGCGGGGCGGAGTAGCTGCTGCCGGTGGTGGCCACGAGGTCGCGCACGAACGCGTCGAGCGGGCGGTTGGTGCGGATGGCATCGCGAATCCAGCCATGGAAGGCGGTCATGCCTTTCTCGTCCAGGGTCCGGCTTTCAACCTTCAGCACGTCAGCCCATTTCATGGCCCAGAAGTCGGCGAATTCCGGCCTGGTCAGCAGGACGTCCACCAGCCGGGCGCGCTTGTCTGGGCGCCTGTCGGCGACAAAGGCGCGGGCCTCGTCCGCAGTGGGAGGGAGGCCGAGGAGGTCGAGACAGGCGCGGCGGGCGAAGACGCTGTCTGAGCAAGTGCCCGAAGGGTTCATGTTGAGCGCCTTGAGCTTCGAGAAAACCTGGGCGTCGATGTAATTGTCGAGCCGGGGTTTGGCCCAGGCAAAGCCGGGGCGGTCGGGCACGAACAACAGCCGCACGGGAATGGACTGGCTGAGGTAGCGAACCAGCACCGTGGGCTCGCCGAACTGGAGGCGTTTCACCAGCCCCTCGCCCGATACTTCCACCAGCCCGTTCTGGAGCGGCTCGTACACCGCCTGCGGGGTCACGTCACGCACGCTGCCGTCGCTGAAAGCGGCCTTGGCGGTGATCTGCACGCGGTCGATTGTTGCCGCCAGCGTGGCCTCGCGGGGGGTGACCTCCAGCTTGATGAGATGCGCCTCATTTTTCGTCGCCGCCGGCATGCCTTGCGTCAGCCAGTCGCGCAGGACGGCGTATTCCCAGCTCTTGGGATCAAAGCGCTTGCCGCCCTCGTGTGCGATCTTGTTGGAGGCCTTGAGGAGGAGCAGGCTGTTCTCGGGGACGAAGGGGTTCACGCGCCGCCCGCCGGCATTCAGCACCATCGCCGCATAGTCCCAGGCATTGTCCTGGCCGCGCAGGGAGAGCTTGAAGCCGCCTTTGCCGGTGGCGTTGCCGTGGCAGGTGCCCAGATTGCAGCCGGCCTTCGAGATCGCCGCCATCACCTGGTTGGAAAACGACACTGGCTTCGGCTTGTCCACAGCCCATCCCTGCCCGCAGACCAGAAGGAGCGGGAGAAGCATGGCAAAGGGCGAACGGGGCGGGGGCATGGGCTGGAGTCAACGGCAGCCAGGGCGCAAGACTTGCGCCAGGACGACAAGATTGCCTGGATCGCCCCGCGCCAAGCTTGCCGGGCTTGCGCAGGGCGCGGGTTTCCTCGAAGCTTCATTCCATGGAAGCCACCATCAGGAAACCTGAACTGCCGCAAGCCCTGTGACCAACGCCCTCGAACTCACCTTCCTGGGCACCGGCACCTCGGTGGGGGTGCCCATGATCGGGTGTGACTGCGAAACCTGTCGCAGCACCGACCCGCGCGACAAGCGCTCGCGCTGTTCCGTGTCCCTGCGCACCCCGGAGAGCGCGTGGGTGGTGGACACAGGGCCGGATTTTCGCCTGCAATGTCTGCGCGAAAACATCCGCCACCTGGACGCCGTGCTCTACACGCATCCGCACATGGACCACCTCACCGGCTTCGATGAGCTGCGCCGGTTCACCATTCCCGAAGAGGCGACCATGCCCGTCTATGCCCGGCCTTCCTGCCTCGCCGTGCTGGAGCGCATGTTCTCGTACGCCTTCAATGGCGAGAACCGCTACCGCGGCTATTTGAAGCCGGAGCCCCATCCGATTGACGGACCATTTTGGCTGGGCAAGACCCAGATCACCCCCCTGCCGGTGCATCATGGCAAGGTGGAGACGAACGGCTTTCTCTTCAGCCGCGACGGCAGGAAGCTCTGCGCCTATATTTGCGACTGCAAGGTGCTCACCCCGGAAGCGCTGGATCACCTCAGGGGCGTGGACACGCTGATCATCGACGCGCTGCGGTTCACCCCGCATTTCACCCACATGGGCTGGCAGGAATCGCTGGCGGTGCATGCCGAAGTGAAGGCCGGGCGCACCTATTTCACCCACATGCAGTGCGAGATCCTGCATGCGCGCGATGAAGCCACCCTGCCGCCGGAGGTGCGCGTGGCGTATGACGGCCTGAAACTGAGCTGGGCATGAAAATCACCTGCCGGGTCATCATCGTGGTGCTTGGCCTTGCGGGTCTGGCCCAGGCTGCGGAGACACTCTTGCCAGAGTGGGATGCCGCCGCCGCGACGGTGGTGGTGTTCAACACGGAATTTCCCGAGTCCGAGTCCCTTGCGCAGTTCTACGCCGCCAAGCGCGGCATTGAGGCGGACCGCATCATCGGCTTGAAATGCAGCAAGGAGGAAGCCGTTGCCCGGGAAGGTTTCAACGAGCAGTTGCGCGACCCTTTGCGCGAGACCTTCACCCGGCGGGGCTGGTGGCAAGCGGAGTCGAGGGTGTTCATCGTCGTGCTCATGCACGGCGTGCCCAGCAAGGTGATCCGTCAGCATGAACAGCCGAAAACCTCGCAGGAGGACGAGGCCAGCGTGGACTCCGAGCTTTGCGCCCTGGGCGTGCCCGACCTGAAGCTCGCGGGCGCCATGCCCAATCCCTACTTTGGCAGGCGCGAGCGCTTCAACACCACGCCGGTGTCGAAGGGCCTGCTTCTGGTGTGCCGGCTGGACGCCGCCTCTCCTGCCACGGTGCGGCGGATGATTGAAGACGCTCTCGCTGCAGAGCAGACCGGCCTGCATGGGCGTGCGGTGATTGACCTCGCCTTGAAAAAGGGCGCCTATGACGAAGGCGACGAATGGCTCCGCCGCTCGGCGCGCACGTACCGCACCTGCGGCATTCCTGTCTATGTGGACCGCTACGAGCCGGTGCTGCGCGAGGACTGGCCGATGCCTGATACCGCCCTGTATTTTGGCTGGTACAGCGGCCAGATTTGCGGTGCGCTAAAGTCACCCTCCTTCCGTTTCAAACAGGGCGCGATTGCCTGCCACCTGCACTCGTTCAGCGCCTCCAGCATCCGCACGACCGACCAGGCCTGGGTGGGGCCCCTCCTTGAGCATGGTGCGGCGGCCACCATGGGCAATGTCTGGGAGCCGTACTTGAGCCTGACCATCCACTTCGATGTGCTCAACGAGCGCTTGCAGCAGGGGTTCACCCTGGCCGAAGCGGCCTGGTCCGCCACTCCCGGCCTGTCATGGCAGAACGTGGTCATCGGCGATCCCCTGTACCGGCCCTTTTGGAAGAACACGATGGGCCAGGGCGCGGACCGTGACTGCGCCCTCTACAAGGCCCTGGTGCAGCGCCACAGCTCTGATCCGGACACGAAGGCGCTGAAAAAAGACCTGCTGGACCTTGCGACCGGACACCGCAGTCCGCGGCTGCTGGAGTTTCTGGGGCTCCTCTCGTCGCTGGAAGGCAAGGTGTCCGAGGCGGTCGAAGTGTTGGAGCACGCCCGGTCGCTCCACGCATCCCCGGAAGACAAGCTGCGCCTGATTCTCTACGAAGTGGAGCTGCTGCGCCGCGACCACGAGAAGCCCAGGGAGGCGGAAGCCATGGCCTTGCTGAAGGCTGCGGCGGTGGATTCGGCGCTGAAAGGCGCCACAGGCTTCGGACTTGTTTCAGTGATGATCAAGGAGATGGGTGGATAGACCGCGCCGACCCGGGCCTACGTCTCGCGCTCCTTCCACCGGCGCTCGTGATCGACGAGCCGCTGGAAGAACATGTCGGCATCCGGGATCGGGTCGGTGCAATCCACGGGAAGGACGACCTGGATTTTGAGGCCGCCGCCCTCGCGCATGGAGGCATCAATGGTGCCGCCATGCAGGTGCACGATCACATAGGCGGCGGTGAAATTGACACCCAGTTCGGTGGGCTGGTGGGTGCGCACGAAGAACGGGTCGAACAGGTTGGCCACGTTCTCATCGGTGGCCCAGGCGCCGGTGTCCTCGATGGTGAAGCGCACGGCGGAGCGACCATGGGCGTCCGTCATCGGCTCGGCCTGGATGTGAACCCGGTCGCCGGCGGCCAGGTGGGTGAGCTGATCGCTCAGAATCAGGCGCCAGAGCTGGCGGAAACGGTCGGCATTCACCCTCATCTGCGGCACGGAGGGGTGCACGTAGTGGGTGAGGAAGACGCCCTTGCGCTCGAAGGACTGGGTGTAGAGCACGGCGGTTTCATCCAGGAGATCCAGCGGATCCATCATGTCCTGCCGGGGAAGGTCGCGCGCCAGCGATGCTTCGGCGAGGCGCCCCAGCACCGTCTGGATGCGATGGATCTGGTCCTGGGCCTGGCGGTGCAGGTCCGTCCAGAAACCCTGGTCCTGCGGGATGGCGCCTTGCAGTTCCTCCTGCAGTTTGAAGGGCGTGAGATCGACGTAGGCGCGGATCACCGTCAGGGCGTTGCGCAGGTGATGGTTCAGGCCTTCGGCGAGGATGCCCAGACCAGCGACCTTGTCCGCCATGATCACGTGGCGCACCGTGTCGAATTTTTCGCCCAGCAGCCGTTCACGCTCGGTCAATGCCTGGTAAAGCTCCATCGCGCGCTCCAGCACCCCCTGGATTTCCTCAGGATCCCAGGGCTTGTGGATGTAGCGGTAGACACGGCCTTCGTTGACGGCATCGACCGCCGTCTGGTAGTCGGTGTAAGCCGTCACCAGAATGCGCACCAGATTGGGATGCAGGCGCCGCGCCTTCTCCAGAAGGTCAACACCGCTTTCTCCCGGCATGCGCATGTCCG
>CAINXC010000789.1 GCA_903854655.1 uncultured Verrucomicrobiota bacterium | reverse complement strand
TCTCTTCATTTTTTGCCCCTGACGGCCAAAAGACCGCTGACAATGGCATCGGCCAATTCCTGCCGATGTGAGGGATCGGCACAGCGCCGGGACTCGCGCTTGTTGCTGATATAGCCACATTCAACGAGCACGGCAGGCATCTGGGTCTCGCGCAGCACCTTGAAGTCGGCGTAATAAATGCCGCGAGTACCGCCTGGCACCCGGCTTTTGATCGAACGATTGACCGCTAAGGCAAACGTTTTACCGCGCGTGCTGCGGTAATACACCTCCGCACCGGAGATGCTGGTTTTACGACTGCCATTGAAATGGATGCTGACAAAGACCGCCGAAGACATGCGATTAGCGATGTGTGCGCGCTGCTCCAACTCCACAAAGGTGTCTGTGCGACGGGTCATGACGGTCTTCAGGCCGCTTGATTTCAGGGCTGCTTCGACACGCTTCGCGACATCAAGGCAGAGTTTTTTCTCGACTAACTTGTTCCAAACGGAACCGCCGTCTTTGCCCCCGTGGCCCGCATCAATCACCACCGTGGAAAACAGCACAGGCTCCGCAGCAACTTCTGCCGCCGCACCGCCTACAATCAGCGCCAGGCACCAAGCCGTGAAGCGTAAAAGGTGGAGGTGCACGAACTGCTAGGGGATTTTGAGCGTTTTACCCGCACGGATCCGGTCGGAAGACAGTCCATTTGCCGCCTTGAGCTTCGCCACTGTGGTGCCGTTCCGTCGGGCGATGGCCCCCAGGCTGTCACCGCTCTTGATGGTGTAAGAACTCCTGCTGTGAGAACTTTTGCCGCCGGAACTTTTGCCGCCGGACTTAGCGGAGGTCTTTTTCTTGGAGGAACTGCGGGAGGACGTGCCGCCATGGGAGGAGCGCCAGGATGAGTAGTCCATGCCCGCTCCCTGCCCGCCCTCGGCAGCCCAGTCCGATTTGTAGTCGCCGTTGTCCGCGAAAGGATAATCGGCATGCCCCAGGCTGTGAGCAGGCGTATTCGGTGACCCATGCAGATTGATGACCGGCAGGTCTTTGGGCAGCCCCTTGATGTGCGCCGAGTTTTCACACGCAGCCAGCAACAGCAGCGGGAAGACCAGACAGGCTCTGAGCAGAAATGGCGGGCAATGATTCATGCGTGGGGATGCGTTACTTTCGCCACTTTAGCGCATGAATCAATCCACTGCATGAAAACGACTGATGCGTTGTTTGACCCGCGGAATACCGCTTTTATCCTTCTCCAGAACGATGGTCCGCTCGTGATAATAACCTGCACCGCTGGTCGGAAGGCTGTAACGCCAGTTAGCCACATCAGCACCGGGGTCGTTTCCCTCCATCGGGTTTCTGACCGTCTCGAAGACTGTTTTGCCATCCATGCCGACCTTGACCAGGCCAAATTTTCGCTCAGAAAACCCCGTCGAGTAGCGCGTGCCGGTGGAGCCAACATGGAACACCGCATTGATGGAGTCAGGAATGGAATAGCCATAGTTGATAGCACAATACGCAACCATCAGTGCCGGAATGACGAGGATGGCGGCCGGGGTGAACAAATACCAGTTCTTTTTGACGAATGAAGAATTCATGAAGGCGCATGCTGGTGGAAACGATGG
>CAINXC010000788.1 GCA_903854655.1 uncultured Verrucomicrobiota bacterium | reverse complement strand
AGCGTGCGCGTGCAGCAGCGCCGGGAGGTTCGCGCAGTTTGCCTCACGGAATATCCGCCGTCCCGCCGACTAAAGTCTGTCCTCCAGCCGCGAACATGGAGCGTGGCGATGTTCGGTTCACGATTCGAGCCGCGAACGTAGAGCATGGAGGCCTTCCCCTCACCGCCCCGCCGCAGGCACCTCAAACACGCGCAGGCCGGGGGCTTGCAGTTCCACTCTGAGCGTGGCCGCCAGCTCAGCAGGCACGGTGTCGGGGGTGATTTCCAGCAGGTGGTGGAGGCCGAGGGTTTGGGCGAGGCGCAGGGACCATTGGGCGGGGGCTTCGCCGGGGTGCGGGGGCACGAGCTGGAGGGGGCGGGCGGAGCCGTAGAAACGCGCGGCCTGGGTTTTCACGTCGATGCTGTCGATGGCGTTCAGGCGCACGGCGCGGGCGTCGAGCAGCCCGGCGAGAAAGGCGTGGCGCGACAGCCACCAGTTGCGGTCCTGGGCGGCGAAGTAACCAAACGGCCGGCCTGCGAGCAGGGCTTGGACGCGGGCGAGATCGGTGAGCGAGCAGGGCGTGGTCGCGCCGTCGTCGCGCGCGGCGTGCAGGTCGTAAAGGCCGAGCCCGGTGCTGGCGATCAGGGCGGCGAGGGCGGCATAGCGCAGGGTGCCGGTGTGATGCGCGGCGAAGCGGGCCAGGCCCCAGAAGCCGACCGGGATCACGAGCAGGGCGTGCGCGAAGGTGACGAAGTGCGAGCGGTCGCCGTCCGGCAGCAGCAGGTGGTAGGCGAAGTAAGCGCCGATCAGCGCCGAGAGCGCGAGCCAGCCGAGCAGGCGGATCTCCGGCTCGTCGCGGGCGCGCAGGCAGTGCACGAGGCCGGGCAGCAGCAGCAGCCCGAGCAGGCTTCCGGCCAGCAGGTCGGTGAGGCCGTGCAGGAGGTTGCGCAGCAGCACGGCGGGCTGGAGGTCGATGAATTTCGCGGCCTCGGCCTTGGGCAGATCGACGCCGAAACCGAAGTGCCCCACGGCCCAGGCCAGCAGCAGGCTGCCGATGATGGCGGCGGCGAGGCGGCACTGCCGGGCGTCGCGCCGCAGCAGGCCGAGCAGCCCCAGCACGCCGGCGGTGATGCCGCCGCTGGCCACGGTGTGCGGCGCGCTGAGACCGGCGCAGACCAGCAGCAGCACGGCCAAAGGCAGCCGGCGGTGCAGCCAGCACAGCAGCGCGGCGAGCACCACCACCGCCTCGAATTTGTAGCTGAACTGGTAGGCCAGACTCACGTGCACGTGCTGCAACACCCCCAGCGGCATGAAGCGCGCCAGCAGCGCCGGATGCGCCATGGCGGGGAAGGCGAGGGCGGTGAGCGAGGCCGCGCCCGCAGGCAGGCTCCAGCGCGCCGCCCAGCCGGTGAGGCGCGCCACCAGCGCCCCGGCAAGAAGGGCGAGCACAAGGTTGAGCACCGGCGAGATGACGAACAGCAGCACCTCCAGCGCCGGGCGTGCGGCGAGGGTGCTGACGCCGGCGGTGAGCCACACCGGGCACCAGTGGTACCACACATCGGCGTTCTCACCGGCGGCCTGGCAGTGCGGTCCCAGCGCGGCGGCCCACAGCGATTCCACCTTCGCCTCGGGCAGTCCCTTCGCCAGTTGGGCGAAGTAGCCCAGGTCCATGTTCAAGAGCGAGGCGTGGTCGTCGCCGCGCCACCAAGTGTTGCAGAGCCAGGTGAGGGCGAAGACGGCGGCGGCCAGCGAGAGGACGGGGAGCGTGAGGGAAGACGCGGTGGTGGCGGAGGCGGGGCGCTGGGACCAGTTCCAAAATGCGAAGGCGGTGAGCAGCAGGGGCAGCAGGGTGAGGTGATTGCAGCGGCCGAGGCCCCAGGTGGCGCACAGGCCGGCCAGGAACAGCAGGCCCAGGGCCAGGCGCAGCGCGAGGCGGGCGAGGGCGTCGTCTGGTGCGGCGCGTCCTGGCAGCAGCCCGCGACCCAGCAGACCCGCCAGCACCAGCAGCGCACTGGTCAGCGCCAGGCACTGCGGCAGGGAGGGAAGGAGGCTGGCGGCGGGAACGATCATCAGGGCCGGGTGGAAATGGGTTTGAGATGAGTGACGCCCTGTTTACCGTGCGCGATCATGCCTGTTGCCGCCTCCGTGAAGCTGGGTCAGAACGTCGCCATTTTTCATCCCGACCTGGTGAACCTCTATGGGTGCACGGTGGGGGATGACACCAAGATCGGCACCTTTGTCGAGATTCAAAAGGGCGCGGTGATCGGCGCGCGCTGCAAGGTGTCCTCGCACAGCTTCATCTGCGAGGGCGTGACGGTGGAGGACGAGGTGTTCATCGGCCACGGCGTGATGTTCACCAATGACAAGGTGCCGCGCGCCACGGCGGAAGGCGGCGCGTTGCAGACGGAGGCGGACTGGAAGGTGGTGCCCACGCTGGTGCGGCGCGGCGCCTCCATCGGCAGCGGCGCGGTGATCCTGTGCGGCCTCACCATTGGCGAGCGCGCGGTGATCGGCGCGGGCGCGGTGGTCACCCGCGATGTCGCAGCCGGCGCCACGGTGGCGGGCGTGCCCGCGCGCTGCTTGCAGGGGAGCGGTCACGGCGGGTTGAGTTCGTAGAGTTTCAGGCCGGTGACGCTGAGCAGCTCGCGCGCCCGGGTCTTGAAGGCGGGCGGCAGGGTCTCCGGCGCGATTTCCAGCAGGCACACCACGCCCAGCCGGCGGGCGAAGCGCAGCGACCACGCCTCCGCCTTCTCCTCCGGCAGCAGCGGCAGCAGTTCGTACGGGCGGCTGGCGCCGTAGTAGCGCGACTGGCTGCTGGTGCGGTCGATGCCGGGGATCTCGTCGATGCGCACGCAGCGCGAGTCCAGCATGGAAGCCAGGCTGCCCTGCTTGGAGATCCACCAGGGGCGGTCCGAGGTCGAGACGTAGCCGAAGGGGCGGCCCGCCAGCACCTTCTGCACCGCCTTCAGGTCCGCCGCCTTCCAGGGCTGCGGGTTCTCGTGCTGGCGGAACCATTGCAAATCCGCCGCGCCCATGCCGGTGCCCAGGACGATCAGGGCGATGCAGGCGCCGCGCGCCAGCCCTTTGTAAACCGAGGCCATGCGCGCCAGGCCCCAGACCCCGGCGGGCATCACCAAAATCGAATGCGTGAGCAGGGTGAAGTGGAAGCGGTCCGTGACCGTGCTCAGCAGATGGAAGGCGATGTAGCCCCCGGCCACGCCGCTCAGCGCCAGCCAGCCCAGCAGGCGCGATTCCTCGCTCGCCAGCGGGTCCTTGCCCCGAATGAGAAAGACGATGCCAGGAAGCGAAAGCGCGCCGAGCAGCAGCGCCACCAGCGAGTCGATCACCCCCGCCCGCAGGCCCAGGCGCAGGGTGTTGAAGTCCAGCACCAGCAGGGCCTGGTCCCCGGCCTTGGGCAGGTCCACGCCGAAGCCGAAGTGCAGCATCGCCCAGGCGCTGAGCAGGGTGGCGATGATCACGCCCGCCGTTTTCCAAAGACGCGGCTGGCGCAGCAGCAGGCCCAGGCCGCCCATCACCCCGGCCGTCACCCCGCCCATCGCCACGTTGTGCGGGGCGCTCACGCTGGCGCAGAACAGCAGAAACACCGCCAGCGGCATGCGTTTGCTCTGCCAGGCCGCCATGGCCGCAAGCACCACCGCGCCCTCGAACTTGTAGCTGAAGCAGTAGGCCAGGCTCATGCGCGTGTGCTGCACGATGCCGAAGGGCAGCCAGTCCCCCAGCCACTGCACGCCAAACAGCCGCATCAACTGCACCGCCACCAGCGAGGCCGCGCCCACCAGCAGGCTGCGCCCGGCGGCCCAGCCGGTGAGTTTGCCCACGATGGCCCCGGCGGCGATCACCAGCACAAAATCCAGCACCATGGCCGAGACTTGCAGCAGGGCGACAATGGCGGGAATGCCGGTGGCGGAAGTGACCGCCAGGGACAGCCAGATGGGGCCCCAGTGGTACCACACGTCGCGCGTGGCGCTGCCGGTCGTCGCCTCCGGCCCCAGCACCGCCGCCCACAGCGAGGCCGCGCGCGCCTCCGGCAGGCCCTTCGCCAGTTGTGCGAAGTAGCCCAGGTCGCTGTGCAGCCCGCGCACCGCGCCGTCATTGCCTGTCACCCAGCCCATGTTCCACCACTCAAAGGCGGCGCAGCCCAGCGCCACGGCGGCCATTGCCAGGACCAAAGAAGGCAGCCCCCTGGGCGCGGTTTGGGCCGCAGGCGGGCGCGTTCTCCAGGCCCAGATCGCAAAACCCGCCTGCAGCACCAGCAGGGCGGTGACAAAACAGAAGCGCCGCAGGCACAGCGTCGCCGCCACCCCGGAGATGAACAGCAGGCCGCTGACCAGACGCGCGGCGGCCGTGGTGAGCGGCTCCTCCCCTGCCCCGCCGCCAGGAATCAGCGCCCAGCCCAGGCCCCAGGCGAGCGCTCCCAGGGCGATGGCGGCGAGAAAACACGGCAGAAAAGCGGGGTCAATGGAGGAGACGTGAAGCATGGAGGCCAGGAGGCGGGAAGGGATGACAGATGGGAGTCGCTGATTTCAAAGAAAAGTTAAAAGTAAGTTTACTTCTATATTATTTCCAGATAATTATAGAAAACATGTCAATTCGCAACGAAACCTCCTTTGGCTCCCCGCTCTCGGTCGGCCCGCGACTGGTCAATATCGCCGTGATCGGCTGCGGTTACTGGGGGCCGAACCTGATCCGCAACTTCGCCGCCACCCCCGGCGCGCGCCTCGTCGCCGTGTGCGATTTGAACGCCGAGCGCCTCAAGCCGCTGGCCGCCCAGTACCCCGCCGTGGACATGACCACGGACTACGCGGCCCTGCTGGCGCGCTCCGACGTGGACGCGGTGGCCATCGCCACCCCCGTGTTCGCCCATTTCGCCCTGGCCAGGCAGGCGCTGCAGGCCGGCAAGCACGTGCTGGTGGAAAAGCCCATGACCGCCACCGTCGCGGAAGCGGAGGAGCTCATCGCCCTGGCCGCGAAAAACCACCTCACGCTGATGGTGGACCACACCTTCGCCTACACCGGCGCGGTGCGGAAGATCCGCGACATGGTGAGCACCGGCCAGCTCGGCGAGCTGCTGTACTATGACTCGGTGCGCATCAACCTGGGCCTTTTCCAGCGCGATGTGAACGTGCTGTGGGACCTCGCCGTGCACGACCTCGCGATCATGGATTTCGCCCTGGGCCAGGAGCCCTGCGCCGTCTCCGCCACCGGCATGTCGCACTTCGGCGGGCAGCCGGAGGATGTGGCCTACCTCACCTGCTACTTCGAAAGCAAGCTCATCGCCCACTTCCACCTGAACTGGCTCTCGCCCGTCAAAATCCGCCGCACCATCATCGGCGGCGACCGCCAGATGCTGGTGTACGACGACCTGGAGCCCAGCGAGAAGATCAAAATTTACGACCGCGGCGCGAGCATGCTCGACGCCAGCCCCGAGGCGCAGAACCGCGCCAAGATCGACTACCGCATGGGCGACATGTGGGCGCCGCACCTGCCGCCCGGCGAGGCGCTGCGCCTGGAATCCACGCACTTCGTTGACTGCGTGCAGCAGAACCTCACGCCCATCACCGACGGCCACGCCGGCCTGCGCGTGGTGCGCATCCTCGAGGCCGCCAACCAGTCCCTCGCCCAACGCGGCGCACCCATCGACATCAAGCGCGCATGAACCTTCACGGCAAATCCATCCTCGTCACCGGCGGCGCCGGTTTCATCGGCTCCGAGCTGTCCCGCCAGTTGCTGGCCGCAGGCGCCAAGGTTGTCATCGTGGACAACCTCGCCAACGGCAAGCGCGAGAACGTCGCCGAAATCCTCGGCGATGCCTGCGTGCTGCGCGTCACCGACATCCGCGACTACCCCGCCATGCAGGCGCTGGTGCGCGAGGCGGACATCATCTTCCACCTCGCCTGCCTCGGGGTGCGGCACAGCATTCACTCGCCGCTGGAGAACCACGCCGTCAACGCCGAGGCCACCCTGCACCTGCTGAAGATGGCGCATGAGAAGGGCGTGGAGCGCTTCGTCTATGTCTCCAGCTCCGAGGTCTATGGCACCGCCATGCAGGTGCCGCAGCCGGAGACGCACCCCACCTTCCCCATGACCGTGTACGGCGCGGCCAAGCTCGCGGGCGAGGCCTACACCCGCGCCTACCACCGCACCTACGGCCTGCCCACGGTGGTGATCCGCCCCTTCAACACCTACGGCCCGCGCTGCCATCACGAAGGCGACAGCGGCGAGGTGATCCCCAAGTTCCTGCTGCGCACCCTGGCGGGCAAACCCATGGTGATCTTCGGCGACGGCACGCAGACGCGTGACTTCACCTTCGTGAGCGACACCGCGCGCGGCATCATTGAAGCCGGGCTCGCGCAGGCGGCCATCGGCGACACCATCAACATCGGCAGCGGCTTCGAAATCAGGGTCAGGGACCTGGCGGATGAAGTGCGCGCCGTCACCGGCAAGACCGATGCGCAGGTGATTCACGAGCAGGACCGCCCCGGCGACGTGCTGCGGCTTTATTCCGACACCACGAAGGCGCGGGCGCTGATTGGCTTCGCGCCGCAGGTGACGCTGCGCGAGGGCCTGGCAAGGCTGCTTGCCTGGTACCAGGCCCAGGGCAAATCGCCCGAGGAGCTGCTCGCCCACGAGATCGTCAAGAACTGGGAGGTGAAGGCGTGAGCATGATCCCGGTCGCCAGGCCCTTGTTAGGCGAGGAGGAGGCCGCCGCCGCGCGCCGCGCCATCCTTTCCGGCTGGGTCACCCAGGGGCCGGAGGTCGAGGCCTTCGAGCACGAATGGGCGGCCATGACCGGCGCCCCCCATGCCTGCGCCGTCTCAAGCTGCACCACCGCCCTGCACCTCGCCCTGCTGGCGCTGGGCGTGGGCCGCGACGACGAGGTCATCACCGTCAGCCACTCCTTCATCGCCACCGCCAACGCCGTGCGCTACTGCGGCGCGCTGCCGGTGTTTGTGGACATCGAGCCCGCCACCTTCAACATCGACCCGCAACTGATCGAGCAGGCGGTGACGCCGCGCACCAAGGCCATCCTCTGCGTGCATCAGCTCGGCATGCCCTGCGATCTCGCCGCGATCCTGCCCGTCGCCAAGAAGCACAACCTGCGCGTGATTGAAGACGCCGCCTGCGCCATCGGCAGCGAGATTCAATGGCAGGGCGAATGGCAGCGCATCGGCCGCCCCCATGCCGACATCGCCTGCTTCTCCCTGCACCCGCGCAAGGTCATCACCACCGGCGACGGCGGCATGATCACCACCGCTAATACAGAGTGGGACGCCACCTTCCGCCTGCTGCGCCAGCACGGCATGAGCGTTTCGGACAAGGCGCGCCACCAGTCCAGCAAGGTCATCTTCGAAAGCTATCCCGTGGTGGGCTTCAACTACCGCATGACCGATCCGCAGGGCGCCATGGGCCGCGAGCAGTTGAAGCGCCTGCCCGGCATCCTTGAGCGCCGCCGCGAAATCGCCGCGCGCTACACTGCATCATTGAGCGGCGTGACCCCGCCGCACCAGCCCGCCTGGGCGCGCAGCAACTGGCAGAGCTACTGCGTGCGCCTGCCGCAGGGCTGCGACCAGGCCGCCTTCATGCAGAAGATGCTGGAGGCCGGCGTCTCCACCCGGCGCGGCGTGATGTGCTCGCACCGCGAGGCCGCCTGCGCCGATCTTCCCCCCGCACGCCCCATGCCCCATTCCGAGCAGGCCCAGGACACGGGCGTCATGCTCCCGCTCTACCCGCAGATGACCGATGCCGAGCAGGACCTCGTCATCTCCAGCCTTCACCAAGCCCTCAACGCCTGACCGCCATGATCATCCTCAAACACGCCAAGAAGCCCGCGCCCAAGGCCCTGCCCGAGCGCATCCCGCTGCTGGACCTGCGCGCCCAGTATCACGCCATCCGTGACGAGGCCTGCGCCATGTTCGACAAGATCGCCGAGTCCACCGCCTACGCCCAGGGCCCCGCCACGGTGACCTTCGAGGAGGAGTTCGCCAGGATGTGCGGCGTGGACCACTGCGTGACCGTGAACACCGGCACCAGCGCCCTGCACCTGGCCCTGCGCTGCCTCGACATCGGCCCCGGCGACGAGGTCATCACCGTGCCCATGACCTTCATCGCCACCGCCTGGGCGGTGTATTACGTGGGCGCGAAGCCGGTGTTTGTGGACATCGACCCCGCCCGCCGCACCATGGACCCGGCACTGCTGGAGAAGGCCATCACCCCGCGCACCAAGGCCATCATCCCCGTGCATCTCTACGGCCAGATGGCGGACATGAAGCCGATCCTGGAGATCGCCCGGCGCCACGACATCCCCGTGATCGAGGACGCCTGCCAGGCCCATGGCGCCACTTACGAAGGCAAACGCGCCGGCGCGCACGGCTGCATGGCCGCCTTCAGCTTCTACCCCGGCAAGAACCTCGGCGGCCTGGGCGAGGGCGGCGGGCTGGTGACCAACAGCGAGACCTACGCCATGCGCTCGCGCCGCCTGCGCAACCACGCCCAGGGCGAGCGCTACTATCATGATGAGGTGGGATACAACTACCGCATGGACACCCTGCAGGCCGCCATGCTGAGCCTGAAACTGAAGCACCTGGAGCGCTGGAACATCGCCCGCGCCTTCCGCGCCATGCGCTACCACGAGCTGCTCGCGGACCTGCCGCTCACCCTGCCCACGAAGTTCGAGGACTCGCAGAGCGTGTGGCACTGCTACGTGATCGAAAGCGACCGCCGCGACGCCATCCGCCAGTCATTGACGGACGCGAACATCGACAGCGGCCTGCACTACCCCATGCCCCTGCATTTGCAAAAGGCCTGCGCGGACCTGGGCCACAAGCAGGGCGATTTCCCGCACACCGAGCGCCTGAGCGAGCGCTGCCTGTCCCTGCCCATGTACGCCGAGCTCAGCGACGAGCAGGTGCAGCGCGTGGCGGCGGCGGTGCGCAAGGCCTTCGACTAACAACGCCATGAGCGGCAAACCCATCATCATCCTCGGCATCAACGGCAACTGCATCGACATTGCCGAAGCCGTCGAGGCCATGGCCCAGGCCGGCGCGGACGTGCGCGTGCTCGGCTACCTGGATGATGCGGATGCGGCGCAGGGCCGGATGGTGGGCGGCTACCCCGTGCTGGGCCGCATCGCCGCGGCGGCGGATTTCCCCAACGCCCTGTTCGTCAACGGCATCGGCAGCACCCGCTCCTTCCGCGCCAAGGGCGCCCTCATCGCCGCCACCGGCCTGCCGGAGAAGCGCTGGGCCACCGTCATTCACCCCGCCGCCTTCGTCTCGCGCCACGCGCAGATCGGCCACGGCAGCGTCCTGCTCGCCCACGCCTGCGTCGGCGCCCGCGCCCGCGTGGGCCCGCACTGCATGATGCTGCAACGTACCCTGGTGTCTCACGATTCGGTTATCGGCGGCTACGGCGTGCTCGCCTCGGCGGCCTGCGTCAGCGGCGGCTGCGTGATCGAGGACAACGTCTATCTCGGCGCGAACAGCTCCATCCGCGAGGGCCTCAGCATCGGCGCCGGCGCCCTCATCGGCATGGGCGCGGTGGTGGTCAAGGACATCCCCCCCGGCGTCACCGCCTTTGGCAACCCCGCATGCGTCCACCCATGAAGCTGAGCCTCATCATCCCCGTCCTGAACGAAGAGGAGAACGTGCCCCACCTGGTGAAGGCGGTGGACGAGGCCTTCGCCGGCCAGACGGAGGTGGAGCTGGAGATGCTCTTCGTGGACGACGGCTCGCGCGACGGCACCTTCGACGTCCTGGGCCGCCTCGCCGCCGCCGACCCGCGCCTGCGCGTGATCCGCTTCTCGCGCAACTTCGGCAGCCACGCGGCGCTGCTCGCGGGCTTCGAAAAATGCAGCGGCGACGTCGCCGCCTACCTCGCCGCCGATCTCCAGGACCCGCCCGCGATGCTGCTCACCATGCTGCAAAAGTGGCGCGAGGGCGCCTTCGTCGTCTGGGGCACGCGCGAGCAGCGCGACGACCCCTTCAGCGCCCGCCTGTTCTCCCTGGTGTATTCCACCCTGATGCAGCGCTTCGCCCTGCGCAACATGCCGCGCACCGGCCTGGATTTGTGCATGATCGACCGCAAGGTGATCGAGGCCGTGGTCGAGATGCGCGAGAAAAACACCTCCATCTTCGGCCTCATCCTCTGGGCCGGCTTCCCCCAGGTCTTCGTGCCCTACCACCGCCAGGCGCGCAAGCGCGGCAAGTCGCGCTGGACCCTGGGCAAGAAGATCAAGCTGGTGGTGGACAGCTTCGTCTCCTTCTCCTTCTTCCCCATCCGGCTGGTCACCTACCTCGGCTTCGGCCTGTCCTTCCTGGGCTTCCTGTACGGCCTCTTCGTCATGGTGCGCGCCCTGCTCGGCCTCACTCCCGTGCAGGGCTGGGCCTCGCTCGTCAC
Source organism: uncultured Verrucomicrobiota bacterium (assembly GCA_903854655.1). Classification (GTDB taxonomy): domain Bacteria; phylum Verrucomicrobiota; class Verrucomicrobiia; order Verrucomicrobiales; family Verrucomicrobiaceae; genus CAINXC01. Next base: position 1,257 of record CAINXC010000788.1, on the reverse strand, counting down.
CATCGTCGTCTTCCTCTCCGGCGTGCAGCTTCTCATGCTCGGCATCGTCGCCGAATACCTGTGGCGCACCTTTGACGAGACGCGCCGCCGCCCGCCCTTCCTCATTCGCGAGCTCGCCGGCTTCGCCGGTGAACCGAAGCCATGAGCACCACCACGCGAAAAGTTCTCGCCTTCGCCCTCAAGGTGCTGCTCTCCGCCGCCCTGGTGGCCCTGCTCACGCGCAAGGTCTCCTTCGCCTATGCCGCGCGCCACTTCGCCCACCTGCAATGGCCGCCCACGCTCGCCACCATCCTTCTGCTGGGGCTCTCCCTCGCGCTCTCCGCCTGGCGCTGGCAGGTCGCCTCGCTCGGGCGGCTGGCGCTGCGCCACTGCCTGCGCTTCACCTGGGTGGCCCAGCTCTACAGCCTGATCCTGCCCGGCGCGCTCTCCGCCGACGTGGCGAAGGGCGTCATCATGGCCGGACACCATGAGACACGTTGTGGCGCCGCCCTGCCCGCCTCCATCGTCCTCGACCGTGTCGCCGGGCTCGGCTCGCTGCTCGTCTTCGGCCTGCTCTCCTGCCTCGCCCGGCCCGATCTCTTCCGCCTCTCCCCCTCCCTCATTATGAGCGTCACCGCCCTCGGCGCGCTCGCCCTGCTGGCGCTGCCCTGGATCGCCCGGGCCGTGCTGCAACGCCTGCCCTTCGCCCCGCTGCAAGCCCTCGCCGACGACCTCAACCACCGCGCCTGGTTCGTCGTGCTCGCCCTCAGCGCCCTGATCCACGCCGTGAACATCACCTTCTACTGGACCGCGCTCATCGCCGTCGGCGGCGGCGAAACCTGGTGGCACATGGCGCTCTACACCTGCCTGTTAAACCTCGCCATGCTCCTGCCCGTCAGCATCGGCGGCATCGGCCTGCGCGAGCAGATCGCCGTCGGCCTCCTGCACCACGGCGACGACGCCTCCACCCAGGTCGCCTTCGCCTGGCTGGTCCTCGCCGTCTCCATCGCCCACGGCCTTGCCGGCCTCCTCCTGCAATGGCGCGCCCTGCCCGCCAGCGCAGCGGCCCTGAAGCCCGCCCAGCAGGCGCAGGCGTGAGGCTCGGGAACGAAATGCGGAGCCGCCAGCCTTGTCCAATCCATCGCTCCATGTTCGCGGTTGGATTACAGACTTTAGTCTGCCGGGGCGGCGCAGCTTTCGTCCCGGCGCTGGTGATCCCACGGCGGCGGCGGCGATTCAGCGTGCGCGTGCAGCGGCACAGGGAGGTTCGCGAGGTTT
>CAINXC010000787.1 GCA_903854655.1 uncultured Verrucomicrobiota bacterium | reverse complement strand
GCGATCTTGGTCCAGAAGGCCTCGCGCAGGTGCATCGGGGCGATGGTGATGTAAGCGGCCTCGGGATCATGGTCTTCCCATGGAACAACACCACCTGCGGCACCCGCCTTCAAGGGGGCGGTTTGAGAGCGATACCAGATGAGCTGCGTCATCTTCATCACCTGCTGGTTGCGGCCGCTGGCCGCGCTCATCGCGAACAGTTGATCGGCGCACAGGCCGATGCTCAGGGGGGCGGGGTAGGTATAGGTCCAGTGCGAGAGCACATCCACCGAGCCGCCCGAACCGCTGATGCCCGGCTGCCTCACGGCGGGGTCAAACCACGTCCACAGATCGCGGCGTCCGGTGCTTTTGATGCCTTTGTTCAGCGCCGAATGCAGGGCGTTCCAACCGTCGCCCACCGTCCAGAACCAGCGGTAGTACTTCAAGATGGGATCATCGTCGGCGATGACGTGATCCTTGGGAAAGTCCTTCAGCTTGTCCCACATCACTCCGGAGCGCTGGACAACTTCCGCCGGGATGTCCGTGCCTGCGAACTTGCGGTAGTTCTCCACGTCCACCGCATTGAAGGAGGGCTGCGAGCCGTCGCGCACTTCGCTGTCGATAAGCGCTGCGGCAAAGGCTGGATGATCACCATAAGCCTTGGCCACGCTGCGGCCCACGTTCTCAAAATAGGGAGCGAACTCGGGCATTGAAGCACAGATGTCTGTTCGCACGTACGGCGTGCCTTTCCGGTCCACCCGTTGGTACTTGGGATTCTTCTCCAACAGGTTGCCAGGAGAAAGGCCTGCGATCACCCCCAGGCCGTTGGCAAGTGATTCGTCGAGCGCCCTGCGGGTGGCTTCGATGACTTCCGGTTTGCCCGGCGGCACCACCTTGCCTTGGGTCCAGATGTCTGAGGTTTCCGCAGGAATGCCGATGTAATGGGTGAATCCGATATCCTTCAGCCGGGCGATCTCGTCTGAACCCGCGCCCCACATGATCACAGGCATCTGGCCTGGCAGTGGGCGGGGCACGATTTGACAATCAACGCTTTGCGTGGTGGTGTAGCCATCGCCGGTTTCTAGACGCGTCCTCAGGGTGTAGTGCTCAGGCTTGAGGGCGGTGTCGATCAGAAATTTGACGGTGAAGTCCTTGCCCGGGGCAAGAGCCTTGATCCCTGTCACCTCATCCCTGCTGTCGAAACTGATGTGGATGCTGGCATCGGACATCGGCACGCGACGCAGGTTGGTCACAATCACTTCGACGGGCTTGGCCGTCTCCATGCGGCGCCAGACGCTACGATTGCTCACGATGCGCATGGTCACCTGCTCGAAGCTCAAGACCCCTTCACAGATGCGCACCTCGTCGATGTAGCCGGGGAAACCGCCGTAATTGCTTCCCAGGCGGTCACCAATGCTCAACGGCTTGGCGCCAGCAGAGACGCCGCCGAATCCGGGGTGCTGCATCACCCCCGCCGCCTGGCCGTCCTGGTAAAATCGCCCCTCCCCAGCGCCATCGTAGGTGAAGGCGACATGGTGCCAGGCGCCCGCCTCCAGTTTGACTGGCTGCGAGTGAAAGGACTTTGACTGGGTGCCGAAGCCCAAATTCACCGTCATCCTCCGCAGGCCGGCTTTGTCGGCTTCGCTCAGTGTCCACTGGTAGTCGGTGTGATCGACGTACTTCTTGTCCAGAAGAAAGGCGCGCAAGCCCGGCTCGAACTCCGGCTTGGTGCTGATCCACATTTCCATCGTGAAGGCCCCTTTGGGCGAAAGCTTGGGATTGCTTGCGGTGTGCGCACTATGATCCTTATCCTGGGCCGGAAAGCCTGGAGATGACTCAAGGGCTCCACCGAATTTGCCCCGGTTCACTATCGCCGCCCCGTGGAGGGTGAGGTCGTTGCCTTTGCCGGAGCGGTCCTTCAGGGCCGTGTCGCCGTCGAATTGCCAGTAGCCTAGAACCTGCTGGCCTGTGGCGTCCTCCTTGGTGTAGCCGGTTTCCCAAGTCTCTTGCAGGCGGGGCAGCGTTTGGGCGCACACATGGCTGGAGGTCAGGAGCAATGCCAGAAGGAGGGAACGTGGGAAAGTCATCGCTCTCTGTACGAGCTGCGGGTGACCAATCAATCCGAGGGCTCTGTGTTTGGAGATACCAGCGCGTCACTCGGCTGTCTCAAAAAGGAGGATCAGGTGGCTGGCTTGTGGTTTTTGAACACGGCATTCTCAAAAATAATAGGCGAAAACAGTGATTTTGAGACCCCGAGTGCATTGAGATTGGGGACTGGCACTCAGAATCGAAGGTGAGCGCGCTATTTTCTCAAGGTGAGAAAACCGGGGGTGAACAGGGCCTCGAATGGGCTCCGATCCAAGCGAAATCAAGGGATTGCCGGGCATGGGTGGGATGCGGAGCGGGCTCCAAAGTTGAGCGAAGCGTGGTGGCGAGAGGCGCAAAAAGAATAATTATCTATAATTATAACAAAAGTGAGTTGTGGTTTTTATAATTGAGGTCATAATTACCACAGCAAATATGAAAACGATCACAACAACGACTCTGGGCTCCTTCAAGTTCGTCGCCGCGAAGATCCTCCTGATCACGGCTTCAGTTGCTCTGATGATGGTCGCTCCAAGCGCCAAGGCTCAGACCGCCTACTACCCCGTTAGCTATCGCGCTCCGGCTGCCTATGCTTATCCCCAGGCTCAAGCGGTCGCCTACGCTTATCCCAGCCAGCAGGTCCAGCGGGTGATGCCCCAGCCGATGCCGGCCGCAGTGAGCAACTACCTGAGCTTCAACGGCACCTTCGCCTCGGCCCCCACCCACCTGCCTGCTGCTGTGCAATACGCCGTGGCAGCCGGCAACTCCCTCCAGAACAAGCCATACGTTCGCGGTGGCGGTCATCGCAACGTGAACGATTACGCCTACGACTGCTCAGGCTCGGTTTCGTACACGCTGATCAAGAGCGGCCTGCTTAACCGCCCTTTGTCTTCCCGCGAGTTCGCCGGCGTTGGCCAGGCTGGTCCTGGTCGGTTCATCACAATCTACGTGAAGCCCGGTGAGCACGTCTTCATGTCGGTTTGCGGCCTGCGTTTTGACACCTCGGGCGGTAGCGAAGGTCAGGGCCCCCGCTGGCGCCCCTCCGCCCGTTCGATGGACGGATTCATCATGCGCCATCCTTTTGGGCTCTAATATCTCATTTTTGAGACTCTTTTATAAAGCTCACCTCATTAACGAATCAAAAACAAAGGCTGAAACCAGTTCAACAACAATAAAACGAATCAATTATGAAAACCAAAATGAGAAACTCGACCGCTGAATCGCTTGAATCGGTGATGATCAAGCCCCGTTCCACCGGGCTGGCTTTTGGTGCCGGTTACCTTCAGTACCTGACCACGACCGCTGCCTATGACGACGAATCGACGACCCGGCCAGCTTTCCAACAGCCGGTGCGTTACCTGGGCGCCGTGGAACCCATGATGGATGCGGCGACTGCCGGATGGGCGGAGATTGGCAGTGGCGTCCGGCAAAGCCTGGGCAGCGGGCTCGGGGCTGCGCTCGAATCGGCAGCCACGCCTGCCAGCCTGCAACCCAGTCTGCATGAGGCGATCATTGCTTTGCGGGAAGCCATTCAAAGATCGTAGTGCGGAGGCGCTCTGAAATAGCTTTCAGAGAGCTGACTTTGAGCGATCAGTGGTCACGCTTCATGTCGGACCCACGTAAAACAACGGCCGCGCAACGCCACCGCCACTGGCTGGTGACGCAGTGGCGTGGACTGCCGGATGGACCGCTTGTGGATCTGCCGGTGAAATCGGTGGGCGATGTGCTGGCCAAGGTAATGAAAGCCGCCGGGCTGAACGACCGGCTGATGCTTGAGGACGTGCTGGCCGCCTGGCGCAAGGTGGCTGGTGATTTCATTGCCAAGAACACGATTCCGGACGGCTTTAGCCGTGGCATCCTCCAGGTGCGTTGCGCCCAGCCCAGCGTCCACCACGCGCTGATGATGGAGAAGGCGGCGCTGCTGCGGAAGCTCAATGAGCAACTGGGGCAGGGGACGATCAAGGACGTGCGCATCCGGCACGGATAGCGGATGCCAACCACTCCTTTCCTGACACGCACCGAAGGGTTGGGGATAGTTGCCTCACTCCAGCCCAGTTCCCTGCCGCGAATTTGAGCTTGGCGCGCTAATTTTGGGCTGCACTGAGCGTTGCACTGCTGCCCGTGCTCCCTCTCACCTGCCGCTTGCTTCAGCCCGAGCGGTGGGCAACCCTTTGCCACACGCCGCTCCCATGTCTTTTCACCTGACCGCCCTGCTGCTTCTCATTCCCGCACTGCTGTCCGCCCAGCAGCCTGCGGCTCCGACTGTTGACTTCAAAAAGGACATCCAGCCGATCTTCGCGAAGTACTGCTACCAGTGCCACAGCGTGCAGAAGAAGAAGGAAAAGGCCGGCTTTGTTTTCGACAACGTTGAGCGCCTGTCGCACGACGTGGGCGAGGGCCGGATCATTGTTCCAAAGAAGGTCGATGAAAGCGACCTCATCCCGATCGTGCTGGGCGTCGATGGCAAAAAGGAGATGCCGCCCGAGGGCGCAAAGCTGAAGACCGAAGAGGTGGAGAAGCTCAGGACATGGATCAGTGAAGGCGCGAACCTGCCAGGCATCGACATCGCTGCCAAGATGGCACGGCAAACGCGCCAGCGGGTGCGTGAGGTCATGAACTGGACCAGCAAGGAGGGCAAGGTGATCAAGGCCACCTTCGAGGAATTGCAGGGTGATTTCGTGCTGCTGCGCATGCAGACCGACAACAAGGTGTACAAAGTGCCGCTGACGAAACTCAATCCCGCTGGTCAAATCCAGGCGAAGATGCAAGCTGAGTGACCTCACCAATTCCTGCCATCATGAACTCGCGCTCCTGGCTCACGTTTTTACTTGTCGTCTTCACCACCTCGCTGTTTGCACAGTCGCAGCAGGAGATGAATTTTCAGGCGGAGCGCGACGCTGCGAAGGCGGACAAGGAACTGAACCAGGTGTACAAAAAGGTGCTGGCCGGCCAGGATGCCGACGGGGCGAAGCTGCTCAAGGAATCCCAGCGCGCCTGGATTGCATACCGAGATGCCGAGGCGAAGTTTGCCGCTGATGAGGCACGCGGCGGGTCGATGGCCCCGATGCTTTACTCGGGCACCCTGGCCACGTTGACAGAGGAGCGCGTGAAGCGTCTCAAGCAAAGCCTGGGAGAACAGGATGCCCCGGCTGAGACGAAGGAAGAGGCCCGGCCGAAGCAAGAGCCCGAGGTGATCAGCAGCGGCGGGCAGGGGGAAGGTGCTGCAAACCGTCATCAGGCGGCGATGTCTTTTTTCGAAGCTTACAAGGCCCATGACCGCCACGCCGCCAGGGCGGTGGCCACGGAGAAGGTGCTGGCCAAGCTCGTGTGGGACAAGAATGCGGTCGAAAACCCCACGCTGAAGCTGATGGACGACACCCACATCTATTATGAGGGCGGAAGCATCGAGCTGAAGATGCAGAAAACCAACGCCGGCCGCTGGCTGGTTGGCGACATAGGCATGACTGCTGACTGAGCCATCCGGCCTCACTTACCCGACCACGTCCTTCAGCACATGGCCATGCACATCCGTCAGCCGGATGTCGCGGCCACCGAAGCGGAACGTGAGGGCGTCGTGGTCGATGCCGAGAAGGTAGAGAACGGTGGCCCACATGTCATAGACCGTGCAAGGGCGGTCCACGGCACGGTAGCCGAAATCGTCTGTGCCGCCGTACACGTACCCAGGCTTCGCGCCGCCGCCGGCCATCCAGACACTGAATCCGTACGGATTGTGGTCCCGTCCGTTCGCACCCTGGGCAAAGGGTGTTCGGCCAAACTCTCCAGCCCACACGACCAGCGTCGAATCCAGCAGTCCGCGCGCCTTGAGATCCTTGATCAGCGCTGCAATGGGCTGGCCGATTTGGTTGCCCATCTTGCCGTGGCCGTTCTTGAGGTCGCCGTGGTGATCCCAGGGGTTGGGGCCGTTGCCGCCGCCCAGGTTGTAGGCCAGGGTGCTCAGCTCAATGAAGCGCACGCCGCGTTCCACCAGGCGCCGCGCCAGCAGGCACTGCCTGGCATAGGCGGCCTTTTTGGGTTCGGGGTCATCGAGACCGTACAGTTTCTTGGTCAATTCGGTTTCGCCGCTGATCTCGCACAGTTCAGGCACCGCCGCCTGCATGCGCCAGGCCATTTCATAATTCTTGATCGCGGCATCCACCTGTGAATTGGCGTCAATGGTTTCCGTGAACTGACGGTCCATCGAACCGATGAAATCCAGTCGCTGCCGTTGGAGCGCTGCGGGCTCGCGCGGCTGGATGTTGCGCAGGGGTTCTCCCTCATCCGCCTTGATGATGGAGGCCTGGTGCTGGGCCGGCAGGAAGCCGTTGCCAAACAAGCCCACGCCGCCATGAGGGGCGGTCGCTCCACCGGCCTGCAGCACCACGTAGGCGGGCAGATCGCGTGATTCGCAGCCCAGCCCGTAGCTTGTCCATGCGCCAGCGCTGGGATAGCCGAGGAAGGGGAAGCCGGTGTGCATGAAGAAGTTGCCCTGCGCATGCTCGCTGAACTTGGCGGTCATCGAGCGTATCACGCACAGTTCGTCGGCCACATCGCCCATGTGGGGCAGCATGTCGCTCACCGGCAGCCCGCTCTGTCCGTACCGTTTATACTCCCAGTGCGAGGGCTGCACGGTGCCGTTGTTGTTGAACTG
>CAINXC010000786.1 GCA_903854655.1 uncultured Verrucomicrobiota bacterium | reverse complement strand
TGGCCGCCCACCTTTGGTGCATTCGATGGCCCGCTCCTTGATCAACGAACTGTTCGGATTGCCTGGATGATCCCGACTTCCGAACACTTGTCGAAAAATACGGAGGCGACTCCGCCGTCCGGCTCATCCGGCTGCATGAGCGGGATCAGCCTGGATCTGAACCTGCCGGTGTTTGACCGGCCAATGACTGCGCGCCCGGAGAAGCTCGTCTCCATCGAAATGGCCGAGGCCAATTTCCGCCCGCTCATTGAGGCCACCCGGCACCTGTGGCCAAGCCCCGAGGAGAGGTGGAAGTCGAAGAATCCAAAGCCGTTTGTGATGCACTGACCGATATGACAGGCGTGGTGTTGCTCTTCTTGGCTCCCGTTCTTTTGGTCGTGAGCATGTACGCATGCCCAAGGCTGTGGCGTCTCCTGGGCCCCGAGCGCGAAGTTGATCGCGGCGGCTTCGGCAGCATCGGAGAACAGCGCCAATGGCATCGCGGCGGATGAAAAGAGCCGCTATCAAGCCGCGCTGGTTCTGGCGCACCAAACTCACCAGAGCCGGTGCCGCCTCATGGAATGATCTTTGCCGGGGCTCCTGGAATGAATCCGCCTGTTATGAGCTTTCCGCTGCGGAGATTGAGACGCTGCGCAATGCGGCCAGGCTTTTGCACGGCATGTATTCAACCGCCTTGGATGCAGTCGCCCAAAACGGCTGGTGGGCCCGTCTCGGACTCAGTGCGCTCATGGGCGAACAGGTCGCGACCTCCTGGGCGCGTCGCGACAAGGCCCTGATGGGGCGGTTTGACCTAGCATGGGACGGCCAGTCGCCGCCGAAGCTGCTGGAATACAATGCCGACACCCCGATGTCGCTGACCGAGGCCTCGCTCGGCCAGAGAGCGTGGCATCAGGAAGTGTGCCCTGAATCCGGCCAGTGGAACGACATTCACCCGGCGCTGGTCAAGGCATGGCGCGATCTGCCGGCCGCACGCATCCACTTTGCCGGCTGCCTCTGGGCGGGGGAGGACGCGCTGACACTGAAATACCTGGCGAAAACGGCGCGAGAGGCGGGCAAGGGCACTACCGTGATGCAGCTCAAGGACATCGGCTGGCATCGCAAGAAGGCACGCTTTGTCGATGCTTCCCGCGCTCCCATTGAGTGCCTGTACAAGCTCTATCCTTGGGAGTGGCTGTGGGCGGAGCAGTTCGCTGCCCACCTGCCGGGGTGTTGCCAGATGTTCATTGAGCCGGTGTGGAAACTGGGGTGGAACAGCAAAGGCATGCTGCCGGTCCTGTGGGAGCTGTTTCCAGATCATCCCAATCTTTTGTTCGCCACGGACGAACCCGAGCGGATCGGCTCCAGCTATGTCAAAAAACCCAAGCTGGGACGCGAGGGAGCCAATGTGGAGTACATGCTCAACGGCGGCCTTTCTGACCAAAGGGCCGGTCCTTATGGGACCGCTGGCTTTGTATTCCAGGCACTCGCGCCCGCCGCGCTATTCAACAGCCGCACGGCCACCCTTGGGGTCTGGGTCATCGGCGATGAACCCTGCGGGCTGGGCATCCGGGAAGACACGCGGCCCATCATCCACGGCAGCAGCCCGTTTGTGCCGCATCGGATTGTTTGAAAGAGGCAGCCGGTTTTCAGCTCTTCCCGCCCCGCTGGCGGACGGCCTCAAACAAGCACACGCCGGTGGCCACGGAGACATTCAGGCAGGGCACCTTGCCGAACATGGGGATGCGCACGAGGAAGTCGCAGTTCTCCTGGGTCAGGCGGCGCATGCCTTCGCCTTCGCCGCCCATGACGATGCCGATGGGGCCTTTCAAGTCCTGCTCGTAAAGCGACTTCGTGCCTTCATCAGCAGTGCCCACCAGCCAGACGCCCAGCTTCTTGAGCTTCTGCATCGTGCGGGCGAGATTGGTCACGCGCACAATCGGCACGCTGTCGGCCCCGCCGCAGGACACGCGGCGCACGGATTCGGAGATGGGCGCGGACTTGTCCTTGGGGATGATCACGGCGGCCACGCCGGCCGCATCAGCGGTGCGCAGGCAGGCGCCGAGGTTGTGCGGATCCTGGATGCAGTCGAGGATGAGGACGATGGGATCCTCCTTGCCTTCGAGCAGCGAGGCCAGGTCGCCCTCGTCAAGGACGGTCGCTTCTTGGTCGGGACGGGCGTGTTTGTTGGCGCGGGCGATTTGCACCCGCGCAGAGTGGCGAAGCCGGGTTGTCGCGCAAGCGGCTTCCTCAGCGGTTGCCATTGAAGGAAAAAGAGACACGATGCCGGACTCCCATGCCGCGCCGAGTCCTGATCCTTTACGCCCATCCCATGCCGCGCAAATCGCGCGCAAACCGGGCGCTGGCGGAGGCCGTGCGCGGCCTGGAAGGCGTGACCTTCCATGACCTGTACGAGGCCTACCCGGATTTCTTCATTGATGTGGCCCGCGAGAAGGCCCTGCTCGTGGAGCACGACGTCATCGTGCTTCAGCACCCGTTCTACTGGTACAGCGCCCCGGCGCTGGTGAAAGAGTGGCTCGACCTCGTGCTCGAATATGGCTTCGCTTATGGCGACAAGGGCACGGCCCTGCGCGGCAAGCTCTGGCAGCAGGCCATCACCACCGGCGGCCCGTCCGAAGCCTATGAGCCCACGGGTTACAACCGCTTCACCGTGCGGCAGCTCCTGGCGCCTTTTGAGCAGACGGCGCACCTGTGCGGCATGCCGTTCCTGGACCCTTTCATCGTGCCCGGTGTGCTGGCGTTGAATCCATCGCAAATGCAGGCTGAAGCCCTGCGCTACCGGGCACGGATCGAGCAACTGCTGAACCCGGAGGAGGCTGATGCAACTTGAGAGCTTTCTGGCGCAAGCCTTCATCTACCTGTTTGCGGCGGTGATCTCCGTGCCGCTGGCCAAGCGCTTCGGCTTCGGCTCGGTGCTCGGCTATTTGATCGCCGGCATGGCCATCGGCCCCTTTGCTCTCAAGCTTGTCGGCGGCGAAGGCAAGGACGTGATGCACGTGGCGGAGTTCGGCGTGGTGATGATGCTCTTCATTGTCGGCCTGGAGCTGCGCCCTTCCCTCCTGTGGCGGCTGCGGCGGCCCATCTTCGGGCTCGGCGGTCTGCAGGTTGCGGTCACCGGCCTCGCGCTGGGGGCCTGCCTGCTGGCGCTGGGCCATCCCTGGCAGCAGTCGCTCGCGGCAGGGATGATCTTCGCCATGTCCTCGACGGCGATTGTGATTCAAACCCTGGCGGAAAAAGGCTGGCTGAAGAGCGAGGCCGGCCAGGCCTCGTTTTCGGTGCTGCTGTTTCAAGATCTGGCGGTGATTCCTCTGCTCGCCCTGCTGCCGCTGCTGGCCGGTGGAGCTGCTGCCGGGGGTGAAAGCCATGCAGGTCCCCTCGCTCATCTGCCCGGCTGGGAGCAGGGCTTGGTGACTCTCGGAGCGGTGGCGGCGGTGGTGATTGGCGGCCGTTTTTTGCTGCGACCCATCCTGCGCTACATCGCCGCCAGCAAGCTGCGCGAGATTTTCACCGCCTCCGCCCTCGCCCTGGTGGTGGGCGTGGCGGTGCTGATGCAGACGGTGGGCCTGAGCCCCGCCCTGGGTGCCTTCCTCGGCGGCGTGGTGCTGGCCGATAGCGAGTACCGCCATGAGCTGGAGTCCGACCTGGAGCCCTTCAAAGGACTGCTGCTGGGCATCTTCTTCATCGCCGTCGGCGCGAGCGTGGACTTCGGGCTGATCGCCGCGCAGCCGGGCACCATCGTCGGCATGACCCTGGGGCTGCTGCTGGTGAAGGCCCTGGTGCTCTTCGTTCTCGGTCTGGTGTTCAAGCTCGATCTGCGCGACCGCGCCCTGTTCGCCCTGGCCCTGGCGGAGGGTGGCGAGTTCTGCTTTGTGCTGTTCGGTTTCACCGTGGATCGCAACATTCTGCCCGCGCCCTTCGCCGGGCAGCTCACGGCCATCGTCGCCCTCTCCATGGCGCTCTCGCCCCTCCTGCTCATGCTCTATGAGAAGGTGCTCATGCGGCGGCTGCGAGTGGACGCCCCGCTGCGCAAGCAGGATGCCATCGACGAGCACGACAACCCCGTCATCATCGCCGGCTACGGGCGCTTCGGCCACATCGTCGGCCGTGTGCTGCTGGCGCAACATATCCGCGCCACCGTGATCGACCTGGACCACGACCAGGTCGAATTCTTCCGCAAGATCGGCCTGAAGGTCTTCTATGGCGACGCCTCGCGTCTCGACCTGCTGCACGCCGCCGGGGCCGCGACTGCCAGGCTCTTCATCCTCGCCATCGACGACGAAGCAAAGTCCCTGGAGATCGTGGACACCCTCAAGCGCCATTTCCCGCACCTGCCCGTGCTGGTCCGCGCCGCAGGTCGTCTGCATGCCCATCAGTTCATCCGGCGCGGCGTCGATTCCATCTACCGCGAAACTCTCGACAGCTCCCTGGAAATGACGGTGGACGCCCTCCGCCGACTCGGCCTGGGGGCCTACGAGGCGCGCCGCGCCATCCGCACCTTCCGCGAGCACGATGAAGAAGGCGTGCGCGAGATGGCCAAGATCAAGCCCGGCGACGAGAAGCGCTACATCGACGAAGCCCGCCGCCGCGTGAACGCCCTCAACGCCCTGTTCAAAGAAGACCCGAACCTCGACAAAGTGGACAAAGGCTGGGACAGCGATGCGCTCAGGCCCGCCTCAGGCGAGGAGTGAGGCAGTGGGCGCATTTGGCGACGTAGTCCGCGATTCCACTCGCGGCTGGCGCACTGCAATGACATAGGCTTCTCCCGCGACCAAGCCCGAACCGCGAAGGGACTCGCGGACTACTTCGATTTCGGCACCCTCCAGCCATCCCCACCTCATGCCAGACCAGCGCCACCATCGCGGCCAGCACCCGCAGGACCACACCCTCTTTGCGCCGGACCAAATGCCGGTCCTGCGGACAGCGGTGGCGGAACTCGCCTGGCTGCTCAGCCGGGGCTATGCCGCCGCCTCTTCGCTCAAGCTGGTGGGCGACCGCCATGAACTGCGCCAACGCCAGCGCGAGCTGGTGCTGCGCGCCACCTGCACCGATGCCCAGCGCGCCGCCCGCGCCGCGACAAGGGTCGGGCCTCGGGCCATCGCCGGAATGCCCGTGTGCATCGATGGCTTCAACCTCTTGATCACCATCGAAGCCGCTCTCAGCAACGGCCTCGTCTTCAAAAGCCGCGACGGTGCCCTGCGCGACATCTCCAGCGTCCACGGCACCTACCGCTCCGTCGAGGAAACCCAGACCGCGCTCCTCGCCATCGGCGAAACCCTGCAAGCCCTGCGCCCCTCCGCCGTCACCTGGTTCTTCGATCAACCCGTCTCCAACAGCGGCCGCCTCGCCCAACGCCTCCGCGACCTCGCCGCCGCCCGCGCCTGGCCCTGGGAGGTCACCCTCGCCATGAACCCCGACCAGGAACTCATCGCCCGACGCAACGAAGCCATTCTCGTCAGTTCCGATGCCCTCATCCTCGATCATGCCAAGCGCTGGCTGCCATTGAGCGAGTGCGTCTTGAGCGCCCATGCGCCGGAGTTTGCGTGGCTGGATTTTGGCGGCGACGCCTGACATCCCATATATGGCGTTCCAAAGCAGCGCACACCCATCGTGCGCCCTCATGCTGTAACCGGGCTGTTTGAGCCAGGACCGACAAGTCACTTGTTTTCAAGCGCAGGCTCCTGAGTCAACTCAGCGAAATTGATTTGCGCGTTGAGATGCGGGGCAAGACTGATGATCCCATTGACAAACCTGTTCCGGTGATTGGCATCCATGAATGCCCGGGCCGGAATGAAAACCATTCCCCAGGAGTGGAACACCACAATGCCGGATTCCTCCAGGAGCAGTTGCTTTGCATCCTTCCAACGCAGGGCAATCGAGTAGCTTGGGTAGTTGCACACTATCGCCTCAGGGGTCAAATGCACGCTTGAGTCCTGCACCGTTGACACCGCTGCAGCCGTCTGCTGGGACTTCGTCCGCCGTTTCCCGTGAAGCGTCACAAGCCAGGCGGCCATGCAAAACGCAAACATACCGGCGAGCACAGAGCCGATATCGGGCTCGTGCCCACGAACATACTTGTCAAAGAGGATCCATGCCGCCGCACATGCCAGCCAGTAAAACAGGAAGAGCACGGGCAGGACCGGAGCCGCATCCGGTGATTTTGGGGCACGGGCCGCAAACTGCCGGGATGTCGCCCGATCTTCCGCCAAGCCTGTGTAGCTTGCGCTGAGCCACTGCGGAAGATCTTCCGGGACCCAAAAGGGCTGGTCATGCCCAGTGTTCGCCTCGGGTTCCTTGGCCGAGAGCCGTTTCAATCCTTCGATCAGTGCTGCCATCATCGCCTGATTCTTGGGGGTCCCAATGATCCGCAGCACTGCTGGACCGTTCCGCAACCTCAGCGTGCAAAACCGCAGCTCGCTCCCCAGCCACGCGCCGAAACACACGATTCCGAACGCCAAAAGAAGTGCCAGAATATAGAGCCCAAGGGATGTCTTGTAGAGGTTGTATCCTTGGGCTAAGGCGGCAATCAGCACCAGACATCCGGGTAAAACAAAGAGAAAACGGAGCCATGCCGACAAAGGCAAGTGACCCTGCACAGGCCAGATCGTGGCCACGGAATGGCTCTCAGTGCGAGTCGATCCGAACAGAGGGGTGGACGCGATCCTCAAATCAGCCCCAGACAATTCGACTTCGCAACGGCCAAGCAGATCCGAAAAAACATACTCCATATAACCACCATACATTTGAGGGCTTAAACCTGTCAATCCCGTGAGCAAGCCGCTGCAGTTTTCGTTGGCATCATCGTCCCGGCGAGGCAGGCCAGTACGAATCTTGAGAATCCTCCCTCATGAAGGCGGGAATCGCGCCAGAAGTCGCCCATCCCCGTCACGCGCCCTCATGCTGTAGCCAGCCCGGCACGCCCCCTCGCCGCCACAATCCGCCACGCCTCCGGGCTAAACGGCCCCCAGCGACAGCCCTACCGCGCCACTTCCCGCCGATGCCCCAGCAGCCGAACCAGCCGCGCCCGCACCTGAGGCCCGACAGGAAACCGAGGCTTCACTTGCTCAAGAGGAACGGGTGCTGGGCGCTGGGTGACAGCGCGGCCATCGATGCGTTTTCACGCAACAAAAACACCTAATCCCTCTCGGGGTGGACGGGATGTCGGAGATCGACGAGGGCGACGAAAAGAGCTACACCGCCGCCAGCGCGTTAACGCTCTAGACGCCCTGGTCAAGCTGGACCCGGCCCCGACCACAAGGACATGGGCTGGGAATGCTAATGTAATGTTGACAAAAATAATGCAAACTTTCTAAGAATGCACCGAACTTCAGAGTGTTTCAAGATGACAACCAAATACGCGAAACCATGTTCTTTGGTTCATCCGGGAAGTTGGTGCATGGAATCAAACGCCGGAGAGTTTGAAGCATGACTCGTGAAGGGAGTAGAGCTTGAGGTGGAGGAACTCGATGTCGCGATAGCCGTAGGCCAGGCGGGTGAGCCT
>CAINXC010000785.1 GCA_903854655.1 uncultured Verrucomicrobiota bacterium | reverse complement strand
TCAAGATTGAAGGCCGCGCCGAGCTCCCCGGCAAGCCCCTTCTCTATGGCACCACCGAGGGCTTTCTGGAGCATTTCAGCATCAAGACCATCGACGACCTGCCCAATTCCCAGGAGCTGCGCCGCGTGAAACTGCCCAGCGCCCCTGAAACCGAATCCGCGCCCGCCGGGCCGGAGCAGCTCGAACTTCCCTCCAGCGCCGAACCCTCCGCCCAGTGAAGTCCTCCCCTCCGGCCATGAATCTTGAAGAAGTACGCGTCAAAATCGATGTCATTGACCGTGAGCTGCTGCGGCTTCTGAACGAGCGCGCCGATCTCGTCAACATCGTAGGCCAGATCAAGCACGCGGCCGGGCTGGAGATCTACGCTCCCGAGCGCGAGGAAAAACTGCTGCGCAAGCTGGTGGCCCTGAACCTGGAGCAGAACGGCAAGCTGCCGGAGAAATCCATCCGCGCCATCTACCGCGAGATCATGTCTGCCGCGCTTGCCCTGGAACGCCAGCTCAAGATTGCCTACCTGGGGCCCGCCGGCTCGTGGGCGCATCAGGTGGCGGTGAGCAAGTTTGGCCACGGCGTCGCTTATACTGCCAGGGTCAACACCCACGGCGTCTTCTCCTGTGTGGCGTCCTTGGAGGCCGACTACGGCGTTCTGCCCATCGAACAGCCGGCGGAGGGGGTGGTGCACCACACACTGGACCAGTTTGTCGATTCACCGCTGCAAATCTGCGCCCAGATCGTGATCGCCGCAGGCGAGGGCAGCGCGCACTCCCGCTACATCGTTCTGGGCCGCCGCGCCAGCCCGGCCACCGGTGACGACAACACCATGCTCATGCTGGAGGCCCCGGATCAGGTGGGCGCCCTGCTGCACGTGCTGCAATCCTTTGTGAACCAGGGCGTGAACGTGCGCCACATTCAGAACCGCGACATGGTGCAGGCCACCGGCGGGGCGGCGCGATTCTTCCTGGAAGTCAGCGGCCATCACGAAGACACCAGCCTGATTGCAGCGCTGGAGGAGCTGCGCGGCCAGGGCACCACCGTGAAGGTGCTCGGCAGCTATCCTGCCTCCGCCTGGGTGGAGACAGTGGGCTAAAACTATGGGGTGGTGGTGCCGCCCGTGCCTGTGCCGCCGGTGGGGGTGGTCGTTCCCGTGCCTGTGCCGGTCCCTGTGCCGGTCCCTGTACCTGCCGAGGAGGTGTAGCCTTCCAAAACGAGGCCTGCCACGACGTTCTGCGCCACTGCATCCGCCACGCCGCGACCGTTCTTGTTGGCGTCATTGGTCTTGCTCGTGTCGAGGGTGAGCTTCATCTCGGCGACGTCCGCATAGCCTAGCGTGCCATCGGTGGGGCGCGCAGGATTGGGGGAAGTCGTGGCCTGTGTGGCGGGAGTGGTCACACCCGTCGTCGGGTCGGTGGTTGCGGCCGTGCCCGCAGTCGTGATGGTGGCGGGGATGAGGGATTCATCCAGGCTCGCCAGGGCCACCCCGTGCAGGGTGCCCGCCGCCTGCACCCGCAGGGTGAAGTTGGTGCTGTTGATGGTGATCGTGTCGCGGACTTCACCAAAGGCCTGCATGCCGACAAGGGGCGAGGTGGTGCCGATGGTGCCGCCGGTCATCTGCACGACGGAATACTTGGTGCTCTTGCGCTTCGCCTGGAAGAACCAGGCGGAGCTGTCGAATTCATTGTAAATCAGGGTGCCGAAGTCATTTCTGCCAGCGAGCACCACGGTGCCGGTGCCGCCGGTGCCGGGCACAACCAAGTAGCCGCTCTTCCAAAAGTCGATGTTGAAACCCGCGATGTGACCAAAGCTCATTTTGTAAATGAGCACGCCCGTGTTGCTGGGCGTCGTGGCGGTGGTGGTGCCTGTTGGCGTTGTCGTCGTGGGAGTGGTCGTGGTGGGCGTCGTCGTTGTCTGCGCGTGCAGGCTGCCTGCGAGCATGGTGACCAGGACAAAGGACAAACGGCGTAGGAAACGGGTCATAAAAGGGGGGAAGGGATGCTACGGGACTGACAATGCAGTGTCCAGTGACGTTTAATTATCGCAAAAATGCTTTGGGCAGGGGCTGGCTGGCCGGTTTGGGGCTCACCCGGATGGTTTCGGCCCCCGGCACCAGGACCGGCTCCGCCTTGGGTTTGACGGCGGACCAGATCAGCGTTCCCAGCAAATAAAACAGCGCCGCCCCAAACCCCGCCGCAACGGCGATGGCGTGGCGCTGCCAGGCGTGCTGCCGCCCAACGGCCCACCACATGCGCCCGCACAAAAACACCCATAGCAGGCAAAACCCGATGATGAACTGGTGGACCGTCATTGGAGGGAAAGTCGGGGCGGCGGCATCGCCCCGTGGGACCAGGGTGCCCGGGTCAGCCGTAGCTGGCCTCCACACGTTTGGCCACATCCTTGTAGCCGTAGTCGTTGTTGTAGATTTCCTTGAGGGCTTCGAGGTAGTCGTCCCTGCGGCCCATCTTTTCGTGGAGCATGGCCAGGGAGTAAAGGATGTCCTTCTTGGTGTTGTCCATCAGGCTGATTTCCTTGGCGGCATCGCCCAGGGCGCCGGCGGCCAGGTCGTTCATGTTCTTGCTCGCGAAGCACATGCCCAGCATGTAGAGGGCCTTCGTGCGCAAATTGGGGTTCTGGCGTGCCTGCTGCAGTTCCGGGATGGCCTCGCCATACATGCCGGCGTTGTAATAGGCCTGGCCCAGGTCGAAGCGGGCGCCTTTGTCGGTGGGGTTTCGCTCCACGCGCAGCCTGGCTTCCACCACCGCCTTCTGGCCGCGCTCCTTCTTGACCTCATCAAGCTGGGCGCGGCGCTCGTCGATGTCCGGTGCATCCGGCCTGGATTCGATTTCGGTCTCCAGTTCGGCGATCTTCATGTCCTGGACCTTGTCGTTGAGCAGCTCGATCTTGCGCTGCATGGACACGTCCGAAGGGCTCAGGGACAGGGCATACCGGTACATTTCCAACGCCTGGTCGAAGTTCTCCATCTTCTCCAGGATGTCGGCCATGCGCTTCACCGTGGTCATGTCGGCAGGGTTCACCTCATAATCGGCGTAGAGCTGGGCATAGACCTCGTCCATCTGCTCGCGAGTCATGCCCTGCTTGTTGAGAAGCTCCAGCTTGCTGGCCTCGCTGGAGTCCTTCTTGGACTGGTCGAAGCCCATTTCCCAGTTGCCACGCTTGATCGACTGGCGGGCGGCGGCGTCCTTCTCGCCCTTGATGGCCCCCATGTCGCGCGGGTCCTGCTTGACGATGCTGCGGTACACGTCGCCCGCCTTCTCCGGCATGTCCTGCGACATGTAGTGCTCGGCAAGCTGGTGCGCCGCCTTGGTGTTGGTGGGATGCCCGGCGCGGATGGTTTCCAGGCCGATGGCCGCCAGCTCAGGGAGATTGGCGCGCATGGCCAGCTCATAGAACTCCTGGTTGGCCTTGACGTTGAAGGGGTCCTTCTGGAAGACGTTGTCCTCCAGCTCGTTGATGGCCTCGATCGGATCCTTTTTCTGGCTCTTGAAGGAGATGTTCATGCCGCCGCCGAAGAGGCTCTTCTTCTGCTGCTTGACGAACTCACCCTCCGCCCTGCGCAACAGCAGGCGGGCGTTGAGGAAGGTGGGGCAGGCCTTCACCACGGGCAGGGACAGGCTGATGACATACTCCCAGTTCAACTGTTCGCAGGCGAGGAGCGCCCTTTTCCAGAGGTTAAGCAGCTTTGGGTCGAGATCGGCTTCGTTCACGGTGATACGGATGGGGTGGTGATGTTGTACGGAGGGTGGCGGGGGTGCGCTCTGCTTGGCGGCACCGCCCTTGGGCGGCTCATTTCTTCCCGTCGCCCGTCAGCCGGGTAACCATGTTGCGCAATTCCTCACGCGACCCGGTGGTGAACCCTTGCCAGGTAAAGCCGTGCTGAAACAGCACCATCCAGCAGAAGGTTGCCACCAGGAAGGCTGTGATCCATAAGACTTTGGTGAACGCGCGCATGCCTGGAAGAGCCCGCATTTTAGGCGCAAAAGGCGCGGGGAGTCCAGCACGGACTTCGGTTTATCAGTTCCCGTTCATCCCTTTTCACTTTTTCACAGGGTACTTGGGCTTTGCAGGCACCAGGCGCGGGTCCTTGGCGATGAGGTCCTGCAGGTGCTTCACGGCGGCATCGAGCTGCGCGTCCGCGCCGAGGAAGGTGGCGTGCGGCAGGTTGTCCACCACGATGTCCGGGTCCACGCCGTGGCCTTCGATCAGCCAGCGCCCGTCAGGTCCGTAGTTGCCGATTTCGGCGGCGGTGGCCATGCCGCTGTCCACGAGCCACTTTTCGGCGCTGAGCCAGACGTTGCCGCCCCAGGTGCGGGTGCCGATGACCTTGCCGATGCCGAGGCGGTGGAAGCCTTCGCTGAACCCCTCGCCATCGCTGGCCGTGCGCTGGTTGCACACCACCACGACGTGGCCGCGGAAGGCGTACTGCATGTTCCAGTGCGGCTCGCCCACGCGCGGCTGCATGTAGGACCAGGCCTTGCGCAGCAGCTTTTCAATGATCCAGGAGTCGATGTTGCCGCCGTGGTTGTTGCGCACGTCAATGATCAGGCCCTGGCGGTTGAACACGGGATAGAAGTCGCGCGCCCATTCGGCGATGTTTTCGGCGCCCATGGCGCGCAGGTGCACATAGCCGATCTGGCCGTGGCCCTGGGCTTCGATTTTCAAGCGGCGGGAATACTCCCATTCGTCGTAGCGCGCTTCCTCGTCCTGCTGCCCGGTGAGGGGCTTGACGATGGCCTGGCGGGTGGCCGTGCCGCTCTTGAATTCGATCAGCACCTGCTTCCCCGCCTGGTTGCGCAGCAGTTGATCGGGATGCACGGCGGCGAGCGTGGGCTGGCCGTTGATCTGCGTCAGGATGTCGCCTTCACGCACACCCGCTCCTGGCCGTGAGAAGGGCGGCAGTTTGGCCGGGAAATCGGGATCGGTGCGGTAGATATGCTCGACCCTCCAGCCGCCCGCCGCATCGTCGCGCTCCAGCCGCGCGCCCAGGGTGGCGGCGTCGATCTTGTCCGGCACCTGGCGGGTGTCGCCGTAGCGCACGAACAGATGCAGGGTGCTCAGCTCGCCCACCATGTCGGCGATGATGTCGTTCAATTCGGCGCGGTCCGTCACGCGGTCCACCAGCGGCAGGTACTTGGCGCGCATGGCGGGCCAGTCGATGCCGTGCATGTGCGGGTCGTAGAAGTAGTCGCGCATCATGCGCCAGCTTTCGGTGAAGATCTGCCGCCATTCCTCATTGGGAGCCACGGTGAAGGTCCAGCCCTCCAGCTTCACCGGCTCGCCCAGGCCGGCCTGCGGCGCGCTGTCGGCGGCAAGGACATGGAAGTTGTCGCCCTTGCGCACCAGGAGCTTGCGTCCGTCGCCGGAGAGCTCGTAGCTGGTGATGTCCTCCGCCAGGGTGTTGGCCCTGCCCTTGGGGGTGATCTCCAGGTGTTTGAGCACGGTCCTGGATTCGTAGCCTGCGGGCCTGCTGGTCCAGTAGAGGTACTTGGAGCCCGCCTTGAGGTGCTGGTAGTTGCCTGCGGGCACGGGCAGTTCCTCCAGGCGCGCCATCAGGCCGTCGAGATCGATGCCGGGGGCCGCCGGTTTGGAAGCGGCAGGAGCGGGCACCGCAGGCTTTGCTGCCTCCGCTTTGGCAGGCGCTGGTGCGGCGGGCTTTGTCGGCGCAGGCACGGGAGCGGGGGCCGGGGGAGCATCGGATGAGCCCCGGGCCGGATTGGCGGGCGGCGGCTTGACCGGCGCCGGGGGCTCGGCCGGCTTCGTGGCGGGCTCGGGCTTCTTCTCGCCCTTCTGCATTTTGGCGAGCACGGCCTGGGTGATGCGCTCGACAAGGTCATCCTTGGGCGGTGTGGTGGTTTTGATCACGGGCTGCGGCGGCGTCAGCTCATCCCTGGCCTTAAAGGGCGAGGTCAGGCCCTTGGTGAGGGCGATCTGGTAGATCTTGGTGGTCTCCGTGAAAAAGGGCTCCGGCTGGCGCGGTCCCCAGGGGTTGCCCACCATCGTGCGCATGTCGCGTTCGCTCAGGAAGTAGAGCCACTTGCCATCGCCGGACCAGGCCGGGCTGTGGCTGTTGAAGCGGTCGCTGGTGGCCACGGCGTGCGTGCCGTCCGCCACCCGGTAGAGCTTGATCTGGTCGTACGTGTTCCGCCCTTGCTCCACGTACGCGATCCATTGGCTGTCGGGAGACCAGGAGAAATCGTTGATCTCGTCCTCCTCCGCGCTTTCGGCCACCAGCTTGGTGAGCTTGGTGTCGATGTTCATGACCCAGAACTTCTGGTTTTTGTCGCTCCAGGCCAGCCATTTGCCGTCGGGCGAAGCCTGCTGCGGGAAGCGGAACACCTTGCCATCATTGGTCACCCGCTGCGAGGCCCCCACGCCGTTGCCCGGGGCTTTCCAGAACTCGTATTCGCCGCTCTCGTCGGATTGCAGGACGAGGTTTTTGCCGTCGGGCAGGAAGCTTGCGCTGCGGTAGCGCACGTCCGCCTTGCGCGGCAGTTCCACCAGCCGGCCGGGCTCCACCGGGGCGATGAAAACCTGGCCGCGCGCCGTCAGCGCCAGCTTGTCGCCCGCAGGGGAAAGATGCGCGCTGGTGAGGTACTCCATGGGCTTTTTCACCCAGTGCTCGCGCTCCTGGTCAAAATCGGACACGAGCGTGATTTTGAGCACCTCGTCCTTGCCGCTGGCGATGTCGAGCAAATGGATGTCCGCGCCCTTCTGGTAGGCGATGCGGCCGGCGTCGAGCGACGGGCCTTTCACGTCCATGTCCTGGTGGTGCGTGTGCTGCTTCACGTCGCCGCCACCGGCGTTCATGGACCACAGGTTCATGACCCCGTCGCGGTCGCTGGTGAAGTACACGCGGCCCTGCCACCACATGGGCTCGCGGTTGGTGCCGGTGTCGCCATTGGTCAGCGGCGTTGCTTCGGCATCGCCCTGCTTGTAGCGCCACAGGTTCTCGATCCAGCCGCCGTGATAGCGCTTGGTGGCGCTGGACTGCTTGGGCAGGCGCACGAAGTACAGCGTGCCCGTCTGCGGATCGAACGTGCCGTCGCTGGCCTGCGCCAGCGGCAGCACCTTGCGCACGTGCGTCTTGGGATCGAGCGTGACGAGCTGGGTGTTGGGCAGGGTGGAGAACTTGTCCGTGCTGTAGAGCACCCTGCCATCGGGCGTCCAGCCCAGCACGCGCGCGGTGCCGCATTCAAAGGTCTGCCGCACCGGCAGGCCGCCTTCCATCGGCATGGTATAGACCTCCGACCAGCCCTCGTACTGGCCGCTGAACGCCAGTGTTTTGCCGTCCGGGGAGATCGCCGGAAACGACTCCGACCCTGGGTGCGTGGTCAGCCGCTCCGCCGCCCCGCCCTTGGTTGAAACACGCCACAGGTCGCCCTCGCTGCTGAACACGATGGTGTCGCCGTGCAGGGCCGGGTGCCGGTAGTACCCCTGCGGCCCCTCCGCGAGGAGCGGGGCTGAGGCGGCCCATGTGAACGCGAGAGAGAGGAGGAGTGCGTGCTTCATCGCCACGACCCTGGAAGGGACCGGCGGGGTTGGCAAGGAGAAGTCGGAAGTGCCCAGTGCGAAGTGCCCAGTGCGAAGTCGAAGGACCTGAGGACGGCGAATGATTCATCCCACTCGG
>CAINXC010000784.1 GCA_903854655.1 uncultured Verrucomicrobiota bacterium | reverse complement strand
CAGGTTCAGGCACCGGCCTTTCGAGGAGCTGAACAAATGGCGGAGGGGTTTGCATGGGTGCACACTACGCTTCTGCGTCCGCCATGGCAAGGCGGCGCAGCGTTACTTGAGCTGATGTCCCTTGGTTTCCGGCGCGAACCACACCAGGACCATGCCCACGAAGTAAACGCAAGAGAGGGCCATGTACGCCTGGGCTTCCGTGGCGCTGACCGTGGTATTGGCGGCATTGCTGCCGAAGAACTTCACCAAGTTCGCCAGTTGCAGGGAGCCCACGGCGGCGATGAGACGGCCAAAGTTGAAGCAGAAGCCCTGTCCCGTGGCGCGCACGCTGGTGGGGAACAGCTCGGGGAAGTAGAGCGGGAAGAAGCCATAGAACGAGGCCGTCAGGCCGCCCAGCAGGAAGGCGCTGATGTAGAACCAGGCGGGCAGATGTTCATCCGCAAAGGGGGCATTGGTCTTGAAGAAGGCATAGGCACCGCACAGACTCAGCGCGCACAGCAGGGTGTAGGTCACGCGGCGCCCCAGCTTGTCCGCCACCAGCGGCGTGATCAGCGAGATCAGGATGGCGCCCAGCGCCGTGGCGATCACCACGTAATCAATGATCGGCAGCTTGCTTCCAGCGGGAAGCAGGCCCGAGGCCCACTTGGCCGCCTGCTGCGCCGAGCCCCAGGTGCCCAGCAGGGCGACGGCGGCGAGGCCCGCCCCAATCAGCAGGTTGCGCATCACATGCGTGTGCTCGCCCGCATCAGCAGTCTCGGCGGCGGCAAACCGGCCCATGTACTTGCGTACAGGAAGCAGGTAGCCCCACATCGCCACCACCAGCCCCACGAGGGTAACCACCGTGGCAATGCCGTCGCCAAACTTCCAAAGCGGCGACCAGGACCAGATGATGGCCAGCGCGGCCAGCCCCGCCAGCAGCACGCCGAGCAGATCTCCGGTGGCCCAATGAGAGGTCTTGCCCGCCTTCTTTTCCTCCTCCCACTTGTGGGATTCCGGCACGGCGAACAGAATGAAGAAATTGATCAGCGCGGGCAACGCGCCGCTGATGGCGATGACGCGCCAGGCGGCGGTGCCGGCAAAATTGGCCGCCAGGCCACAACTGGCGAGCGCCTGCACCAAAGCCTCGGGGTGCCCCTTCAGCCACAAGCTGAGGAGTCCGGTGAGGAGGAAGCCCACGTTCGAGGCGGCGCCGATCATGCCGGCGATCCAGGCGCGATTGCGTCCTGCCCACAGTTCATTGACCAGGGCCACCCCCAAGGCCCACTCGCCGCCCATGCCGAGCGAGGCGACAAAGCGCAGCGCGGCGAACTGCCAGGCCTGCTGAACGAAGGCGCAAAGCCCGCTGAAGATGGCAAAGGTGAAAATGGCCAGCGCCATCGCTTTCACGCGGCCCAGCTTGTCGCCCAGCCAGCCGAACAGCACGCCACCGGTGGCGGCGCCCACCAGGAAAATCGCGATGATCACCGTGAACCACTGGCCCAGCAGCAGGGCCGCATCCGCTGCCGGCTGCCCCTTGGGCAGAAGATCGGTCAGCATCGGTTTCCCGATCAACGGGAACAGCCCCATTTCGAATCCATCAAACAGCCAGCCTAAAAAGGCGGCAACAAGGGCGGCAACGTAACCACGGGAGGCAGGGCGGGAGGCAGGGCGGGAGGCGGAGGTCATGAGAGGGCGGGGAGACGGGGAAACAGACAAAACGAACTATCCATGACGCTGCACAAAGGCGTCATCCATCAGCACAATGGTGCAGGGGCTCAGGCAACGTCCTGGAGGCCAAGCTGCTTGATGATCTCGGCAGGCACGCCCGGGAACGGTCCACCGACACTGACGTTGCCGACGTAACCCAGGTGTTTCCAGGTGGCGCTGTGGGTGTAGTAGCCGCTCAGCGCAAGCTGCCGGAACGCCTTGAAAAACACCACGCCGGTCTTCAGTTCCGGCTTCGATTTGTCCGGATGGCAAATCTCATCCACGATCTGCACCTGCTGCGAGCCAGCCAGCTCCTCAAAGCACTTGCCGAAGCGCTTGAAGCTCTCGGTGTTGAGCCAGCCCAGGCCACCGCGGATCACCTCGCCGTCATCCACGTTTTTGTCATACGGCGCGCTGATCCATTCGTTGATGAAATCATGCGCCCCCACCTCGCTCGCCGCAGGGCCAAGGTCATCCTTGGGCAGGATCAGATCCACCAGCGCCTTGGTCGTCGCCAGCTCCTGCTCGGTCATCAGCTTCTGCCAGGGAAACACCGTCTTCCCGCCCATGAAATTCGGGTCATGGATCGGATGGCGCACCGACCACGAGGGTGGCGCCGTCTCAGTCTCTGCCGGAGTGCCAAGCGCCGCTCCGCCAGCCGTGCCGGCTGCCACGGTGCCGGTGAGCCATTTGAGAGTGTCACGACGGGAAAAGGAAGGATTGCTCATGGTGAGATCAGTCAGGGTGAGAGGCCAGCTCGCAGAATGACGACGAACCAGGGAAACGGCAACCCTTTATGCTCCCCGACGGCACAAAATTCACTTTTCTGAGCCCCCTCCGCTCCATGTTGCAAAAGGAGGCGGAGGAGTGCAAGGTTAGGCGATGCAAAAGACGAATCCGTTTCCTGGCATGAAT
>CAINXC010000783.1 GCA_903854655.1 uncultured Verrucomicrobiota bacterium | reverse complement strand
TCCACGCTCCGTGTTCGCGGCTGGAGTACAGACTTTAGTCTGCGGGGCGGCGGATCATTCCGCGCCGCAAAACTCGTCTGCCTCCCTGCGGCGATGATTGCAAGGCGCTCATGGGGCCCGCCGGGATCGCCCGGAGGCCCGCCAGACAAAAGGCTTGCCCGGCGGCATCACTCAATAGTATAAGGCAGTTGCTAGGTGGTAAAAACACGCAATAAAAAACACCTGAATTCTGCCATCTCGCAATCTCTGGTCTAAGTTTTTTGCACCTCCCTCCCTCCCTCATGCAAAACGATGCCGATCCCCCCTCCGTCGCCGCCCCGGAAGCCGGGCCGCAAGCCTCCCCCGCAGTGGTCCCGCCCCCTGCCGCCGCCACCGGGGCGGCGATGAACAAAAAGATCCCGCCCCGGGAGCAGAAGGGATTCGGGCTGCTGATCGTGGTGACCATCGCGGTCCTGGCCCTGACGATCGCCCCCAAGTTCTTCTTCCAAAGCAGCGCGGAGCGGGCCCTGCCCCCTTCGGCTCATCCGGCCGCCGAGGTGTTTCCTTTCGATGCGAAGGTGAACGCGGCGAACACCGACTACGCCGCCGTGGTGGGCGCCTGGTCGGAGGGCGCGGCGCCTTCGTCGTCCAAGGACAAGGTGTACATCAATCCCCACAACCGCCTTGTCGTCCGGGTGTTTGATCTCGACGGCTGGGTGCTGTCCCAGATCAGCGCCGGGCGGCTGGAGGTGGAGGGCACGGCCGAGGTGAAGGCAAACACCCGGAAATGGGTGGAGGCCCTGCGCGCCAAGCCCGCCGCCGAGGCCGTCGAGATGGAAAACCCCATGAGCCAGGCGGTGCTGAAGGCGGCCAGGACCAAGTTCGACAAGGCGGAGCAGGACGCCAAAGCGGCGGCGGAAAAGCTGCGGCTTGCCAAGGAAACCAAGCCGGTCGCCGAAGCCAAGCCCGGTGCTGATGCCAAGCCCGGTGCTGATGCCAAGCCCGGTGCCGAAGCCAAGCCCGGCGCTGAAACCAAGCCCGGCGCCGATGCCAAGCCCGGCGCCGAAGCCAAGCCGGTCGCTGATGCCAAGCCCGGCGCCGATGCCGTGGTCGAAGTCCAGGAGTCCGTGCAGGTCCTGGAGAAAAAGAACCAGGACGCGGTCAAAGCCCTGGCCGATGCCAGGACCAGCCTGGACCAGGAGACCGAGAAGCGGGAGAAGGCCGTCGCCGCCTTCATGACCCTCTTCAGCCGTGTGCGCAAGTCGGTCACCCCCAATTTGAACGGCCACACGCTGGCTGGCACCACGCCCGTGAACGTCGCCGATTCACTGGTGCCCAAGGGGCCCGCCCGGGTGGCGGAAGACCGGGTCGATGAGCTGATCTTCAGCCCGGACCTGGACAACGAGGCGATCCACACGATTTTCCGCGACCTGGCCAAGGGCAACGGCTTCGCCGGGGCGGTGACCGTCACGCTCGCCTACAGGCCGGACCCGTCGAAGACCGAGGAGCTGCAGCTCTCCTCCGCGCTCAGCCCCGGCGCCATCAACTTCGCGCAAAAGCCCTTCGTCACCTTCGTCGGGTTTTGGAAGGGCTGCTTCATCATCGGCTACCTCGGCGGGGTCGCGGCGCTGATGCTGCTGCTGGCGGCCAACACCAGCCTGCTGCGGGCGCGCGACGGCCGGCGCCGGCCCGACGGCCATTTTCAACTCAGCCTGAGCCACACCCAGCTCGCCCTCTGGTTCATCGTCGTCTTCACCTCGTACTTCTTCCTGTGGGTGGTGACCGGGGAGCTGGACAACACCTTCTCGGACACGGGGCTGTACCTGGTGGGCATCTCCATTGTCGCCGCCTTCGGCAGCCACGTCATCCAGGGCCTGGGCGCCCCCGGCGATGATCTGGCCCTGTACAACCAGGCGATGCGGGTCCGGGTGGGAAGGACCGAAAAGCAGATCCGGGACCAGATCGAAACCGCGCTGGACGCGGCCACCGACGAATGGGAGACCGCCGCCGCCGCGCGCGACAAGGCCATGGCGGCCGGGGCTCCGGCCAAGGAGACGGACCCGCTGGTGGAGCGCGCCACGAGGCTGTTCGAAACCTGCGAGGACCTGCGCCGCCAGCGCCGCTACATGCTCAGCCACCCGTTCCTGCGCTGGCTCACCGATCTGCTGAGCGAAAACGGCGAGGTCACCATCCATCGCTTCCAGATGCTGGCCTGGACGCTGGGGCTGGGCTTCATCTTCTGGGTCAAGGTGTACACGGAGCTGCAGATGCCCACCTTCCCGCCGCAGGTCCTCGCCCTCATGGGCATCTCCGCCGGCACCTACCTGGGCTTCCGCATCCCCGAAACCCAGAAGATCAAGGACACCCTGGCCGACCCCGCCAAGCTGAACCCCGCCCCGCCGCCTCCGCCGCCTCCCCAGTGAAACGGACCGCGCCCATGGAGCGGTGGATTGGGCAGGGGCCGGTGGAAGGGAACGTCTCCACGCTCCGTGTTCGCGGCTGGAGTACAGGCTTTAGTCTGCGGGGCGGCGGATCATTCCCTGATACAAAACTCCTCGGCCTCCCTGCGGCCCTGCACGCGCACGCTGAAAAACCCGCTCCCGGCTTTCGTGAGGCAGACAGCGCCGGGCCGAAAGCTGCGCCGCCCCGGCCGACTGAAGTCGGTACTCCAGCCGCGCCCATGGAGCGCTTGATTGGACGGAGGGCGCGGCTCCGCTGTTCCTTTCCGAACATCGCGGTTGCCTTGTTAGTGAAGCGGGCCGGTGGAAGGGAACGTCTCCACGCTCCGTGTTCGCGGCTGGAGTACAGACTTTAGTCTGCGGGGCGGCGGATCATTCCGTGATACAAGCGTCGCCATCCTTGCTGCGGCCCTGCACGCGCACGCTGAAAATCCCGCTCCCGGCTTGCGTGAGGCAAACAGAGCCGGGCCGAAAGCTGCGCCGCC
>CAINXC010000782.1 GCA_903854655.1 uncultured Verrucomicrobiota bacterium | reverse complement strand
TGACTTCTACCACCTGGCCGACAAGTTCGACTGCCAGCTTCAAATCGGCGGCAGCGACCAGTGGGGCAACATCACCGCCGGCAGCGACCTCGTGCGCAAGAAGCTGGGCCGCCAAGCCTACGGCCTCACCCTGCCGCTGATCACCAAGGCCGACGGCACCAAGTTCGGCAAGACCGAGAGCGGCACCATCTGGCTGGATGCGAAGCGCACCAGCGTGTACAAATTCTACCAGTTCTGGATCAACACGGATGACCGCGACGTGGTGCGCTACTTGAAGTATTTCACTTTGCTGCCGCAGGAGCAGATCACCGCCCTGGAGGCGGCCCACAACGCCAATCCCGGCCAGCGCGAAGGCCACAAGGCCCTGGCGCATGAGATGACCACGCTGCTGCACGGCGAGGCCGCCTGCAAAGCGGCGGAGGAGGCCACCTCCATCCTGTTCGGCGGATCGGTCGAGGACATCACCCCGGAGACCTTCAGCGTGCTGCGCGAGGAAGTGCAAAGCGCTCCGGTGACCAACGACCAGCTCGCCGCCGGCCTGCCGATCGTCGAGGCCCTGGTCGCCGCCGGCCTCAGCCCCAGCAAGGGCCAGGCGCGCAAGGACATCGAAGCCGGCGGCGTGTACGTGAACGGCGTGCGCTGCGGCGAGATCACCCGCACCCTCACCGGCACCGATCTTTTGCACAACGAAGGCATCCTGCTGCGCAAAGGCAAACGCTCGTATGCGGTGCTGACGGCTTCGTGAAGAAGGAAGGAGACAGGAGGAAGAAGGAAGAACCACCAACCCATGATGATACCAAAACCTTGGCGGGGTCAGTTGGAGTCAAGCAAAGGAACGCGCTTTGCGGTGTGGAACCGGGAGTAACAAAACCTGATGTTAGTCGGGAGCCTTCAGGCGATCACCATCTCACGGTCGCCAGCCATGCATTGCCAAACCAACAGAGCGCGACCACACTCCAGGGTGATCGCGTAAACGCTTGACTCCAACCGACCTTGACGGGCGATGGCCCAACCCAAACACCCTGCCCTTCCCCCTTCCTTCTCTCCCCATGCCTTCCGCCCGCATCGGCTTCCTCGGTCCCGCACCGCTCACCAATGGCTCCACCGTTGCCACCCGGTTTGCGGCGCATTTGACCGGCAAGGCCAGTGGAGCTGAGCAATGCGAGATGCGCGGGTACGACACGCACCAGGAAGTCATTGACGCCAAGGCGCGTGGCGAGATCGATTACGGCATCATCGCGGTGGAAAACACGCTCGACAGCCTGATCACCGAGTCCATCCGCGAGATCGAGCGCCTGTTCGAGCAGGACCTGCCCACGCGCCCGCATGTGTGCTGGGAAGAGTTGCTGCCCATCCGCCACCTGCTCATCCACCAGACCGGCGACCTGCGCCAGGTGACCAAAATCGCCAGCCACCAGAGCGCGCTGCGCCAGTGCTCGCGCTTCCTCGCCGCCGTGCGCAAGGCCTTCCCGCACATCGAGCTTGTGCAGGCCAAAAGCACCGGCGCCGCCGTGCAGGACGCCCTTGCGAATCCCGGCGTGGCCGCGCTCGCCTCCACTGAGGCGGCCTCCGCCACGGAGGGCAAGCTCATCGAGGTCGATCTGGAAACGGCCCGGGCGAATGGACTGCAATGGGACGACCCGCACTGGGTCACCGACTTCCGCGATGGCAAGACGCGCTTCTGGGTGCTGGGCGATGCGCCCATGCCGCAGATCCAGGGCCGCACCTTCATGACCACGGTGAAGGATTCCGCCGGCCAGATCGTCGGCACCGTGGACCACTCCTGGCAGAAGACCTGCGTGCTCCTGAACCTGCCCAACAAGCGCGGCACCCTGCACGAGGCGCTGCGCGTGTTCGACAAGCACGGCACCTTCCTCTCCATCATCCACCCCTACCCGCGCCTCATGGTCTCGTTCGAGTACCTGTTCTTCGCCGAGGTCGAAGGCCACTGCGACGACGCCAGCATCCGCGGCGCGGTGGCCGAACTGAACCAGCGCCACCTGGACCGCATCGAACGCGAGCGTCCCTGCATCGTCCTCGGTTCGTATCCCAACACCATCCTGCTCAACCAGCACCCCGCCCAGCGCGCCGCCTTCCGCCGCGAGTTCTATCCGGCAGGGGTGGTTTGGAAGGATTGATTTCCCGGCCATGAGTTTCGTCGATGCCCTCAACCTCCCGCCGGATGCATGCAAATCAGTGCGCGAAGCGTTCTGGAACCGTAGCGCAGCGGAGATAGCCAGCCGAAGGCTGCCCGAAGGGCGAGCATGGCGAGGCAATGCGTGCGATTCATCGCCGCTCTGGCAGCACCCAGCGCCGTGTCGATTTCCACGCGGCACGCTCCGCCTAAGGCACAATGCTCCGCTGACGTCCCTCGATTCAACACAGCGCCACGGCCTGACCAAAGCGGCGATAAATCGCACGCACTCCAGAACGCTTCGCGCCCATCTTTAGCGTTTCCTCAAAACAGGAAAGCCCCCACCCCCATGAGTTTCGTCCACACCTTCAATCAACTCCCCACGCAGCGCTCCGCCACGGTCAACAAGCTTGCGCAATTGCTGGAGCCCAAGTCCCCGGCGCAGCTTGAGAGCATGGCGCAGGAGGCCGCTAAGCTCACGCGCCAGAACTTCGGCAAGGCCATGCGCCTGTTCGCGCCGCTGTACCTGAGCAACGAGTGCGTGAACAACTGCGCCTACTGCGGCTTCTCGCGCGACAACCCCATTTTCCGCGTCACGCTGACGATTGACCAGGTGATCAAGGAGGCCGAGCACCTGCTGGCCAAGGGCTTCCGCCACATCCTGCTGGTCGCGGGCGAGCACCCCAAGTTCGTCTCCAACGGCTACCTGGAGGAATGCCTGGAGGCCTTGCGCGAGAAGGTGCCCACGCTCGCCATCGAGGTGGGCCCCATGGAGCAGCCGGAGTATGAACGCATGGTCCGCAACGGCGCGGAAGGCTTGGTGGTGTATCAGGAAACCTACGACCGCCCGGCCTATGCCGAGTATCACACTCTGGGGCCGAAGCGCGACTTCGACTGGCGCCTGGAATGCCCGGAGCGCGGCTACGCGGGCGGCTTCCGCCGCATCGGCCTGGGCGCCCTGTTCGGCCTGGCCGACTGGCGTTCCGAAGCGCTGGGACTGGGCGCGCATGTCGATTACATGCAGACCCACTGCTGGAAGGCCAGCTACACCGTGGCCTTCCCCCGGCTGCGCCCGGCGGCGGGCGGCTTCAAGCCGCGCTACGTGCTGGACGACCGCACCTTTGTCCAGCTCATCTGCGCCTTCCGCCTCTGCTTCCCGCAGGTGGGCATCGTCATGAGCACGCGCGAATCCCCCGCCCTGCGCGATGCCCTGCTGCCGCTGGTCACCACCATGAGCGCCGGCAGCCACACCGAGCCTGGCGGCTACACCGGCCAGGGCCGCGACGACCTGCACCTGACCGTGCGCGGCCGCCGCGTGGAACTGGACGCGCACACCGAGGAAGACGAGGCCACCGGCCAGTTCGAAATTTCCGACAACCGCTCCGCCGCCGACATCGCCGCACTGCTCAGGCAGCGCGGTTTTGATCCGGTCTGGAAGGACTGGGATACGTCGATTTTGGCGGGCTGAGTACTCGCCGCCCTCGCCGACCGGCCCACGATCCAAGGAGTGATCGGCGTCCCGCCGTCATTCAGGAACCGTGGGCTATGCAGACATGCGCAAGTCTGGGTCGATGCGTTTCGGCTGCGCCGACGATGGCGGGACACCCAATCCTGTTCGGTTTGCACTTTTAATCCCGTTGGCGGACAGGAATCAATGAAGGCAGGCAGGGGACGAACGAAGCCCTTCGGCCTGCAATGACGGCGCGTTGGGACAACGCGCCCTGCTATGAGGGCGATAGCAGTCAAGGGGCTGGGCGGGACGCCCTCGCTCCTTGGATCGAGGGCGTCTCAAAACAAACCGCTTTGACCAGCGGGCGAAACACCCGCCTACTTCAGCTTCTCCTCGTCCGCCTTGCGAATCGCGGCGGCGTCCTTCTTCGCCTGGCCCAGCTCCTTGAGCTCGGGCTTGGCGTCCTTGGCGCCCACGAATTTCAGCGCGGCGGCGTTGATGCAGAAGCGGCGGTTGGTGGGGGTGTTAAAGCCCTCGCCCTCGAAGACGTGGCCCAGGTGCGCGTCGCAGCGCTTGCAGGTCACCTCGATGCGGTGCATGCCGCCGGAGTCGTCCACACGTTCCTGCACGCCCTTGGCCTTGCTGGAGTCATAAAACGACGGCCAGCCGCAGCCGGAGTGGAATTTCTCGTGCGAGGTGAACAGCTCCGCGCCGCAGCACACGCAGTAGTAGGTGCCCTCGCCTTCGGCGTTGAACTTCTCATAGGCCTCGCCGAACGGGCGCTCGGTGCCGGCGGTGCGCGTCACGCGGTACTGCTCGGGCGTCAGTTCCTTGCGCCATTCTTCATCAGTCTTCACGACTTTGCTGGTCTTGGTTTCCACGGCAGGGGTTTTCGTTGTGGGTTGGGCCTTGTCTTCCGCGTGAACGATCAAGGTCACGGCGGCAAGAAACAGAGAGAGAGAGCTGAGCAGTTTCATGTGAAAAATACGATTGAATCCGGCAATGAGAGACGCTCGCAGAACGCCTATTCCTTCAAAACGGTGATTCATTGCTTGCCGCGCAAATCGTAGCAAATAAAGCGCGACGGCGTCTGGTCGGTGAGCTCGGGGTCGTTCTGGCTCACGTAGAGCAGGCCCTGGCTGAGCGCAGGCAGGTTCCAGGTGTGCTGGGCGTAGAAGAGCTGGTGGCGCCGCAGCACCTTGCAGCCCTGCGGGCTGAGATCGAGCCAGAGCAGCGCTCCGATCTCGCCCATGCAAAGAAAGGCCCCATCCACCCGCATCAAGGCCGCGCGCAGGATGCTCAGATTGACAGGCCCGCTGCGGCCCAGCTTGGTGCCGGCGACGGCGTCCTCCCATTGAACGACCTGGCTCCACTTCTCCGCGCCATCCTCGGCATTCACGCACACCAGCCGCGCCTGGTCCTCGCGCTCTCCATCGATGGCGTACAGGTAGCCGTCCCAATACACCGGGTTCATCCAGTGAATGCCCAGCTTGGTGGACTTCCACACCTCCTTCGCCTTGAAGCTCTCGTCGTACTCCACCATCACGCCGCCGAGCGCGTGGTTCTTCGGGTAGGCGGTGGAGACAAAGACACGGTTCTTGCCCGGCGCCACCACCGGCGACATGGCGGTGGCGGAAAGGTAGGCAGCGGCGCGCCAGGGGGACTTGTCGTGGAGGGTGCCGTCGGCTGGATCAATGCACATCAGGCCGCCGGTCGCCGGATCGCTCTCGCCGCCCGCAAACACCAGCACCTTGGTTTTGCCATGAATGACCGCAGGCACGGGCGAGGCGTAGCTCGCGCCCCAGTCATCATCCACGCGCCAGAGCAGCCTGCCGGTCTTCAAATCGAAGGCCCCCACGCTCAGCCCCTTCGCGGCAAGCCCTTTGGCGCGCTCCCGATGCGGGGCGTCTTCCGCCACCTTCGCCTCTTTGCCGCCCACGTTGACGATCACCCGCCCATCCAAAATCAAGGGGCTGGAGCCATGGCCAAAGAAGTCCTGCGGCACGTTGTAATCCGTCGCGAGGTCATGCTGCCACAGCAGCTTGCCACTCTTCAAATCTACGGCGCTGAGCATGGAAGTGACTCCCTGCGTGATCACACAGCCATCACTGATCACCGCACTGGCTCGTGGCCCGGGGGTGAAGCCATAGCGGTCCTTGTACCCGATCGGGTAGTCGAAGCTCCAGAAGCGCCGGCCCGTCTCGCGTTGCAGGCACTCGATGGTTTCCTTGCCTTCCAGGGCATGGAAGATCACGCAGTAATCGCCGCTGACCACGGGCGCCGTGTAGCCGTCGCCCTTGCGCACCTCCCAAACCTTGGCCGGGCCGCCCTCCGGCCATTCGTGCAGCAGGTGGGTCTCAGGTGACACCGCGTCGTCCGCCGGCCCCAGAAAACGAGGCCAGTCGCTGGTCCTGGCCCCGGCCGGCAGAGCCTTCGGCGCGGCGGCAAACTTGAGACGATCAAAACTCTCCTGGGCGCGGATCAAACCCGGCAGGAGCAGCAGCAACGAAAACAGACTGGACGAACGAATCATGATCATGAAAGACTAGCGACCTCCATGAAGAACGCCAGATGCTTGTTGTTTGTTGTCGCCGGTTTGATCCTGCCCGCCTGCAGCTCCACTTCCTGCCCTTTCCCGATGGCAGGTAAAAGCGGCAAGGTGGAGCACATCGTGCTGGCCTGGCTGAAGAAGCCCGGCAACGCCGCTGATCGCGCGAAGCTCATCGCCGCCGCGAAATCTCTCAAGGCGCAGATCAAGGAAGTGAAAAGCCTGGATGCCGGCCTCGCCGTGCCCAGCACCCGCCCGGTGGTCGATTCCAGCTTCGACGTGGGCCTGGTGATGAGTTTCGACAGCCAGGCCGACCTGGACAGCTACGAGAAGAACCCCGTGCATCAAAAAGCCGTGGCCGAGGTGCTCAAGCCGCTGACCCGCAAGCTGCAGGTGTACGACATCGCCGTGAAGTAGAGCCGGGGCGCCATATTTCACGCGCCCGTTTCACCCGGTCAGGCCGCAGGCGACGAAGCACGGGATGATCTCCACGCTCCGTGTTCGCGACCGAAGTCAAGTTGCATGAACCGCTGTACAAGGTGTGGCCATGCTCGTTGTGCGTGCTTTAGCACCGCCCCGTGCCTGGCAACTCGTGGGATCCAACCATGCGCGGGGCGCTAAAGCCAGGCACAACGAGCATGGCCACACCAGCGATGGAACAATCCGCCGCTCCGTGGTCGCGGCGGGAACCCGCACTTGAGTATGGAGGATAGCGGAGGTCAGGCCGACAAAAACCGCCACACCATTTCAAACAAATCCCTTATGCAGAGCTAAAGCGCACAGGCTCGCCGACAAAGCCATTGGGGAGCCCTTTGAGCCCAGTTCCCTGGGGCGGCGCGCGGCAAACAGCCGGGGCAGAAACCAAGGGTTCGTTTGATTTTCCTTACCATCACAAAAATAATCAGTGATTATGGAAAATATAAATCAATCTTGACGCAAGACTGCATAATGGCTAGAATTACCACAACTGGCAAAATGAATGCCGCCCTTGGTACCATTCAGTCAGAGACAACACAGCCCAAACACAACACAATGAAAAACGTTAAGCTCAATATCCGCAAGCTCGGCCGTCAAGGATTCAGCTTGGTTGAAATGCTCGTCGTGATCGCGGTCATCGGCATCATCGCCGCTATCGCCATTCCGAACATCGGCAACGTCAATGCTGCCGCTCGTACCTCCACCGCCAAGCGCAATGCTCAGACCCTCGCCTCCACCTTCTCGGCCGCTCTGGCCGCTGGTGCTCCCGTGACTGGCTACAGCAGCGTGACGGACGCGGTGACCGGCCTTTCCGGCGGCGTGTCCCCCACGACTGGCCCGTTCAGCGGCAAGCAGTTCATCGTTCCTAACGTTCCTGCCGTTGGCAGCACCGAGCGCGGCGAACTGGAAGGCTACCTTACCTGGGACCCCTCCAACCTGACGCTCAACTACGCAGGCGGCTTCTAATGCCCTCCTCGTCTGACGAGCTGCTGTTCCGATGCTCCAGCGTGAGGACGGTGCCCGTCTAAAGACGACAAGCGCTGTCCGCCAGGGAGTCCCTCCCTGGCGGACATTCCGTAAAACGGGACCGCTGATCATCCCTTTTCTGCTTCCCATGCAACTTCCTTTCCATTCTTCGGAGCGCCTCCGCAAGGGCTTCAGCCTGGTCGAGGCGTTGCTCACCATTGCCATCATGGGCGTCCTCACAAGCCTGGTGGTCAGTGTGGTTTCCACCGCGACCCAGGATGCCAGCCGCATGGTGGCGCGTCAGCAGCAGGCGGCCGTGCAGAGCGCGGTGCAGGCCTGGGCGTCGAGCCAGACGCGCGATCCGGGCACAGGCCAGATCCTGAGCCAGGAATCCATCCGCGCCAATTACAACTCCCGCTCGACCTCGCTGGCCCGGCTGAACTTGGTGGCAGGGTATCTGGACAATGTCACCGCCAATCACTTTCTCACGACCACCACCAATTCCTCCGCCATCGAATCGGATGCGTTGAACACCGCGAACCAGCACCTGGAACTGCCCAACTGGGACCAGTCGAGCTACCCGCAAGTCAATCTGGTCAACAATTGAACCGCCATGAAGACCGCCCTTCAACAGTTGTTTGCAGCACGCCGGCTCAAGGCCGGGTTCTCCCTGGTGGAGTTGCTGGCCACCGTTGCCATCATCGGCATCATCACCTTCATGGCGATCCCGCAGGTGTCGCAGATGCGCAGCGATGCTGAGCGCAACCTAGCCATCTCCCGCGCCGAATCGCTCAACCTGGCGGTGGCCTCGATGATCCAGACCCGCGGCCGCACCCAGGCCTCGCTGGACTGGGCGGGCGGGAATGACAACAGCCACTACACCCTGATCCTTCCCTACCTGAGCTTCGCGGACGCCACCCTCTCGCTCTACATGCCCAGCGGCTACTCGGTGAACTTCCCCAGCCAGCTCGACCCCCTGCAAAAAGTCGTCCTTCGGGATGCCACCTCCACACAGATTTATTACTGACACGCCTCCCTGCCAGCATGACCTGCCTCCGGCCACATGACCCTCGCACCAAGACTGCCGTGCCGCCGCCTCCGCGCCGCACGGCACGCGGCTTTTCGATGACGGAGATGGTCTGGGTGGTCGCCATCATGGGCATCCTGGCCGCCGTGGTGATCACCTCCGTCGGTCAAGTGATCAACGGCAGCGAGCTGACGGCGGCGACGCAAAAAATGGAGATGCTGAACACGGCCCTGGCCAATTATGCGCAGACCGGCCAGGAAATTTTCTACACGCCCATCCCGGGTTCGGCGGCGGATGAAACGGTGGTGCTGCGCTACCTCCAGGGGCGCAATCCAACCAACCCGCAGCCCGGCTCGCCATTTGTCTCGCCAAACTACCAGCCTGTGGGATCGAGCAACCCGGATGACTACCGGCTGGAGTGGATGGGCAGCCAATATGCTTTGCTGACACCCGGTCAGGCCGGCACCGGCTTGAAAGTGCCTTTTGACGGCAGCGACATTGGTGCCGCCTGGGTTCAACCGTCCTCCTGGCAGCCGTACGGCAAGTGAGCCAGCGGCCAGCCCCCCAACACCTTGCGCCCGATGACGAACATTCTACCAACGCCCGCGGCCAGCCCTGAATCCTTCGGGGAAGTCACCCATTCAACTGCGCCGACTATTCAGGTGCGGGACGCCGGGATCCTGTCGCTGGAAGGGGTGGCCTTGCAGAACGGGCTGATCCCGATCCACTTGGTGCGCGAGACCTGCTCGCCGGACGCCGAGCAGTCCGTGCGGCTGCTGGGCCGGGTGCCGCACGTGTCCGATCCGTGGCTGCCCGTGTGCATGATGGGGCCGCTGGTGGTGATGGCGCACCACTCGCCGCGCGCCGGTGATTTCTGGGGCATCCCCCATTGCTTCATCATGCGCGTGCTGATCACGGCGGAGCAGTACCAGAAGACACGCCGGGAGCTGGTGCAGCGTTTTGGCGCCAACCCGATCGCCGCCGCCAACCCGATCGAGATGCTGCGGCCGCCGAAGTTCAGCGACATGGGCATGGACGACGTGTTCGAGTGGCTGGTGGAAAACTACCCCTACGACACCGCCGAGGCGGCCCGCCTGCGCCAGTTCCACAAGGTGGCGAAGGAAAAGAAGGACGTCCTCACCGTGGCGGATTTCAACGGCATCCAGCGCAACCTGGGCCTGGTGCTGCAGTTCCTCATCAACGGCGGCCGCACGCTGTGCTACAGCGCCAAGGAGGCGCCGCGCCAGACTTTCTTCCCCATGCCCCTGCTGGAGCGGCACAACGTGTACCCGCTCTACATCGGCAAGCACGTGGTGTACCTGCTGAGCGAATCGCCGGACTGCTACGCGTTTGAAGACGAATGGCTGTCGCTGGGCAGCCAGCCGGTGCGCATCGTCTCGGTCCTGGCGGACCCCGGATCGATTCGCGACGCGATCAGCCGCGCCTCCTCCACCCTCTCCGCCACGCCGGCGGCGCTGGACGCGCCCAAGCTGGTGCTGGCGCACGACGAGAACATCATCGACATCGCCGCCGAAGACATGGCGCGGGTGAACCCGGCGAACCCGAACCACCAGCCCGAAGAGCTGGTGCAGTGGGCGCTGTTCACCGCCATCCGCTGCCGGGCGAGCGATCTTCACATCGAGAAGTACTACAACCTGGCCCGCTTCCGCGCCCGTATCGACGGCAACCTGAAGACCCTGCTCACCGCGCCGGAGGCGCTGCTGTCGCGCTTCGTGGCCCTGATCAAGAACTACGCCGGCATGGGCCAGAGCCGCCAGGAGGCGCAGGACGGGCGCTTCGCCATGTCCGTGGGCCGCCGCCGGGTGGACGTGCGCGTCGCCGCCGTGCCCACGCGCCGCGAGTTCCAGAAGATCGTCATGCGATTCCTGGACAAGCAGGACGGGGTGCGCCGCATGTCGGACTTCAACCTGGGCCCGCGGGCGATGGACATTCTCACGCGCACCATGACGCGTGACCAGGGCCTGGTGCTCATCACCGGCCCCACCGGCTCCGGCAAGACCACCACGCTGTACGCGCTGCTCAACAGCGTGAACAACGAGGACATCAACATCCAGACCATCGAAGACCCCATCGAATACGAAATCGAGGGCATCAACCAGACCCAGGCCAACCCCACCCACGGGCTCGACTTCGCCCACGGCCTGCGCGCCCTGCTGCGAGCGGACCCGGACATCATTCTCATCGGCGAATCACGAGACAGCGAAACGGCCAACGCCGCCGTGAACGCCTCGCTCACCGGGCATCTCGTGCTCACCACCCTGCACGCCAACGACTCCCTGCGCGCCGTTTCACGACTGCTCTCCATGGGCGTGGAAAAATACCTGGTGGCGGACTCCCTCGCGCTCAGCCAGGCCCAGCGCCTGGTGCGCCGCCTGTGCGGCTACTGCAAGCGCCCGGAGCACCCCACCCAGGAGTTCATGGACCTGCTCGCCAAGCAGGGCGTGCTCACCCAGCCGCTCACCCAACCCCTGTACAAGGCCGTGGGCTGCGACGAATGCCACGGCACCGGCTACTCCGGCCGTATCGCCCTGATGGAGCTCTGCGAAGTGAGCACCGAGCTGCGCGACCTCATCGAGGAAGGTGCGCCCATGAGCGCCATGCGCGCCGTCGCCTTCAAGAGCGGCTTCCTGTCCCTGTTCCAGGAGGGGCTGCTCCAGATCGTGGGCGGCCACACCACGATGGATGAAATCCGCTGCCTGAGCTACACCGCCCTTTGAACGCCAAACCCCACCCCTTCACACCCATGACCACTTACGAAGATCATTCCCAGTCGGCGATCACGATGGGCCTGCGCCGCCGGTCCGGAGCGATCATGCTCATCGATGACGAGCCCGCCCTGCTGACCGTGGGCCGCGCCATCCTGGGCACGCTCAACGTCCGTGTCGAATGCGCCTCCAGCGCCGAGGAGGGGCTGCAAAAGCTCGTCGTGGCCCACGCCGAACGGCGGCTGCCGGACCTTGTCATGATGGACCTCACCATGCCGGGCGGCATGTCCGGCCTCGAAGCCCTCGAGCAGATCCGCGAACTCTACCCCGGCCTGCCCGTGGTCGCCTGCAGCGGCTTCTTCGGTGACGGCGCGGCGGAGCTCTGCCAGCACGTGGGCTTTGTGGACATGCTCGCGAAGCCCTACACTCCGGAGGCGCTCGTCACCGTGGTGCGCCGCGTCATTGTTCGCGCCAGCGAGTAAGGGGCGCGCCTGTTGAGGCGGGCTTCCGCCCCCCTGCTTCAGATGCCTTCGAGTGTGTGCCATGAGCATGAAATTCTGCTTTCCCATCGCCGCCAAGTTCCTCCTCGTGGGGGTGCTCGCGGTGGTGCTGGGCGTGGGCACAGTTTCCTGCGGTTACCTCTGGCGCGCCATGCTCGCCGGGCGCATCTCGCAGACCTCCTACATGTCCGCCCTCGCCATCGCCATGCAGATGGAGATGGAGCGCCGGGCGCTGCCCAAGGAGGTCATCCGTGGCGAGAAGCCCCTGGGCAA
The DNA here is from genome assembly GCA_903854655.1 of uncultured Verrucomicrobiota bacterium. Lineage (GTDB taxonomy): Bacteria > Verrucomicrobiota > Verrucomicrobiia > Verrucomicrobiales > Verrucomicrobiaceae > CAINXC01. The sequence continues at coordinate 4,970 of CAINXC010000782.1, read as the reverse complement.
GGAAGAGGTGGAGGCCATCAAGATGCGCTACCGCGCCATCACCCCGCCCACCTGCCTGGAGCACCTGCCGGTGACCGTCTGCATCGCCCGTGTGCGCGAAGGCGGCGGCCCGGGCGTCACCATGTCCGAGCCCATCCTGGTTTCTGACACCAAGGAGGACCCGGCGATGCCCAAGGCCCGGCCGGACGACGGCCTGGGCGCCCTGCTGCGCGTGTTCGGCGGCGCCACCCTGGCCAATGACGACGGCACCGCCGGCACCGGCGTGCGCTTCTTCGGCCCACCGCTGTGGGCCGTGGCCGTCACCCCCCTGGCCGCCGCAGACGGCGGCATCGAGGGCGCCATCGTCGTGCGCCAGCCCATGCTCCAGTGGCGCCATGTCTCCTCGCCCGACGACCTCGCCGTGCCCGTGCTCGCCGCCCTCATCGGCGTGCTCTCCGCCGCGCTCGGCTTCTCCTTCCTTTCCTTCCGCATCCGTCAGCGCGTGCTGGCCCTTCAGGAAGGCATCCAGGCGCTGCGCCACGGCCGCTTCACCTTCCGCCTCCCGTCGCGCGGCATCGACGACTTCAGCGTGCTGCAGCGCGAGTTCAATGCGGCGATGGACCAGCTCCACTCCAACGCGGACTCGCACGAATCCGTGGTCGAGGAGACCAAGCAGGCCAAGAAGATGGCCGAGCAGGCCACCGCCGCCAAGTCCGACTTCCTGGCCAACATGAGCCACGAGATCCGCACCCCCATGAACGGCATCATCGGCACCACCAGCCTGCTGCTGGAGACCGGGCTGCCGGAGGAGCAGGAGGAGCTCGTGCGCATGATCCGCTCCAGCGGCGAATCCCTGCTGCACCTGATCAACGACATCCTCGATTTCTCCAAGCTGGAATCCGCCAAGATGGAGATCGAGGTGCTGACCATGGACCTGGAGGAGCTGTTCAGCGAGACGCTCGACGTCTTCGCCTACCGCGCAGCCGAAAAGAACCTCGAGATCAACTACCACATCGAGCCCACCGTGCCGCGCTTCTTCATGGGCGACTTCCAGCGCCTCAAGCAGATCCTCGTCAACCTCGTGGGCAACGCCATCAAGTTCACCACCCAGGGCGAGATCCTGATGGTGGCCAGGCAGGTCTGGCGCAAGGCCCCCACCGGCGATGTGCCCTACCTGCACCTGTCCGTGCGCGACACAGGCATCGGCATTCCGGCGGACAAGCTCACCACCATCTTTGAAGCCTTCACCCAGGCGGACGCCTCCACCACCCGCAAGTACGGTGGCACCGGGCTGGGGCTGGCCATCACCCGCAAGCTCGCCTCGCTCATGCAGGGCGAGGTCAAGGTCACCAGCGAGGAGGGCAAGGGCTCGGATTTCCACATCGAGCTCCCCCTGCGCGTCGCGCCGGAGGAGGAGCTGGTGCGCAACGAGGAGCGCGACTGGGCGCAACCCCTCATGAGCCAGTCCACCTGCCTGGTCATCGGCCAGTCCACCCTCTACGAGCTGCTGCGCGGCTACTGCCAGAGCTGGCACATGCACACCCGCTCCCTGCCCAAGGACAACTCCCTCAGCGCCATCAGCGAAGCCGTCTCCCTGGTCAATTCCGTGATCCTCGACCTGGGCCACGCCGATCCCCGCCGCGCCCAGCTCGTGCTCGATGCGGCCGCCGAGCGCCACGTGCCCGTGATCATGCTCACCCCTCTGAAAGGCGGGCGCGCCAGGGACAACATCACGCTGCCAGAAATCGGCCAGCACATCCGCGTTTCCAAGCCGCTCAAGCGCCGCGAGCTGCTGCGAGTAATGTCCGACCTGGAGCGCGCGTTGCAGACCCGGCAGGCGCATCCCGCCGTGACGCCCGTGGCGCACCAGCCGACCGCGATGCCCATGCTCGCAGGCCAGCGCCCGGCCACCGCACCGCAGGCGCCCGCCATGTTCGAAGCTGCTGCGCCCGCCTTTGCTCCAGCGGCACCGCCGCCTCCTCCACAAGCTCCTTTTGTCCCCGCCGCCATGCCGCCCCAGCAGGCCTTTGGCCAGATGCCGCTGCCCTCGCACTACGCGCCCCAGCCGCCGCCCGTCACCATGGATCCGGCCGCCGCCATGATGCCCTACCTGCAGGCGGCCATGGCGGCAGGCTACCAGCAGAGCATGCCTCCGGGCATGGCTCAGATGCAGCAGCTTATGCAGCAATACGGCATGATGCCGGGCGCCCCGCCCATGCCCCAGGGCTACTACCCCGGCATGCCCATGGGAATGCACCCGGCCATGGCCGCGATGCAGGCCGCCATCGCGCAGCAGCAGGGTATGAACGGCCAGCCAATGCAGCAGAATCCGGTGTTCGCCACGCCCCAGCCCGCCACCAGCCCGGCGGCGACGCCGGCGGAGGTGCCCCTCGCCCAGCGCCCCATCATCGTCTCCACCACGCCCCCGCCGCCCGATCCTGCTCGCAGCGGCTACAACACCTCCGCCAAAAGCTCCGGCGCCGATCTCTTCGCCCGCCAGTACCCCGCCCGCATCCTGCTGGTGGATGACCAGCCCCTGAACCACAAGATCGTCACCCTCTTCCTGCAACGCCTCGGCTACAAGGACGTGGACATCGCCAACAACGGCCAGGAAGGCGTGGAAATGGCCGGCCACGGTGCCTACGACATCATCTTCATGGACTTGCAGATGCCCGTCATGGGCGGCGTCGAGGCCTCCAAGGAAATCCGCGGCAACTTCCTGCTCAAGAACCAGCCCGCCATCATCGCCATGACCGGCCATGCCCTCAGCGGCGTGAAGGAAAGCTGCCTGGAGGCCGGCATGAACGACTTCCTCACCAAGCCCGTGAGCATGGACGACTTCCGCCGCGTCATTCCCCAGTGCCTGGAATCCGCGCACGCGGGGTGATTGCCCTGCTTCAGCACGGCTCAGCCCCCGCTCGTTGTGCCCGCTTTAGCGCGGCCTCGTTTTCGCGCCCTGCGGACATCGTCCCCTTCGAACCGTCAGGCCCAAGGCCTGACCCAAGGCGGCGCTAAAGCGCACACAACGAGCATGGCCGGCCAAGCGCCAGAAAACGCGCCTCACCTCAGCGCGCTCCCGCCCTAAAACGTCGTGGGAGTCGACGCCGCCAGATATGCCTCGATCCGGTACTCCGCGCCGTCGAATTCTGAGAGCAGCAGGCTCACGTAATAGGAGCCGTGCGGCGGGGCGGCGTACTTCGCGGTGTTCTTCAGGTCGTTGTAGGTGTAGCCCGGCTTCAGCGCCGCCTTCGGCACCTCGCCCAGCTTGTAGCCTTCGATGGCGCCGCCGGTGTAGGGCCGGGAGGTGGCCCAGAGGGCGAGCTTCAGCGTGCCGGTCAAAGCGGTGCGAGTGTGGCTGATCTTCGCCACCTCGATCTCCACCGTGCCCCCTTCCACGCTGCTCTGCCAGCGCCACGGCCCGGCCAGGCTGAACAGCGCCTGCGGCCCCAGCACCACCGGATTCGTGCAGTTCCGATAGTCCGAAATCACATACGCTCCGCCCTGGTATTCCATCAGCGTGAGGCACAGCACATACGACTTCCGCCGGGCGGGGGCGGCCGCCTTCACGGTTTTGCGCACCGAGGTGTAGCTGCCTCCCGGGTTCAGCCCGTCCAGCTTGTAATCGGCCAGCAGGATGCCGCTGATCCCGCCGCCCGTGTGCGGCGCCTCCAGCGCCCACAGCTCCATCTTCAGCGTGCCCGTGGCGTTCTCCTTGCTCGGGTTGCTGACGCCCTCGCAGCCAAACGTGACGGTGGCGTTTCCCGCTCCAAACTGGTAGTGCGTCCCGCCGGTGATCTTCGGTCCGGCAACCAGCGTCAGAGTCGAAAACACAAAAGCACAGGCGGCGAGCATGGGAGTCAGCTTCATCCGCGCATGGAACGTGGGAACCTCGGAAAAGCCAGCGATTTTGGTCGTTCCAGGTCAGAAGCCCCGCCTGGATTTCGAGGGTTGATTTGTCACTGCGAATGGGGCAAAATTCAGGCTTACTAATTTTGTCCCGATAATTAAGAACACCAAACCAACCATGAAGCTTCTCCCCGCCTTTTTGGCCGTCATGGCAGCCATTGGTTGTGTTTCCTGCTCCTCCACCGGAGGGCCCAATCCCCACGCCTCGCGCATCTCCTCCGTGAAGACCACGGCTTACACCGAAACGGAGAAGGACCACCTCATTCACGGTCGCAGCACCGCCCTGGGCACCCCCTTGAAATACGGCAAGGTGCGCAGCGCCGCCGCCGACTGGTCCGTGTTCCCCGTGGGCACCGTCTTCCAGATCGACGGCGAACCCTTCATGTACGAGGTGGACGACTATGGCTCCGCCCTGGTGGGCACCAACACCATCGACCTCTACAAGCCGGACAAGAAGGCCATGAAGCAGTGGGGCGCGCGCAAGGTGAACATCAAGGTGGTGAAGTGGGGCTCGTTCTCGCGCAGCCTCGCCATCATGAAGCCGCGCACCAACAACAACTACATCCAGCGCATGGTGGAGCGCATCCAGCGCTCCTGGCGCAGCTAAACCGCTTCGCGCCCGACACACCCCCACGTGCCGTGACCAAAGCCGAGCGCGCAGCCTTCATCCAACGCCGCCTGGCGGAGCTGTACCCGGCCCCTCCCGTGCCGCTGGACCACGACGACCCCTACACCCTGCTGGTGGCGGTGCTGCTCTCCGCCCAGTGCACGGATGTGCGGGTGAACCAGGTCACGCCCGCCCTCTGGCAGCTCGCCCGCACCCCGGCCGCCATGGCCGCCGTGTCCCTGGAGCAGATCGAAAAGGTGGTGAAACCCTGCGGCCTGGGACCGCAAAAGGCACGCGCCATCAAGGAGCTGTCGCGCATCATCGCCGCAGACCACGGCGGCACCGTCCCCGCCTCGCTGGAGGAGCTGGAGAAGCTGCCGGGCGTGGGCCACAAGACCGCCCAGGTCGTCATGGCGCAGGCCTTCGGCGTGCCCTCCTTTCCGGTGGACACCCACATCCACCGCCTGGCCCAGCGCTG
>CAINXC010000781.1 GCA_903854655.1 uncultured Verrucomicrobiota bacterium | reverse complement strand
CTGAACGGTGACGGCTACGATGACATCGTTTTCTCCAACGCCCAGGGCTACGGCGTTTATCTCTACAATCCGGTCGAAAAGAAGAATGTGCAGTGGAACCTCGGCTGGACCAACGTGCTGCGTGAAGGGGTGGCCGGCGACGCCAACAGCATTCCCTTGATTGCGCGTGCAGACGGCAGTGACAACGGCGTGACCTTCAAAGAGGGGGCGATGTGGGTGAGCAATGCGGACACCGCAGCGCTGCCCGGCAAGGTGCTTCGCATTCCTTTCAGCGAGCTGCTGAAGGTCCCCGGCCCAGCGCCGAAATCGCCGCAGGCATCCCTCGCCGCCCTCCATTTGAAGCCAGGCTTCAGCGCCACCCTTGTGGCATCCGAGCCGCTCGTGCAGGATCCTGTGTTCGTCGATTGGGATTCCAAGGGCCGCATGTGGGTGGTGGAAATGGGAGACTATCCGTTTGCCCCAGGGGAGACCACCAAGGACGGCAAGGTGGGGCAGGGCAAGGTGAGCGATCTCCAGACGGGCCGCATCAAGATCCTCGAAGACACGAACGGCGACGGGGTTTACGACAAGTCCACGCTGTTCCTCGACGGCTTGAAGCACCCCACCAGCCTGGCTTTCTGGAAGGGCGGCGTGATCGTCGCCAGCATTCCTGACATCTTCTCGGCCGAGGACACCAAGGGCGATGGCAAGTGCGACAAGAAGGAGGTTTGGTTCACAGGCTTCACCGCCGGCAATCCTCAGCATCTCGTCAATGGTTTCCAGTGGGGCCTGGATGGCTGGTATTATGGCGCGAACGGCGAGAGCGGCGGCGACATCACCTGTGTGAAGACCGGCAAGAAAGTCGCGCTCGGCGCCAACGACTTCCGCTTCAATCCGCAGACGCTGGATTTCGAGATCGACGCCGGGCGCAGCCAGTACGGCAAGTGGCGCGACGACTGGGGCAACCTCTTTGGCAACAACAACAGCGTGATGGGCTGGCACTATTACCTGCCGCTGCCGTTCCTTGCCCGCAATCCGAACCTGGCGGTGAAATCCGTGCGCGAGGTGATCGACAACGAGAAGCAGGTCTTCCCCATCAGCCCGCCCATGCGCCGCTTCAACTGGGCCGAGGCGACCAACACGCTCACCAGTGGCTGCAGCCCTGTTCCCTTTCGCGACGACTCGTTTGGTGACGACGGCAGGAATGTTATTTTCATCTGCGAACCAGCCAACAACCTTGTGCATCGCGAGGTGCTCAACTACAACGACATCACGGTCACCAGCACTCGTCATCCCGCCGACACGGGCAGTGAGTTCATCGCCAGCGAGGACAACTGGTTCCGCCCCACCATAGCCCGCACCGGGCCTGACGGAGCGCTGTACGTGGTGGACATGTATCGCCTGGTGCTGGAGCACCCGGAGTGGATCCCGGCGGAGATTTGCAAAGGCCTGGACCTGCGCGCGGGCGAGGACAAGGGGCGGATCTACCGCATCACGAAGGACGGATCAAAGATGCCACGCTGGCCCACCTTGTCGCCGGTGCAAGACCTGCGGTCATCGAACGGCTGGGTGCGCGATGCGGCGATGCGTCGCGTCATTGAGGCGCAGGACATGTCGGTGGTCGCTCCGCTCAAGCCCGTTGCCATGAGCAGTGTCAGGCCCGCTGTGCAAATCCAGGCCCTGTGGACCCTCACGCTGCTCAGGGCGCTGGACGTCGCCACGCTGGAAGCGGCGCTGGGCAGCGCTGACAAGTTTGTTCGGGCCAACGCCCTGAGGTGTGCCGACAAGGCCGGGCTCATGCCTGCTGGCCTCGACAAGCTTATCCAAGACCCTGCGCCACAAGTGCGCTTTGCTCTCGCCCTGGTGGCCGGTGAATTCCCCAAGGCTGAACGGATCAAGGTCATTGCTGCGCTGGCCAGGGCCGATGGCGACGATGCGCGCATGCTCACGGCGATTCGTTCCTCGATGGCAGGCATTGAAGCGGACCTGCCCGAGGATACCCGCCAGCTCATTGCAGGCAAGGTCAAGCAATCGGGCAAGCCTGCTGCCAATGCTCCGGCGATCCCTGTGATCATCAACAACAACCCCGACCGCCAGAAGGTGGTGAAGCAGTATGCCGTGGCCGCCACGCTGAAGGGCGATCCCCAGCGCGGGCACCTCTTTTACACCGCAATCTGCTCGGTGTGTCACAAGCTCAAGGGAGAAGGCAACGAGATCGGTCCCGACCTGGGCACCATCGCAGCGAAGCCCCTCGACCAGCTCATCGAGTCCATCCTGGACCCAAGCCGCGCGGTGGAGCAGCGCTACACTGTGCAGACGGTCACCACCAAGGATGGCAAGGACCACGTCGGTCTGATCATCGAAGAGAATGGCAACAACATCACCCTGCGCTCCGGCACGGCCACCGAGCTGATCCTGGTCAAGGACATCAGCAAGCGAACCAGCACGGGCAAATCCTTGATGCCGGACGGTCTGGAAAACCTGCTCAAGCCGCAGGATGTGGCGGATGTGATCGGGTGGATTCGGCTGGCGAAGTGAGGCGGCCGGGGAATAGATCACATTGGGCCTATGCGACCCGTGGGACCCATGCCATTTGTTTGAATCGATGAAAGCTCTTCAGCTCACCACCCCGCAGCAATTCACCCCCGTCGAACTTCCTGAAGCCGAGGCTCCCAAGGCGGGCGAAGCCCTGGTGGCCATCCATGCCATCGGCATTTGTGGCACGGATGTGAGCGGCTACCTGGGGAAAATGCCCTTCATGGAGTACCCCCTCATCCTGGGGCACGAACTGGGGGTCGAGGTGCTGGCGGTGGGCGAGGGGGTGACGAATGTGAAGGCGGGCGACCGGTGCAGTGTGGAGCCCTATTTGAACTGCGGGCACTGCCACTCCTGCCGTCAGGGCTGCACCAACTGCTGCGAGTCGCTGCAGGTGCTGGGCGTGCATTGTGACGGTGGCATGAGGGAGCGCATGGTGCTGCCGGCGGCCAAACTGCACCCGCGCAACACCCTGAGTTTTGAGCAACTGGCGTTGGTGGAGATGCTCGGCATCGGCTGCCATGCGGTGAACCGGGCCAGGGTGGGGGAGGGTGACACTGTGCTGATCGTCGGCGCGGGACCCATCGGGCTCACCGTACTGGAGTTTGCCAGACTGGCTGGAGCTCGGGTGAGCGTGCTCGAATTGAGTGAGGCACGGCGCGATTTCGTGCGGCGAACCTATGCCGGAGTGACGGTGCTGACCGAAGCGCCCCCGGAGCGGAGCGCGCAGATTGTGTTTGATGCCACAGGGCATCCGGGCTCGATGGCTGGCGCTTTTCGCTACGCGCAGTTCACCGGGCGGGTGGTCTTCGTGGGCATCACCAAGGAGCCCGTGCTGCTTGATGATCCTCTGTTCCACCGCCGGGAGCTGACGCTGCTGGCTTCGCGCAACGCGGTGGCGGGCGATTTTCATCGCATTCTGGAATTGATCGAGGCGGGTCGGATCAACACCCAGGCCTGGATCAGCCACCGGGCTTCGTTCGGTGAACTGCCCGCAGCGATGGCCGGGTGGGTGCAGCCTTCGACCGGAGTGGTGAAGGCTGTGGTGAACCTGGCATAGGCGCCCCGGTTACCGCTTGCTCAGCCGGTAGAAGAGGGTGCCTCCGATCATGATGAACACGACGTTGGGAAGCCACATCAGCAGGTGCGGATGCATGGAGGGCTTGTCGTTCTGGGTGTCGGCAAAGGAAATGAAGGCGATGTACACCACCGCGGTGACCAGGCTGAGCACGAAGCCGATGGTGGTTTCGCGGCGTTGTGCGGTGATGCCCAGGGGAATGCCCACCAGCGCAAGGGTAAAGCAGGCGAGGGAGAAGCTGTAGCGCTTGCTCAGCTCGGTGAGCGAGATCGAACGCTGCCGCTTGTCCATGGGCAGGTTGGTGACGCTGTCCACATGGGTGTGCACCTCCTGCCACAGGGACGAGGTGTCCTTCATGCTTGAGTTGACGCGCTCGGTTTTGCCCTTGAGGTCGGACAGCGGGAACGTAATAGCGGTGTCACCAAGCTGCGGGCTGTTGACTTTTTGGAAGGTCCCGTCAGGGCCGGCGATCACCTGTTCGAAGGTGGCGTCGTGCAGTTCCAGATCGAAATCGAGCTTGCCGGGAGTGCGGACGAGCTTGGCGGTCTTGGCACGGATGTACTGCTTCTCGGTGTTGCCGTCCAACTGGATGATCTGCAGATTCTCCAGTTCATCGTCGCCCTTGCGGCGGCCGGTGTAGATGCGGAATCCGGGCATTTTTTCGAGCACCCGGCCTTCCTGGAACAGGGTGATCGGGTTGTCGGTGGCGACATCGTAGAACAGGTGCTTCATCTGGTTCTTCGAGCTGGGCGCAAGGTCGATGTTCACGTAAAAGCACAGGCCGCTGAGCAACAAGGACATGAGGAAAACCGGGGCGCAGATGCGCCACATCGGCTGGCCGGTCATGCGAATCGACACCATTTCGTTGTCGGCGGACATGCGCCCGTACACCAGCAGGATGGCGGTGAGGAAAGCCCAGGGG
>CAINXC010000780.1 GCA_903854655.1 uncultured Verrucomicrobiota bacterium | reverse complement strand
AGCCTAAAAGGAGGGATGGAAAACAGAGGAATGGGGACAGAGGAATGAAACACAAGCCTCCGATCATTTTCATCCTTTCACCCAACGAGTGACGGCATCTTTCGACAACAATCCCTGCTCCTTCATTCCTCTGTCCCCCATTCCTCTGTCTTTCATTTCGGTTTATAGGATAAGCAGCACAGCCGCGAAGGAACTCGCGGACTACGTCACTCCGAGCCGGCCGCAGAGTGAATGGGCGTGGTGGACTGCCTCACTTCTCTGCCACTTTCGTCTCCTTCACCACGCGCAGCAGCACGGGGAAGCTGGTGGCGAGGCCGGCGCTGTCGGCATCATTGCGGGCGGAGCTGACGGCGGCGTGGATGAGGCGCTCCTGCTCGGGCACCCACTTGGCGCAGGCGAAGCGGATCTCGCGCTCGTTTTCCTTCTCGCGCACCTGGATGCCGTTGAGACCGATGTCATCGACGATGACGCCGTGCGGCAGACCGTGAACATCGAAGTTGAGGATGCCGTCGTTGCCATTGCGCTCGACCCGGATGAAGGCGCTGGCGAGCTGCCCTGGCACGATGGTGATCACCTGCGGCTGGCTGCTGGTGCGTGCCTGGGGCTGGTCGTTCACACTGGGCTCCAGGTTGGCGATGAACTTGGGCTTCTCGGCGAGCATGACCTTGCCAAAGTTGTTTGCCTCATGGGTGAGGGCGCCTGAGGTGGCGGTGACCTTGACCTTGGTCCAGTCGCCGTCTTTGACCGCGTTGTTGGCGGCGTAGAGGGAGCCGCTGGCGAGGACGTGGCCCTGCTGGATGACGACGGGAGAGGAAGCATACCAGCCTTGCGGCAGGCCTTCGATCTTCACGGTGATGGCGTCCTCAAAGTCATCCGCACGGTCCGCGCGCAGGGCGAAGCCCATCGCGCCGCCAGCGCCTACGCTCATGTTAGGTTCGGTGAGCTTCACCACGAAATCGGGCGCGGGTTTGCGGATGACGAGGCGGTAGGCGAAGCGTTCTCCGCTCCAGCCACGCGAGTCGGTGACTCGCACCAGGTATTTCCCGGCTGCGGGCGCGGTGAAGTGCAGGCGAGAATCACGGCCCAGCTTCCGCAGGCTGTCGTCATCGTTGGCATAGGGCAGGGAAAGCACTGGAAGGCCGTTGGCCACGGCGGTCTGGCCGGGCTTGAGGGGCTCCACGATGTAGCAGGGCTCGTCGAGCGGATGGGCGGTGGCGGTGGTGTCGAAGTAGGCGCGGCGCTTGCCGCCGCTGCTGTAGAACAGGAAGCCGCCGTCGGGTCCGCGCGGCACGCGGAAGGTCTTCATCACATCGCCGTTGAAATAGACGTATTCGTCGAGGCCCGTCTCCGTGTAGTTGTCGAGGCGGATGTCGTTGAGATTGGCATCGACGCTGCGGAAGACGTTGGAGGAACTGCGCACGGCCTGAAGTTTCATGCGCTCCACAGGCGTGCCGTCGGGATGGAGAATCTCCAGGCGGGTGTCGGTGGGCGTTCCGGCCTTGTCCGCCACGGTTTCGATCATCCACTCATCGCCTGCCTTGGCATCGAACGCATACATGTCGGCATCTGCGGCCTCGGGGTTGCCTGGCACGAACAGGCGACCGTTGATAGAGACCGGCGGGGTGACGGACTGGGCGGTGGCGGAAGTGTCATTGGGCTCGTGTTCGAGCACCTCCGCCATGTCGCTCACCACCACCTTCATCGGCGCGCGGGCACGATAGGTCATGGCGTTCAGGGGCAGGGGAGCGAAGCCGGGCTCCGCAGCCTTCACCTTCACACTGCCCGCAGGCAGGTTGTAGCCGACGAGCTGCACTTCGGTCTTCTCATTGGCTTTCACCGACAAGGGCCACCAGCCCACGACATACGGAACGGGGCCAACGGTGAGCCGGTAGGCGTGATCAGCGGAGCCTTCCAGGGTGGTCTCGCTGACCTGCGCGGTGTAGGTGCCGTCCGCCGGAACGTGGAAGGCGATGAAGGGATCGCTGCCGCTGTCGAGACCCCGGCTGATCACGAGACGCTTCTGGTTGGAGTCGAAGAGCTCAAGCTGGATCGTGTCGGCCGCCGATTCGATGCGTTTGGCGGCGAGATCAAGCACGATGGTCTGCCCCGCCTTCCATTGGAATGGATAGCGGTCCTGCTGGCCGGTGGCGGCCAGGGTGCCCCAGACATTGAGCGGGAGCGGGCTGGCGGGCTTCAAATCACCGGCGTTGAACTGCGGCAGGTCATCGGCGTACAGCTTGACCTTCGCCGACTCTCCGCCGGAGGTGATGATCGTCACCTCATAGGCACCGCGCGGCAGGTCTTTGGGCGAAGTCACGGCGAGCTCCGCGCTCATGTCCTTGGGATCAGCCAAGGCGGTGATCTTGATCCGCGCATCGCTGGCCTTGACCTCGGTGATGTCGAGCAGGCCCTTGCCCACGGCATGGATGGTCGTGGTGGTGCCGGACTGGAAACCGCGCGGTTCGAAGCGGGTGATCACGGGTGCGCCCGGCCTGGCGGCGGGCATCTTCTTTTTCGCCACCACCATTCTAGGTCCTGTCATGGGCCGGGCGGCGACGAGCGGACCCGCTTTGCCGGAGGCCGTATCATACACGGAGACAGTGCCGTCCTGGCGGCCGGCGATCAGGCGGTCCGCTCCCAGCCAGGCGACGGCGGAGGCCCAGTCGCTCTGCAGCTCCAGTTGCTTGAGCTGCGTGACGTGGGCCGGGTCCCAGATTTTCAGCGTGCGGTCGGAAGACGATGAAACGAGCGATTTGCCATCTGCGGACATGACCAGCTTCAGCACTGCGCCTTCATGCGCAAACTTGGTTTCCAGGATCGGGTTGCTGCCCTCAATCGCCCTGGCGCTGATGCTCCATTGGCGGATGCGGCTGTCCGCCCCACCCGCCACCAGTGTCCTGCCGTCGGCGGAGAAGGCCACTGCAAACTGCTCTTTCAGGGGCTGGGAAAAGGTGTCGAGGCGGGCGGCCTTCATTGGGTCCCAGAGCTTGATGGTGCGGTCGGCGCTGGCGCTGGCCAGCACCTTGCCGTCGGGGCGGTAGCTCAGGCCGTTGATGCAGCCGTTGTGCCCCTTGAGCGTGGTCGTTTCCTTGCCCGTGGCCAGGTCCCAGAGCTTGATTTTCTGATCGTAGCCGCCGGTCGCAAGCTGTCTGCCGTCGGGCGACACGGCCAGCGCATAAAGCGCATCGGTGTGTCCGGCGAAGGTCCGTGCAAGCTTGCCGTCGGCCACCGTGAACTGATAGGCCAGGCCGCTCACGCCCGCGTCGCCTGCTGCCACGAACAGGGAGGCACCATCGGCGCTGAAGGCCATGGCGGAAGGTTTGCCCGCGATGCCGGCAAGCGTGCGCAGCGAATGCCGTGTCGCCCCGTCGATCAGTTCAACTGAACCAAACCGGCCCACCGCGATGATTTTCCCCTGCGGCGCCACTTCCACCGCGTAGATGGGCTTCAAGGAGGTCTTTGAGGCGACCTTCGGTAGTTTCGCCAGCGGATTGAAAGCGACGCCTGAGGCCGGACCATGAGCGCCCTCGTCGATCCACTGCCGGATCATGGCGAGCTGCTCGGTGGTGACGTGCTCCTTTTTGCCCGGGGGCATGAACTGGTTCTTGCCGCTCTTGCCGCTGCGGCCTTCGAGGAATTTCACCAGCAGCGAATCCTGAGCTCTGCCGGGCTCGATGGCACGACCGGTCTTGCCGCCCTTGAGCAGGGAGTCGAAGCTGTCGAGCGCGAAATCGCCGTCGGGATCGGAGGAAGCATGGCAGTCCGAGCAGCGCTCGTCAAACACCGGCGCGATCTGGCTGGTGTAGTCAATGGGCGCGGCCAGGGCGTGTCCGATGGCGGCGACACAGAAAAAAGCGGCGAGTCGGGCTGGCGTGGACATGGGAAATAAGGGGCTGCTGTTCATGATACACTACAGGCTGCTCCGAAGCACGTGCCATTGTGCTCCCGGTGAGCTGGATTTGTTTCGAAGACAAAGAAGTGCGCGGAGCGTTCTGGAGCGTTCTGGCGTGCGGTGGCAAGCGTTAGCGCGACACCGCTTCGCCGCAGCGAGGGACAATGAATTCACACAGTGCTGAATGATGAGGCATGGGCTCCGGCTGCGTTGGTGGTGAGGCATCGCGTTGAGGCCGCTCCAAAGCGGTGTCGCGCTAAAGCTTGCCACCGCACTCCAAGACGCTTCGCGCATAGCATTAGTTAGTGGTTAAACACAAAGTCACGCGCGCTCATGAGGCTCCAGAACATGTCTTCCAGGGCCTGGCGTTTGTCGTCGGGCTTGGCGCCGGCGAGCATCTTGGTCATCGCGGTTTTCTCCGGCGGGGTGGGGAAGCGGGAGACGGCGAGGAGGTAGGCCTCCTCGACGATCTTGTCGTCCGGCTTGCCACTGGCCAGGAGCTGGTCGAGGCGGTTGCCCTGCTGCGACAGCTTCTTGTTGAGGGTGTCGCCGTTGGCAATGTGCAGGGCCTGGGCCATGCTGGGCTCGTTGGTGCGCTCGCATTCGCAGGTGCGCTCCCGGTCGGGCCGGCCGAAGGTGTTGAGGAAGTAGCTGGTGGTGTTGGTGTCCGGGAGTTGCACCGCGCGGTAGCCCATGGGGTAGTCCTCGCCCTTCTTCTTGTTGGCGTTGCGGCGGTTGGTTTCAAAAGCGGTGGGCGCGGCGGTGACCTGGCTGACGGCGTCGAGCATCACCTCGGCCATCATGCGGCGGGGGTAGTAACGGGAGTAGAAGCGCTTGTCGGCCTCGTTCCCGGGCAGGGCCACGCTGCTGCGCTGGTACGTCTCGCTTTGCAGGATCTGGCGCATGAGGCTTTTCAGGTCGAAGTGGTTTTTTGCCAGGAAGGCCGCCGCCTCGCTGAGCAGCTTTTCATTGCTGGCGGGGTTGGTCATGCGCAGGTCGTCCACCGCTTCGACCAGGCCCACGCTGAAGAAGTTCGCCCACACGCGGTTGGTTATGCTGCGGGCAAAGTACGGGTTTTCCGGCGCGGTGAGCCACTTCGCCATGGCGATGCGGCGGTCCTGCGTGGAGGTCATGCTGCCGGGCTGGCCGTCCAGCGGCGTGGGCGGCTGCGGCTTGCCGGTGAGGGGCTGCACGATGTCGCCATCCGTGGCGCTGAAGATCACCTGCTCCTCCTTCGCCCCGCCGTTCTTGGACCGCACGCGTGCGAACAGGTTGGCAAAGGCGAAGTACTGGTCGTTGGTCCACTTCTCCATGGGGTGGTTGTGGCACTTTGCGCAGGCGATGCTCATGCCCAGGAAGGCGACGCTGACGGTCTCGGCGATCTTGGTGGGCTCCTCGTGCAGGATGAAGAAGTTGCCGGCGCCGTTTTCAAGAGTGCTGCCGGTGGCGGTGACGAGGTCGCGCACGAAGGCATCCCACGGTGTGTTCTGCTCCACGTTGCGGCGGATCCACTGGTAGTAGCTCCACATCTGGGTCACGGGCAGCTTGTTGCTGTTCACCAGCAGCAGGTCGCTCCATTTGTAACTCCAGTAGTCGATGAATTCAGGGCGCTTGAGCAGAGCCTCGATCAGGGCGTCGCGCTTGGTGCTGCTGCCGTTGGTCAGGAAGGCGCGGGTCTCGTCCGCCGTGGGCAGCACGCCGATGGTGTCGATGAAGGCGCGGCGGATGAACTCGTCGTCCGAGCAGCGCGGCGAGGGCGGAACATTGAGCTCGCGCAGCTTTTCGATCACGCGCTGGTCGATGAAGTTGTGCGGCTGAAAGGCGGTGAAGGCCCCGGCCACGACCGGGTGCTCAAACGGCACGGTGATCGTGGCGACGCTCAGGCGGCTGAGGAACCAAGCCGTGATCGTGCCCTCGCCCTCCCCGCTGACCTTGACCAGGCCGTTCTCATCAATGGTGGCCACCGAGGTGTTGCCGGCGGTGTATTTGCACCACGGCGTGACGTCCTGGGTGCGACCATCGTTGAAGAAGGCGGTCACCTTCAGCGGCTGCTTCGCGCCGGGCTTCAAGGTCACGTGGCCCGGGGTGATCTCGATGCGCTGGATGCGGGCGTCGCTTTCCTGGGGGCCGGGCGCTCCTGCGGCGATCCAGTCGGCCAGCAGATTGTACTCCGGCGAGCCGGTCTTGATCTTTTCACCGCCCTTGTGAGGCACGGTCTTGGTGGCCTTCATGAGGAGCAGGCTGCGCGCCGGATCTTCGAACACCACCCGCCGCCCGTTGGCCCCGTGGGTGATGGTGAGGTGGTCGCCATAGTTGTCGTAGCCCAGAAGCGACAGCTTGAAGCCGCCCTGGCCTGCAGCGGCCCCATGGCAGGCGCCGGTGCTGCAGCCGAAGCGTGCGAGCATGGGCTGCACTTGGTTGCGAAAGCTGGGCGCATCGCCGGCGAAGGCCGGGCAGCACGCCGCGAAAAGAAGGGTGAGAGCAAGACGCATGGTTTAAATGACGGTCCGAATTGTACCCTCTACTACGCCGGTGCACAGCCTCCCTTGCCGGAAGGGCGGAATATCACAAGCCGCCGGCCAGCATGGTGCATGTGAGAGGAGACGGAGCGGCCCGGATCAGGCCTTGCTTCTCGAATCTTCGAGTCTTGTGTCTCCACATGATTCATTACCCCGATAACGTGCCTACGAACCCAAGCCTGTCGGCCATTGACAACGTGCGGCGTCACCAGCCCCGGCACGTGGCGGAAATCGGTGTGAACAAGGGGGCTTCCTCGCTCCAGTTTGCCGCGCTGCTGGCGGAAAGGGAGGGCACGAGCCTGCACCTGTTCGATTTTGCGGACAAGGTGGCGGAGGTGGCGCGGCAGGTGAAGCTGGCGGGTTTTGATCGCGTGCATGAACATCCCGTGAGCGCGGCCCTGCTCGATTCCTACAACTGGAATCTCATGCGCCTGATCCAGCAGGGGCGCTGGCAGTTCGACTATGTGTTCATCGACGGCGCCCACACCTGGAACATTGATGCCCTGGCGTTCCTGCTGATTGACCGGCTGCTCCCCGTCGGCGGACTGGTGGAATTCGACGACTACGAGTGGTGCATCGCCCACTCGCCCACCATGAATCCCGATGTCTTCCCCGCCTCCCGCGACCTCTACAACGACGAGCAGATCCAGGAACGCCAGGTGGCGCTGGTCATCGACCTCCTCGTGAAGCCCGACAAACGCTATGAGGAAATCGTTGCGAACCGCCTGTACCGGAAAGTGGCTGTGTAAATGTCAATTGAAGCAACGCAGCCCGGTATTACATTGATTAGCCATGACCACACTGTCAGAGATCAATGAAGCCACGCGCGGCTTGTCGTTGGAAGAATTGAAGCAGTTGATGTCCATGGTCGGGCTGCGCTTGCTGGAATGCGAGCAGGGCAGGGCAGGGCAGGGACCCCGAGGATTGCAGGGCTGCATGAAGGGATGGCCTGGGTTGCGGAGGATTTTGACGCGCCGCTCCCCGACGAATTCTGGCTGGGCGGGGACGCATGAGGATCCTGTTCGACACCCATGCGTTTATTTGGTGGGATACGGACCTCTCCAGGTTGTCGCAGAAAGTGCGAGACGCCTGTGTTTCTCCCTCCAACTCCCTTCATCTGAGCATCGCCAGCATCT
>CAINXC010000779.1 GCA_903854655.1 uncultured Verrucomicrobiota bacterium | reverse complement strand
CATCGCTTTCCTGACCAACGCAAATCCCGCCGCGATCTATGTCAGCGTCCTCACGCTCGGCGAGCTGAGAAAAGGCATCGCACAGAAGCGACCCTCCGATCCTGCCGCAGCCACAGTCCTCGCCGGGTGGGTCGACGGCCTGGAGTTTAGCTTCGCAGATCGCATCCTCGGAATTGATGCAGCGACAGCAAGGCTATGGGGCGAACTCTCTGCCCAGCGTCCCAGGCCAGTTGTCGACACGTTGCTCGCTGCCACTGCAATCGTGCACGGACTCACGCTGGTGACACGCAACACCAGCGATGTGCAGGATATCGATGTGAGGCTGCTCAATCCGTTCGCGTAACAGCGCAACGATAGCGCCTCTTTGCTGGCTGCCGCCGCCCTGCCGCAAATCGAATCTTGCGTGCCGAAACCACACAGGTATATCGTTCTGAAATTCGTAGAGCGGGACAACTCTCTCTGGAGGTTCAGCATGCGCTTGCGTTCGGGATATTTTGCCTTGATCACGGTTCTTGCAGTTACCCTGGCCGGCTGTGGCGGGTCCGAGCCCTCCGAATCCCAGATGAAAGATGCGATGAGCAATTTCCTCAATCATCCGCCCGACGGCAGCGTTGGCGACCCTATCAACATCGCTACCTTCAAGAAAGGCGCCTGCGACAAGCCCACCGCGCAGGGGTATAACTGCACCTTCACCATGACGGTGACCTCCGCCAACATGTTCGCGCAGATGTTCAACAATCTGCCCAGCGGCACGTTTTACAAGGACAAGGATTCCGGCAACTGGATGATGCGGCCGCCGTTCTGATCGGCGCGGGGCACGCAACAACCTCGCCCTTTGGTGACGCGACAGCGGTGCATAAGCGCCGTACGCATGGCCTGTGCCCGCTCGCGTCGACTGGGAGTCATTCGAATTAGATATAGTTACAGGAATCCCTGCTCCCTCGCGAACGCACTGCCAAGTCCACCACTACCCACAGCACCTTTGGAGAGACCGTTGAATCGTTGGCAAGCATCCATCGCCGCCGCACTGCTGGCAGCTTCCTGCGCGGCCCAGTCCCAGGTCGCGGTCAAGCACATCCAGACTGACGCCTCACCCATCGCAACCGGGGTGTGGGCGGGCGACACGTTCTATCTCAGCGGACAACTGGCCTCGCCCATTACTCCCGCCGACGACGCCAAGGGTACGCCCGCCGAGTACGGGGACACCAAGGCGCAGGCGGCCAGCATCTTCGCCAAGATCCAGAAACTGCTGCAGGCCCAGGGCCTCGACATGAAGGACGTGGTCAAGATGACGGTCTTCCTTGGTCCCGATCCGAAGACCGGCAAGCTCGACTTCGCCGGGATGCAGTCGCAGTACATTCAGTACTTCGGCACTAAGGACCAGCCCAATAAACCAGCGCGCTCAGCCGTCCAGGTTGCGGCCCTCGCGGCGCCGTGGGCTCTGCTGGAAGTCGAAGTAATCGCAGTCAAGAGCAAGTAGCGCAGGCTGGATGAACCTGCCGCCAGACTTTCCCGGGATATAGAGCGACAGATATTTACACTTTCGTCTAATTTGATTGGGTAGCTTTCGGCCCGAAGTCTGGAAGGGAAACCTATGGCCATTACCGCTCAAGGAATCATCGATCGGATGCAGCAGAAGCTGGGTCCCGGCTGGAAGGAGTCCCCCGTGGACGCCTTCCTCGCAGGTAAGCCGGATACTGAAGTCAAAGGAATTGCGACCACCTATGCGCCGAGTCTTGAGGTGTTGCGCAAGGCGGTCGCATCCGGACACAACCTGATCATCAGCCGCGAATCCCCGTATTGGGCGCGCACCAATGCTCCGGGGGGCGGGACTCAATTTGGCAGCTTGCCGGGGAACTGGCGGGGAGGGCCGGACTTTTCCAGGCAGGAACCAGTGCCCCTGGAGAACGACCCCACCTACCACGCCAAGCGCGACTACATCGCGGCCAACAACCTCGTCGTGTACCGGCTGTTCGCCAACTGGAACGCGCAGCCGCAGGACGCGCAACTGCGGGGTCTGGCCAAGGCGCTGGGCTGGGAGAAGCATTACAAGCCCTCGGGCGGCCAGCCCTGGGCGAAGAATAACGGCTTCTTCGAGCTGCCGCCGGCAACTCTCAAAGAGACTGCGCAGACGATTAAGAAGACGCTGAAGATGAAGAGCATTCGAGTCGGCGGAGACCCCAACACAGTGGTCCACAAGTCGGCCTTGTCGCACGGTATGTATTGGCTTACCGACCTGCAGAAGCTGTACGCCGAACCGGGCGTCGACTTGCTGGTGATGGGCGAGCCGCAGTGGGAGAACGAGCTCAGCCTCTACTCCTTCGACGTGGCCGACTCCGGTCAGAAGAAGGGTTACATCGTGCTCGGGCAGGAAGTCTCGGAGGAACCGGGCTGCGGCGAAATGGCGACGTGGCTCAAGTCATTTGTCACGGACGTTCCCGTGCAGTGGATCCCCGCGGGCGAACCGTGCTGGATGCCCTACTAACCGGAGAGGGAGAGGACTATGCGGAATGTATCGAGAAGAGATTTCGTCATCATGGCTGGAGCGGCCGTCGCGGCCACGCAGTTGGCGCAGGCGCAGAAGGGCAAGTTGACCGCCGGGGAGATCGTCGACCGGATCAAGCAGAACCTCGGGATCCCCTGGCCGGATAACGACAAGACCTTCCGCGACACCTTCAAGATCGGCGGGCCGAACTCACAAGTGAATGGCATCGCGACCACCTTCGGAACAAACTTCCGCGTGATGGAGCTGGCCAACAAGGCCGGCCTCAACATGATCATCACCCACGAGCCGACGTTCTATAGCGACGCCGATGTTGTCGATTGGGTGAAGGACGATCCGATGTACAAGTTCAAGCTCGACTACGCCACGCGCAACAACATCGTGGTGTGGCGCATTCACGACCACTGGCACGCGCACAAGCCCGATGGAATCCGCTTCGGCTGGGACAAGGCGATG
>CAINXC010000778.1 GCA_903854655.1 uncultured Verrucomicrobiota bacterium | reverse complement strand
CGAACAGGGAGCGTGGCGACATTCCCTCGCAGGCGTTGCACGGCTTGTCACCATGGAGCAGCGCTGTGCCTGGAGAGCGCTGCCCTCCGGCGTTCATTGCCTCCTCTCAACGTTCTTCTGCACCAACTTCCCGGATGAACCCTTTATGCTCCCCCGGCAGCACAAAATTCACTTTTCTGAGCCCCCTCCGCTCCATGTTGCAAAGGGAGACGGAGGAGTGCAAGGTTAGTCGATGCAAAAGACGAATCCGTTTCCTGGCATGAATCCGTTCATGGAGCAACGGTGGCATGACGCGCATCACACTCTGATCGGCCTGATCCGTCAAGTGCTGGGCCGGGAGTTGCCGGAAGCTTACTCAGCCCTTGCAGAGGAACAAGTAATCGTCACCGGCGGGAGCAGCCCGACATACTACCCGGACCTTTCGATTGTGGAGGATGAGTGGAAGCGCGGCCTGCCTCCCGTTTGGACACCGGGCGAGTACCAGGGATTGACGGTCGCCGTCGCCAGCCCTGACATCGTCACCGTTGAAACACCGCCGGAACGGTGGGTGGAGGTGCGTCATGATGATGGAGAACTGGTGACAGTCATTGAAGTCATCAGCCCGACCAACCGTGAGTCTGGCCGCACCGCATTCCTCGCGAAGCGTGGCGATTACCTTGCCGCCGGGGTGAATGTGGTGGAGGTGGACTTGCTGCGCGACGGACGGCGGTTGATCGACATCGAGCCCGCCGCCTACCAAAGCCGCTACGGCCATGTGGGCGAGCATTACACGGTTTGCACCATCCGTGCAGCGCTGCCGCAGCGGAGGGAAATCTACATCTGCCCGCTGCGAAACCGTCTTCCGGTCGTTCGAATACCGCTGCGCCATTCAGATCCTGATGTGCCGCTGGACATTCAGGCGCTGGTGGATCAGGTTCATGCAAGCGGGCGCTACTGGAAGCTCGACTACCGGCGCAGCCTGGAGCCAGCGCCGTGCGCCGATGACCTCGCATGGATGGGCGAGCGTTTGCAAGCGGCCGCCTTGATCTGAAGGGTGCCTCCCGGGTTTTCCCAACACGGGTCAAAACAACGCGAAGCACAACCAAAAAATCATCCCGCCCTGTCCTTCCGCACCGGCCTCGTTCGTTGTAGAAATGAACCACGCCTCTCTCACCACCATGGAAACACCCGCCTCACCCTATCTCCTCATCTTCCGTGAATCCCCCGATGTTTACGCGCCCTTGTCCGCCGAACAGCGCCAGCAGCTCATGCAGCGCTGGAACGAATGGTATGAGGGGCTGGCCGAGCAGGGCAAGGTCGAGCACGGGCACCCGCTGGAGCCTGGCGGGCGCGTTGTCTCCGGCGCTCACGGTCAGCGTGTGGTGGACGGGCCGTTCGCGGAGGCGAAGGAGGCGGTGGGCGGCTACTTTTTCCTGACCGTCGCCAGCCTGGACGAGGCCACCGAAATCGCCAAGCGCTGCCCCAGCCTGGAATATGGCCTGGTCGTGGAGGTGCGCGCCGTCGCCTCCGCCTGCCCAGCACTGGGTGTGCGCGGCCGGGGGCCCGCGAAGCAGGAACCGGCCCTTGCCTGACCAATGCCGTGGCTGCCCTGCCTCCAGAAACCCATGTCTCTGCCGGCGGCGCCCGCGCCTCGCAGGTGGTGGAGCACTTTTTCCGCCACGAAACGGGCCGCCTTCATGGCGCTCTTATACGCCTGTTAGGCCCTGACAACCTGGCCCTGGCGGAGGACGTGGCGCAGGGCGCGCTGCTGCAAGCGATGCGCGCCTGGTCCATCGGCGGCGTGCCGGACAACCCTTCCGCCTGGATCACGCGGGTGGCCATGAACCTCGCCCGCGATGCGCTGCGCCACCAGCGCATGTCGCAGTCCAAGGAAAGCGCGATCGTGACCTTCCTGGAGCAGCGCGCGCCCGAGCCTGCAGCGCTGATCGACGACGAGCGCGAGATCCGCGACGACGCGCTGCGGCTCATGTTCGTGTGCTGTCATCCGGTGCTCGGCCCCGACGCCCAGGTCGCACTGGCGCTGAAGGTGCTGTGCGGCTTCAGCACCGGCGAGGTGGCGCAGGCCTTCCTCAGCAGCGAGGCCGCGATTGAAAAGCAGCTCACCCGCGCCCGCCAGCGCATCCGCGAGTCCGGCGTGGGCTTCGAAATTCCCGAGGGCGAGGAGCTCACCTCACGCCTGGAAGGCGTGCTCGCCGCCCTCTACCTTCTGTTCAACGAAGGTTACAAGGCATCTGCGGGTGAGCGCCTGATCCGCGAGGACCTGTGCCAGGAGGCCGTGCGCCTGTGCTCCCTGCTTGTCGCCCATCCCTCCGGACGCACGCCCCGCAGCCACGCGCTGCTGGCGCTCATGCTCTTCAACGCCGCCCGCTTTCCCTCGCGCGTGGACGAGCAGGGCGACCTGCTGCGGCTGCACGAGCAGGACCGTTCGCGCTGGGACCAGCAGGTCATCACCAGCGGCCTCACCCACCTCGCCATGGCCGCGCAGGGCGGCGACCTGAGCGAGTACCACCTGCAGGCCGGCATCGCCGCCTGCCACTGCCTGGCCGCCGACGCCGCCTCCACCGACTGGGCACGGATTGTGAGCCTGTACGATGAATTGCTGCGCCAGCGCCCCTCACCCGTGATCGCGCTCAACCGCGCCGTGGCCGTGGCCCACCTCAGCGGCCCCCAGGCCGGCCTCGACGCCCTGGCCGCCATGCCCAGGCGCGACCGCCTCGAATCGCATCATCTGCTGCATGCCGTGGAAGGCGAGCTGCACTGGCGCCTGGGCCGGCATGAGGCTGCCGCACAAAGCTTCCGTCGCGCCCTGCGCCTCTCCCCCACCGCCCCCGAGCAGGTCCACCTTGCCCGTCTGCTGGAGCGATCGGTGGAAGCCACTTGATCCTGCTGCTTTTGGTTGTTCACCACGCAAGCAGGGAACCCGCCTCAATTCCCCATTGAGCCGCAGCCTGGTGTCTGGTAACGCAAGCGGCTTCCATCATGCTCCGCTGCCTTGTTCAAATCCTTGCCCTCGTGGTCCTGCTCTCCGCCTTTTCTTTGCTGAAGACGAGCGCCCAGGCAGGCGAGGTTGCGCCGGGCGCGATCATGAATCCGAAGCACCGCGTGTTGCTGCAAGACTGCTGCCAGAAGTGCCACGGCGCGGAGAAGCAGAAGGGCAAGTTCCGCGTAGACGATCTGCCGCTTGCCATCACCACCATCGAAGCTGCGGAACGCTGGCAGAAGGTGCTCAACCAGATGAACTCCGGCGACATGCCTCCAGAGGATGAGAAGCAGCCGGGCGTCATCGCAAAAGCCGACTTCCTGGATGACCTGGCGAACCAGATGGTGGTGGCACGGCGCAGCCTGGGCGATCAGCACGGCGTCATCACCATGCGCAGGCTGAACCGCCGCGAGTACAAGAACACGCTGCGCGAACTCCTCGGAGTGAACATTGACGTGAGCGAACTGCCGCCGGACACCGGCTCCAGCGGCTTCGACACGGTGGGGGCGAACCTCTTCATGACCGACAGCCAGTTTGAGCAATACCAGTCCCTCGGGCGCGAGGCGCTGGAGGAGGCTTCCGCACGCCAGACGGCTGCTTCCGTGGAGAAGCGGCTGCGCTGGGAGGCGGAGGAATGGACACCGGTGGTCACCAAGTACGTAAAGCATGAAATCGACGCCAAGGAGAGGGCGATACGCTGGAAAAAGGCCGTGGAGGATGCGGCGGCAAAGCCGGAGAACGCCGGGATCACCGCCCAGCTCAAAAAGGCGTCGAGAAACGACAGCCTGTTCCGCCGCTCCTGGGACAAGATACCCGGTGCGCCCTCGCCACGGTCCTTTGGCTTCGACAAAGGCAACGAGAACGACGCGGATCTGGCCAACGATTCACTGAATCCCTACTTCCTGCCCTATCACCAATACTATCTCACGTATCCCGCCCTGGACAAAGGCGCCTATCTCACGGTGCAGACCGTTCATCCCGCCGCCCTCCAGCTCGGCTGGATGACGCTGCTGGTGCCTTTTGACTGGCCGCCGGGAGACTACGTAGTGCGCGTGCGCGTGGCCGGAAACGAGCACGCCACGCCAGAGCGGCGCTTCATGGAGTTCGGCGTGAACCCGTTGAACAACGGCCAGGCATCGAGCACCCACGAGGTCACGGGCACCATGGAGGCACCCCAGGTGATCGAGATACCGCTGACCCTGACCAGAAAGCAGACGGAACGCAAAGACCGCATGCTGTTCATCCGCGAGAAAGGCACCAACGACAGCAATGCGCGCAGCCAGGAGATCTTCAACGCGGCCAAGAAGCGCAATGGCGTGGGCCCCGAGATGGCCCTGTGGGTGGACTACATCGAGATCGAACGCAAACCCGATGCCGCGCGGCCAAAGCCACCCGGTCTCGCCGTCCTGGGCCTGCCAATGGATGATAAGGCACCGGCCCCGGCCAGGCCTGAACTGCGGGCCGCGCTGGAACGTTTCGCCACGGAGGCCTTTCGTGGCGCACCACCGCCCGGCCATTATGTGGACCGCCTGCTCAGCCTTTACGACCTGCGCTCGAAGGCGGGAGACAAGCCCGGCGCAGCGTTGAAGGAGACTCTGGCGGTCGTGCTGTCCTCACCCATGTTCCTCTACCTTGCCGAGCCTTCCGCCGATGACAAACGCAGGACACTGACAGACGCCGAGCTTGCCGCCCGCCTCTCCTACTTCCTCTGGAGCGCCCCGCCGGATGCCACGCTGCGGGACCTCGCCAGAAGGGGTGAACTGAAAAAGCCCGACGTTCTTGCGGCGCAGACGAACCGGCTGCTCGATGACGCCCGTTCCGAGGACTTCGTGCGAGCCTTTGTTTATCAGTGGCTGGGGATGGGGCGGCTCGACTTCTTTGAGGTCAATCAGACGCTTTATCCCCGCTGCGACAGAAGCACCAAGATGGCGGCGAAAAACGAGGTCTATGAAACCATCGAGCATCTGCTGCGCCACAACGGAAACCTGCGTGATCTCCTCAAATCCGACTATGTGGTGACTAACAGCTTGCTGGCGAACTACTACGGCATCCCCGGCGTGAAGGGCGACGCCTTCCAGAAGGTGACCTTGCCGAAGGATTCGCCACGGGGCGGGCTGCTGGGGATGGCGGCAGTTCACCTCATGGGCGGCAATGGCGAGCGCACCAGTCCTGTCGAGCGCGGTGCCTGGGTGCTGCGCAAGCTGCTCCACGATCCGCCTCCGCCCGCACCGGCGAATGTTCCGGCCATCACACGCCTCGCGGGAAAGGTGCTCACCACCCGCGAGCGCCTGCTGGCGCACCAGGAAGATCCGCAATGCTTGAGCTGCCACCGCAAGATCGACCCGATCGGCTTTGGCCTGGAAAACTTTGACGCCGCAGGCCAGTGGCGCACCGAGGACAGCTATCAGGCCATCGACGCCACAGGAAAATCTGACCCCAAAACCAAGAAGACCTGGACCATCGACGCCGCCGCCGCGTTCTACAAAGGCCCCGCCTTCAAAGACTATCTCGGAATGCGGGACATCATCGCATCGAAGTCCGGCGCCTTTGCCCGAGGCTTCAGCGAGGCGCTGATCGAGTACGCCCTGGGCAGGCCCCTGGGCTTCCGCGACGAGCCGCTCATCGCCGACATGTTGCGCGAAACCGGCAAGAAAGACCTCGCGATGCGCGACTTCATTCGCACGCTGACAGCAAGCAAGGAGTTCCACACCAAGTAGCCGCCAGAGCCAACTGCTGAACCTGCCCGCCCCATGAAAACCCGCCGCCACTTTCTTCGCTCCAGCACCGCGCTCATCGCCCTGCCCCCGCTGGTTTCCCTTGGGTTCCGCCGCTTCGCTTCCGCCGCCCCCGCCGTCACACCGCCAAAGCGCCTCATCTTTCTCAGCTTCGGCTGGGGCATCACCAACGAGAGCTGGT
>CAINXC010000777.1 GCA_903854655.1 uncultured Verrucomicrobiota bacterium | reverse complement strand
TCATTGCCATTGTGCGAGAGATGAATGGCTCGGCCATCCGGCAGCACGATCTTCTCCACTTGCGGCAGCAGTTCTTCGAGAATGAAGCGGGCGTAGTTGTCGCCAAGACCATCGTATTCCACGCTGCGGTTGTAGCGGTCCAGTGCGGTGGTGCCATCGCGGGCGGGCACGCGGCCATGCATGACGAAGACGCCGATGAGCACGGGTATCTCCTTCTTGGCGATGAGATTGTCGAAGACGACGGGTGCCTGGTTTTGAATGCCGTCCTGGTTCACATGCACGCAGGCGGGCTTGTCCGGCGAGTATTGTTTCGGCACATACACCCAGTAGTCGCGCACGGTGCCGGGGAAGATTTTGCTGTTCTTGAATTCGAACTTCAGCACGTCGCCCTTGGGCACACCGTCCTGCGGTTTGGAGTCGGGGCCGGGCTGGTAGTCGTCTGCCGCTGGGGCCAGGACGGTGGACAGCAGAGAACATGCGAGCATAAGCAGTCGGGTGGGTGACATGGCGTGGAGTCTGGAAACGCGGGGGCGGATGTCAAAGAAACATCCCGGCTGCAAGCATGGAAAATTGGGGCATATTGAGGCCGTGGACACTGCAAAGCCTCTCTTTGACCAACTCATCCTGCACTTTGACCCGACGCCGCATGCCGGCCCCTGGAACATGGCAGCCGATCAGGCGTGGCTGGAGCAGAGCGAGCTGCCAGTGCTGCGGGTGTATCGCTGGGTGGAACCGACGGTCACGATCGGCTACGCACAGAATCTGACCAAGCTGGCCGGGACATTGCCGCACTGGCCCGTGGTGCGGCGCTGGACCGGCGGCGGGGTGGTGCTGCATGACAATGACTTCACGTATTCGGTGATCGTCCCAGCGTGCCAGCCGTGGTCACAAACCAACCCGCTGGACAGCTACCGCATGATCCATGAGTCCCTGGCCAAGGCGCTGGACGATGGCAGCCGACTGGCCGGACCGGATGATTTGATCGAAAACCCGTTCTGTTTTGTGGCACCCGCTATGCACGATGTGGTGCGGGACAAGGTGAAAGTGGCCGGGGCAGGGCAGCGTCGCGGCAAACTCGGGCTGCTCCACCAGGGCAGTGTGCAGCAGGTGCAGTTGCAGGAGGACTTCTGGCCGCGCTGGGCCGCGCAATTGGCCACCAACGTGATCATCCAGCCCGAGATGACTGCGGCGATGACAGCACGAGCGAATGAACTGACCCAGAGGCGCTACAGCCTGGGCTCCTGGCTCCATGAACGCGAGGACCACCTGTCATGACGTTGGTCTTCGTTTACGGCACACTGAAGCGTGGCGGTGTTAATCATGCGTGGATCGAAGCGCAGCAATTCGTGGCAGAGGCACGCACGGCACCGCTCTACCGCATGTTTGATCTGGGGGACTATCCAGGCATGGTGCGTTCAGCGGACGGCATTTCCATCCAGGGCGAAATCTGGAGCGTGGATGCTGACGGACTCGCACGGCTGGATGTCTTGGAAGGCACCGCAAGCGGCGAG
>CAINXC010000776.1 GCA_903854655.1 uncultured Verrucomicrobiota bacterium | reverse complement strand
GTCGCGGATTGCAGACATACGCTCTCCTTGCCGGGGGCGTTGCCCACCAACTAGAGAAGAGGTCAATATGTGCAACGAGGTAGAAGGATTGGGCTTGCGTAGCACATGCTCCTCCCACTCCCAATCCGTTGTAGTCTTGTAGTAGTTGTTGTTGTATGATGATGCTACCACATCATTGATGGAATTGAACTCGCTTTGGGCGCGCTCGTTGAGCCGCTGTTGTGAGTTCTAGCTGGGTCACTGGTTCGCCAAGCAAGATAATGGCGCGCTGCGCGCGCACGACCGTCTCGAGCGACAAGCGAGTATATCGAGATAGCATGGTGACGTTTCCAGTGTTGGCTGTTGCAGCCCACCCGATAATAGCTGCGCGAACGTCGGCTGGTATGCCCACTGCCGCCAGCGCTGTTGCTGCTCCCACTCGCATCCCATGAGGGGTGAAGGTCTCGCCGTCTTCAATTCCGGCCTCGTCCAGAGCGCTATGAAAGAGCTTTCTGAATCTGTGCGTTGACATCGGCTGCCCTGTTTCGTCCACGAACATCAGAGAGTCTTGCGACCAGCTTGCTCGAATGCCGGCGTATGTCACTCTCGCCCCCCAGTACTCTCGGAGCGCTGTTGCTGGGCACATGTCCGGTGCGGCTCCCACATTGACGATCACGCTCAGGAAAGGTTCCCCGCGCTTCCGCGTCTTTGTGTCAAACGTTGTCAAAGCCCACGGGCCTTGATGCTGTTGCTGCATTGCTCTTGCCAGACTAGCAGGCTGAAAGTCTGCATCGCTGCTGATGGATTGAAATGCTCCAATCGTTGATCCCAGCTGCACGTCTCGGTCGTACAGCAACTCGGCCATACGGTGGCCGGTGGTGATGTCGATGAGCATCAGCGCTGCGAAGAGTGCCCGCACTAGGGGTGGCCAGTCCGAGCCGTACCGAACCCACCGCACTACTCTGCGTACGATTGCAACTGTAACCGCTCGCTTGGCGGGCGCTCGTCTCTCTGGGTAGGCATTCTTTGCTCCCGTGATGACCAGACTGGGTAGCGAGTCCTTCATGACAGAAAGAAGTCTTCCCCTGCCCATCAGCTTAAACAGCGTCCGTACCCCCATGACGTAGTTTCTTGCGGATTCCGGTGCAATCCCATCCACGTCGACTGCCCAGGCGACGAATGCTGATGTTATCCACTCGCTGCTCGCGCTGACTGGTAGCTTGTCGAATGAAGCTAGCCGCGGCTGGCCGGAGTGCCACTCCCAGAAGGACAGAAACTTGTTTCCCGCTGACGTATAGGTCTTCACGGTCTTCGTGGCCAGGCTCTGGACACTGAGCTTTGCAATCCCTGCCGCGCTTAGCAGCAGGCGGCCCGCGTGAGCGTCTCCTCGGACACTGCCCATCGCTGCCGCAATCCCCAGAACCCGACGCTTGCAGGGCAGAAGTCTTTCCATCCCTGCCGCGAAAACCGGTCAGCGACAAAGTTTGCGTGCGTGGACAGCCACTGAAAGCGAACATCTGCGATGCGGAACGCTACCATAGCTTCCACGTACAACCGTATCAAGTTCATGAGGCGGGGTGATGGGGAAGTGCGGTGAGACCAGCATGTCACTGTGGCGGAATTGTCGCACATCACCAGCACTGATTTTCCCGCCCACTGGTGGCCCCAAGTCATTAGCCCATAGTAGGCTGCTGCCATCTCTAGGAATGCTGTGCTCCATTCCAGCGAGAGGTGCTCTTCTGGTTGCCCCACCGACTCCATCACTCCTGCAAACCCCAGCTTGCCGTAGATGTCTGGGCGCCACGGGCCATAAAGGTAGTTGTGCTCGTAATGCGCTCCGAACCCGATCGTTGGCGCGGCGTCCGACCAGTACAACACATCTGGAGGGTGTGGTCCCACGATGTAGGAAAGCGGTACTGTCGTGGCTGCTAGTGTCACGACCGATGCCCACCATTTCAGATCCGAGCGCAACGGTGCGGACAGCCGGATCCACACCTCGCCTTGCTTTCCCCGACGTCGGCCGCTGTCCCTGATACTATCGTAGAACCGGCGGAGGAAGCATCGGCCGTGCTTCACCACGAAGCCCGCCCAGTTGAGAAGGCCCGTGATTGACTCGAGGTCCGATCTTGTGATGGACGTGTGGGAATCCAGGCGCCGCAGCTCGAATCGCAGTCGCTCGAGCTTGTCCTCCGGCAGCCCGACTGTTCTGTTCGCCAAGTCCCACATAAAGCCAATAAAGCGGAGCAACGTTGCGGGTAGTTGGGTCTTTGACATTTGCACGGACACTCCTAGCTCCGCGCATGTGCCGTAGAAAATGGTCAGCGACTGTTGCGCCATTGAGGTGGTGGGTGCCAGCCCAAAGTTGTCGTCGAGCATGCGCAGCATGTTGATCCCGGTTCGCTGCTCCACTATCCATTGTATCAGGTCTCCGAGCTGGTCCCATATCGCTGGACCTGTCGATAGGCCGAACGGCAGAAACGTCTCGCAGTAGAACTTCCCTTCGAAGAAGAAGACCAAGCGGCGGTAATCAGCGGGGTCCATTGGCACGTGTCGATAGGCTGCTTGGATGTCGGTCACCCAGCCCACGTATCCAGGCGGCAAATGCTGGAGGATGCGCGCGATGTCAAACGGAGCGATGTATTGGATGCTCGCTGTCTTCTCCGCGATTGACTGATTCACCTTGCTGCGCGATAGGTCGTGCGTAAATCTGAACTTCGATGGTATGCCGCCTCCGAACCTACGCTCGGCCACTCCCACTGGCGACACGATCGTTGGCCCGTTCGCAAAAATCGGCAGTTCGTCGAACACTGCCAGCCGTCCCCCATCGACCTCCTTGGCTAGCGCTGCCCTGACGACGCTCGCATGCGCTACCGCACTTGCGTTGTTGGTGTATTGCCCGGATGGCGCGTCGGCGGTGCCACTCGTTGCAGGTGGCTCGCTCACCACTCCTGCTGATGCGCCAAACTTGATCAGTGCGATGGCCCACGCTACTCTGGCTCGGTCCGGGTGCTTCGCCAATGCTGCCTCCCAGGCTGCGGGATCCAATGGCGTAGGCCGGGTCCCTGGCAGCGGTGACTCAGCTGATGCTGACGTTGCTGCGAAGAAGTTGGTGATATGCTCAGGGCCATCGTTCTGAAGCGATGCTGCAGACCATAGTCGCTCTGGAATTATTGTTGCACCTCCAGGGTCGAACGGTGGCTCTGCAGATGCCGTGCGCGCCGCGTCCCCGCTCGTCTTGTTCCCGAGTTCTGGACCGAACCCAGGTTTGAAGGTCTCCGAGCTCTCGCCGCCCGGGTCGAACGGGACCGCTTTGTCAGCTGGCGGTCCCTCCTGCAGGTCCTGGGTGCTTACGCTTCCAGGCCCGCTCCACGGCTGGCTTAGGGATGTCAGTCCCTCTGCCAGCCCGCCCCATCACTTCTTCGGGCAAGTGCGCCAGCCGTGGTCTTTCTCCTTGCACTTGAAGCAGACATGCGGATGGCCGCACGCTTCCTCAGAGCGGTCGCATCCCTGCCCGTTGAAGAACTTGCAGAGCTTGATTCCCTGCGCCGGTGGTTTGCGGAATGAGCCGTCTTTGCTCGGTGGCGTGCGCGCGCTGGTCTCCTTGCTTGACGGCTTTTTCGGGTCGTCGCGGCTCTTTCCGGATCCCAGGTCCTGTGGGGCCTTGCCATGTGGCGCTCCTCTCTGCATCTGTGCGCCCAGCTTGGTCGTCTGTTCGACGGCTAGCTGCGAGAGCACGTCCGCTCGGAACTGCCCCCAAGGGTAGTCCCCGTCGCCTTGAAATTTCGCTCTGATCTTTTCGTCGTAGTCGCCTGCGAGTTGCGAGTCTTCGCCTCCCGCGCGGAACAGCTCTTCGACATGCACCATGTGTTGCCTGCAGTTGAGCTCTTGGTTCGGGTACTTGTATCCTAGCGCCGTGGCGTAATTCCCCAACGCTTGCATCCGCATTGTGGACGACCGCTTGTTCCATGGCATCAGCTCTGGCTTCACGCGCAGCGCTCCCGCGATCCGCGCCTCCGCCTTGTCTAACCGTTTCGACGATATCTCGGTGAGGCCGTAAATAAAGTTGCAGTTTCGGAACATGTTGAGATCCACCAACGTGTTGAAGTGAGCGGGTTCGGCCAAATGCTGGCAGTACGGCAGTGGGACCCCTTTGTAGGTTCCCTGTGCGCTTGGTGAAGGTGCTAGCTTTGCGGCGTATTGGGCGGCAGTTGGGTAGCTCGATTCTGCCTCCTGGCCACTTGGGGGGGGGGGCAAAGTGCTAACTCTGGCCCATTGTGGTGCAGTAGGGGTTGGAATGGGGAGTTTTACATCGTAGCTCCCCTCAGGCTGCTGGAAAGCTTGCTCAGACACATCCATCTCTCCATGCTGTTCTGACCCATCCATCCCGCCATGCTGTTCTGACATACCTCGGGTCGTGGCTGATGAATCCTCCCGGCGACGCATCGGCGTCCCCGACTCGCGGCTCGAGGCCTCCAACACAATAGCCATGGTCGCCCGCAGTTCCGCGAGCTCGCTTTGCAACGCGGTAAACGCGCTTGCTGAAATTCTTGGCTCTTCCTGGGCCGCCGCCTCGAAATCCGGCTGCGGCATACCATTCAAGTCCAAGAGCCCGCTTTCCGAACCTCCTGCGTCCTGCTGAGTTTCGGCTGTGGCGGTCTTCTTCTTGATGACTTGGCGTTCCTTCTTATCCGCCTTCCTCTTGTTTGCTGCGCCGTGGATCACTGCCTTCACGCGCGCTTGTGTCGACCGACCGCTATCGGGTGCTGGCCGTTGCGGCGTCAGCACTGCGTCTGCGCTTTCCGGTTTTTTCTGAACTTTGCGCCGTGACGTAAACGTCCTCACGCTTGAAGGTGTCTTGGCACTCGGCTTCGGCGGCATTCCAAAAACAATTCTCACTCTAAGCGGGTGAGAATGAAAGAGGATGAAAGGGTTGCAAATAGCACTGTCGTGCATGCAAAGGCGTATCATGCTACACATAGTACACAATGAAGCAACACCTATACCTAAGCGGGTGAGAATGAAAGTGAGCTTTGGCTAAACAGAAAACATTCCACGCCACCGTGTTGGGTGCGACAGTCGCCTGAGCTGGTACCGGAATACAGCGTACCCGACAACGGCAGTGGTACCAGCTGGCAGCGACTTCCAACGGCGTCGTTACGTCACCATCGGTAGGGAATGCACCATGGCCACTATGCAATGACATTTTTGGTGGCGACAGCCAAATGCTGGGGTAGTAGTACAAGGGCCATTGACGCCAATAGAACGTGTTAACCGAAGTTAAATACAACCTCGCTGCTTGACACTGGTATTGCTGCATATGCTTATGGATAAGGGCCTGG
>CAINXC010000775.1 GCA_903854655.1 uncultured Verrucomicrobiota bacterium | reverse complement strand
TCCCTTCGCGGCTGTGTTCTTTGTGAACGTGAAGCTCTGCGTTGCCCGAGAAATGGCACAGCCGCGAAGGGACTCGCGGACTACGCTCCCGCCCTTCCATGCTGACCGCCGATTTCGACTACCACCTTCCTCCCGAACTCATCGCCTCCGAGCCCCAGGCGGACCGGGCGGCATCGCGCATGATGGTGGTGCGGCGCGACACCGGGCTGATCGAGCACCGGCAGTTCGCGGAACTGCCTTCGTTTGCCAGGGAAGGGGATCTCTTTGTTTTCAATGATACGCGCGTGGTGCCCGCCCGCTTCTTCTCGCCGGATGGCAGGCGCGAAGTGCTGCGTTTGGAGGCGATCACGCCCCTTAAATGGCGCTGCATGATCCGCCCCGGCAGGAAGTTCCGACTTGGCGATGAGATCACCATTGGCGAGTCCACCGGCCACGTCATCGAGGTGCTCGAAAATGGCGAGCGCATCATTGAATGGCAGCAGCCCGTGGACGAGGACCGGCACGGCCACCTGGCGCTGCC
The DNA here is from genome assembly GCA_903854655.1 of uncultured Verrucomicrobiota bacterium. Classification (GTDB taxonomy): domain Bacteria; phylum Verrucomicrobiota; class Verrucomicrobiia; order Verrucomicrobiales; family Verrucomicrobiaceae; genus CAINXC01. Next base: position 18,071 of record CAINXC010000775.1, on the reverse strand, counting down.
CCACTACATGAATCGCGAGGATCGTCCCGAGGATCGCGAGCGCTATCAAACCGTTTACGCGAAGCACAGCGGCTCCATCGCCGCCCCCACCGCAGGCTTGCACTTCACTCCCGAAGTCATGGCAAAGCTGCCGCATGCCTTTGTCACGCTGCATGTGGGCGTGGGTACCTTCCAACCGGTCAAGGCGGAGAAAGTCGAAGAGCACGTCATGCACAGCGAGCGCTACACCGTTCCCGAAACCACCGCCGCCGCCGTGGCCCAGGCCAAACGTGTCATCGCCGTCGGCACCACCGCCAGCCGCACGTTAGAATCCGTCGCGCAAAAGCATGGCCGCGTGATCGCTGAAACCGGCGAGACGAACATCTTCATCTATCCCGGCTACCAGTTCAAAGCCGTCAACGCCCTGCTCACCAATTTCCACCTGCCCAAGAGCAGTCTCATCATGCTGGTCAGCGCCCTGGCAGGAACGGACCTGATCCGTCAGGCCTATGACGAGGCGGTGCGGGAGAGGTATCGCTTCTTCAGTTACGGCGATTGCATGCTGATTGTGTAAAAGCCCTGGCCGGGGCACCCTAATGTGGCTCACGCCGCCATCGCCATATATCACAAAGATACGCGAAGCGCCTGGCTCATCTTTGTGCGCTTGAATGGAGCGAGTCTCTCCCCGTGCACCTCGCCGTGACGAAGGTGTAACGCACTTGTCGGACTCAGGCTCAAGTTGGCCGTGTAAAACACGTTACTGTTATTCGTCAGGAATCCAGTCTCCCATCCCGATGACCGCAAATCCCTCTCCTGTGTGTTGTACCTGCGCTGCGTCCTTTCAGTCAAAGACGGCTTTGGTTGTCGCCGCTGTCGCCGGCCTGCTTGCCGTCGCCGGCGCGGCCTGGGTGCAGGGGGCGGCGGCGCATCCGCCAGGGAAGCGGCTGCTGCTGTTTGTGGGTTCGAACACGCTGGGCGAGGAGGCGGTTCCCGAACTGGCGAAGGCCTGGCTGGAGCAGGAGAAAAAGGTCGGGACCGCGACCATCGAAGCTCATGGCGAACTCATTTATGTGAGCGGCAGGCTGCCGGAAGGCGAGCTCGTGTATGTGGAGATTCATGCCACCGGTTCGGGCGACTGCTTCAAGAGCTTCCTGGGGACGTACACCAAGGCGGACGACCGCTGCGACATCGGCATGAGCTCCAGGCGCGCATCCGATGATGAAGCCGCTGTAATCAAGGAGAAGTGGGGCAGCGACCTGCACCGGCGCGGCAGCGAGCCCGGCGCGGGCTGCGAGCATCCCGTCGCCATGGACGGGCTGGCCATTGTGGTTCACAAAAGCAATCCCCTGGCGCGCATCTCCTTCAGCGAAATCAGGGACATCTACTCGCGCAAGATCGTGGACTGGAAGCAGACGCAGGAATGGAAGCTGGTGGGGGGCAGGGACGAGGAACTGCCCATTGTTCCGTTCCGGCGCAAGGAGCCCAGCGGCACGCTGGATTTCTTCAAGGAAAAGATCCAGCCAGAGGCCGGCCCCATGCAGGATGAGAAGGTGATCGCGGCCTTCACCAGCAGCGGCGATCTCGCGGCCCGCGTGGCCGAAACCCCGGGCGGCATCGGCTTCGTGGGCGAAAGCTACACGCTGCATCCGGGATTGAAGCGTCTCCAGGTGTACGATGATTCCCCGGGGATGAAAATGGAGCCGGCCGAGGCGGTGTTTCCCGATCGCGGGGCCGTGCGCATGGGCATCTATCCGCTCTCGCGCGTGGTGTACCTGTACACGGAGATGATCACCTCCAACGCGGAGGTCCAGCCCTTCATCAAGTTTGCCCTGAGCGAGGAGGGGCAGACCGTCATCGCGGACAAAGGAGGGCTGGTGAAGGTGGAGGGCACCAGCCAGCACATCACCAGCAAGGCGGCGGTGGCCGAAACGGCTCCTCCCGATGCGCCGGCGATTCCCGCCGGCGGCCGCAAGAAGCGCGTGATCCTGCGCCTGCACGGCTCCAACACGGTGGGGGCCGAGTGCGCGGTGAACCTGGCCTTCAACTATTTCATGGTCATGACCCAGGATGCGAAGCAGGCCTCCAAAATCGAGGATGTGACCACCACCCTGCAGACCCCGGAGGGGGAGAAGGCCCTGGCCCACGACGTGATGTGCGATGTGGATGGCACCGGCACCTGGGCAACCATCGAAATCCGGCCCACCGGCTCGAGCGACGCCTTCCGTGACCTCAACCTGGGAGCCTGCGACGTGGGCATGTCCTCCCGTCCCATCAGCGATGCGGAGCGGCGCGACCTGATGGAGAACTGCGGCAACCTGGCCCAGGCGCAGGCCCAGTTCGCCCTGGGGCTGGACGGCCTTGCCATCATCGTCGCCAAGGACAATCCGGTGGACAAGATCACCGTGGAGCAGTTGCGCCGGGTCTTCATGGGCGAAATCACGGATTGGAAGGAGCTGGGCGGCGCCGGCGGCCCCATTCAACTGCACGCCCGCCCGGAGCGCTCCGGCACCTACAAGTACTTCGCCGACTCGGTGCTGCTGGGCAAGTCCATCCCCGCTTCCGCCCATCGTCACGCCGAGAACTCCCTGCTTTCCGGAGTCGTGGCCAAGGATACGGCAGGCATCGGCTTCGTGCCGATGACGAGCATTGATGGCGCGAAAGTGCTCCAGGTGGGGCATGAAGGCTCGCAAAATTACCTGGTGCCGGACGAGGAGGCGGTGCGCTCGGGCCGCTACCCGGCGAACCTGTGCCGCTATGTGTACCTGTACGTGCCGGTGGAAAAGCCCTCCAGCCCTGACGTGCTCGCCCTGCGCAACTGGCCGATCGCGCGTGAGTTTGCCGAGATGAGCCAGACCTGGCTGGGGCAGGCCCTGGTGGCCAGCAGCGGCTTCGTCACGGAGGCGACCACCGCTGATGAAGCGGGCCAGGTGCGCCGCCAGGCCGGCGAGCCCGTCCAGAAGTACCTGCAGCGCTTGCGTGAGCTGGAAAGGAAGGTCCTGCTCAGGCAGGTCACCCTCACGCCCCGGCTGACCAATGACGAGGTGTGCCCCAGGCTGCTGTTCGCCTTCAACGAAGGCTTCCTCACCCCGGAATCCAAGAACATCATCGACAAGAAGCTCGGCCCCTGGCTGAAGATGTTCCCGGTGGTGGCTTCCGGCGGCCTGGTCGCGGAAGGCTGGGCCGATTCGGTGGGCACCGACGAAGCCTGTGAGAAGGTGTCCCTGGAGCGTGCCCAGACCGTGGCCAGCTACATCTCCACCACGCTCGGCTGCAAGGTCACCGCCGTGGGCAAGGGGAAATCCTCCGATCCGCCCAACACCAGCGAAGTGAACAAGCAGCTTAATCGCCGCGTGGTGATCAAGCGCGTGCGCTCCCGTGAAACCGCCGCGACGGAGCCCGCCGAAGCTGCGCCAGCCAAGACCCCGGGGAAGCGCAAGGCGCGCTGACCGGCGTTCGCCGCCGGGCTTCAGGGCCGGTTTCTTTCCCGAGAGCGGGCGGGAGGCAGTCCGCAATACAGAAAAAAATCCTTCAAATCCGCCCCCATCTGGGCTAGGATGGTGCCATGCCGTCGCCTCCTCTTCCGCCGCGAATCGCTTTGCCGGATGATCCGCCGCTGGCACGCAATCGCTGGCGGTTGAAGGGCAGGCGCAACGGGCTCGTGGAAGACGACCTCCTGGCGGGCGGTGCATCGCGAGCCGGGCAGGCCTTCACCAACTGGCTTTGCCTCATTGCGGTCGTGCTGATGGTGGCCCTGGCTGGCACCTCGTGGCAATGGCTCAAGGCCCGCGAGCAGGCGGAGGCGGCCGCCAAACAGGCCGCAATGGCATGGAAATTCGGCGACGGCATGCTGGAGGATCTCGCCCAGACCCGTGATCACACGGCCAAGCTGGAGGGCGAACGCGAAACCTTGATCCGTGTGCTGGGCCAGGCGGAGCGCCTGCACACGAGCCTGCGCAACGAGTTCAGCACCTGGCAGAAGAAGCATGAGGAAGTGGTGGCAAGCTCCGAACGGGCGCTGTCGCAACTGACCCAGTACGGCCAGACCTTGGAAACCAGCCTGGGCGCAACGCAGGCGCAGCTTGCCGAGACAAGCCAGACCTTGCAGCAGGCGCGCGCGGCCTCCGAGGAGCAGATCTCGCAGCTCGACGGCCAGAAAACCAAGGCGGAGGCGGACGCCGCCGCTCTCGCCCAGCAGCAGAACGCCCTGGAAGTCGCCGCCGGCGCACTTGGTCAAAAAGCCCAGAACCTGGACTCTGACAACGGGCGCCTGCAGGCGGAGGTCTCCCGCCTGCGCACCGAGATCAGCTCGTTGCAGACGGAAAACGCGGCGGAGCAGTTGCGCAACAACGAGCTGAGCAGCGAGGTGGCCCGGCAGCGGGAAAAAATCGGCGCCCTCGAAGCCCGCCTGCAGGCTGCGGAGAGGGAGAGAGACATGGAGCGTGACAAGGCGAAGCACTGAGGGGCTTCAATATCCGTATCGCTGCTTCCACGCCTGGCGTGCTCCCAGCACTGTGCCGCGGCGTTGGCTGGGGCTGAGCTCCCAGACCAGAGGGATGGCCGGTGGCAGCAGCGGCAGCAGTTGATCAAAGTTCACGCCGCCGGCAGTCAGAGGCACGCGGTGATCCTTGGCGGGCCACTCTACATCGTGCACATGGCAGCCCAGCAGGTGGGGCGAGATCGCCTCCAGGAGCTGCCCATGGTCCAGCAGGCCCAGGTTGGCCTTGCGCTGCACATGGCCGAAGTCGTGCCAGGCACCGATCCAGGGGCTGTCCTTGAATTCCTCCATGAGCAGCACCAGCTCACGCTCATTGGGCACCTGTTCGTAATGGCTGCGTGTTTCCACGGCGAGCGCCACCCGGTGCTCCTCGGCCATTGGCAGCAGCTCCCGCAGGGCGGCGCGGGCGCGCTCCAGGTAGAAGGCGGAAACCTTCTCGCGCTGCTCCACGAAGCGGAGCTTCAAATCGGTGTAGGCGCGGCCGTAGATCTCCCCGCGATGGACCAGCGCCTCCAGCCGGTCGGTAAAGCGCCGCATGGGCACGCTGCCCAGGTGCAGCACCACGCGCGCCGCCTGAAAGCGCGCCGCCATCTGGATGGTCTGCCGGCTCAGCGACAGCGCCCGCTCGCGCTCGTAGGCCCGGTGCGAGGTGAATTCATACGCGTCCGGCGCATCCATGGTCACCTCCACGGGCGGCGGACAGAAGTTGTGCAGGCTGGTCACGCGGATCTGGCCCGCATCGAACGCCTGCATGAGGCCGGGCAGCAGCGAGATCCTGGTGCCGTGGCTGATTTCGATGTGGTCGAAGCCCAGCGCCAGGGCTTCCGCCACCAGCTCGCGACCATCCTGATAGCGGTGGCTGTTCCAGCAGGTGGAGAGGGAGAGAAGCATGGGATGGAGACAAAAGACTCGAAGACGAAAGACAAAAGACCTGAGGGAACCGAAGATGTCAAAGCCGATGGAAGCAAGGCAATGCCTCCGGTGTTGTGTCTTCTGTCTTCCAGTCTTTTGTCTCTGGCTTCACACCCCCTTCAGGGACGAATTGTTGAGGTTCACGTTCAGCTTCAGGTGGGGCTCGGCGGGATGGTAGGGCGGCGTCCAGTCAAAGACCTTGATCATGGGCTGCTTTGGATTGCGGGTGAACATCACGGCCTGCACGTTGAGCACGCGCTCCTCGCCCTGCGGCACCGGCAGTGCCTTGATGTCGAGCAGCAGATCGTTGTCCCCGCGCGCCAGCCCGCCGATGATCACCTGCTGTTCGGCGTTGTCCACCACCGTGGGGTAGTCGTAGCCGTTGATGTGCGCGGTGACTTCGTAGCCCATCGCCTCAATGCGAAGCGCCGCCACCTTCTCGGGCTTGGCGCAGGGCTTGGGGACCGCAGGAAGCACGCCGGGTGGGTTGAAGGGCGGATGCTTGATGAACTCCGGATTGCCACGCAGGCAGGCCTCGCGAATGTCCGGCGAGTTGTTGAGGTTGATGAACTTCGTCGAGTCGAACTTCCAGGTGCCGTTCTCGTTGAAGAACTTCAGCATCAGGAGGTTGTCGGGAATTTTGTCCGCGCTTACCCCGAGCCCGATGTCCACCCTGCCGAAGTAAAGCAGATGGGCGGTGGGGCCCACCGCCTCCACTTCCAGCAGCTTGAGCTTCAAGATTTCCGGCGGGGTGACAGGCAGATCGAAGATGGCGTCGGGGTAGAGCTGGCCCTGGCTGATGATGAGGTTGCGCGTGACCATCTGCCGGTAGGTGCTCGTGGAGCGCTTCCAGGCGTCCATGCTTTTAGCCAGCAGGGCGCTGCGCCAGTCCAGGTAGACCTTGTCGAGGGTCACACGCAGGGCTTCGTCGCCAGCTCTGGCGTTCGAAGGCAGGAGCAGGCCGGCCGAGAGGCAGAGCAGCAGAAGCAAAGGGACGGTTCTCATGAGGAATTGGGTGCAAAACATGGCAGTAGATGCGATGTTATGCATCTCCAAATCCCTGCTCCACTTGGAAAAGGATTTGCTGTACTTGCGTTTCTGGAGAACGTGACCGCTCTTTTGCCCGTCCCCCGCCCTGCCCCACATGCCCCCTTCTGAGGACAGTTTACCCAAATCGCTCCCTATCGATCGCAATCGGGAGCTTCTCAGGACTGCTCGCGAGGAGATTTATAAATCGGTCAACGGCGTGGACCTGCCTGTCTACATCTGGGGGCCCGACCCCGCGAAGGCCCCGCCTTTCCCCAAGTCTGTGGCCGCGTTCTTTTTTGGCAGCGGCTGGGATCACGGGCAGGTCAGCCAGTTCGCACCGCATTGCGTTTATTTCGCTTCGCGCGGCATGGTTACGCTCGCCTTTGATTATCGTCTGAGCTCGAAACACGGCACCGGGCCGCACGAAGCCATGGCGGATGCCCGCAGCGCCATGCGCTGGATTCGTCTCAACGCGGTCGAAATGGGCATCAATCCAGGCAAGATCGTCGGCATTGGCGCCTCCGCCGGAGCGCATGCGATCGGTTCGGCCGCCATGCTTGATGGCGGCACCTATGATGAACGGGGAGAGGACTGCGGCATCAATCCCGCACCGAACGCGCTGGTGCTCTTCAACCCGGTGCTCGACACCTCCAAGAGCGGCTTCGGGCTGGACCGTTTCGCCACGCCTGCCGATGCGAAGGCCGCCCATCTGATTCGCGCCATCCGCCCGGGCCTCCCGCCCATGCTTGTCATGCACGGCACCGCCGACCGTGTGATCCCCGCCGCCGGCTCCTACGAGTTCGCCAAGAAGACCACAAAAAAGCGCAACTTTTGCCGGCTGATTGAATTCGAGGGCCAGGGCCACGGCTTCTTCAATTTCAACCTGTCCTTCGAGATGTATGAGGCCACGCTGATGGCGATGGACCAGTTCCTGGTGGAGCTTGGGTTCATCGAGCCTGATCCCGAAGCAGGGCTTGGCAGTGAAGGCGTGGTGGACTAGGCCCCGGTTTAAACACGGTCTAAGCCCCGGCGCTGCTCTCCGTTTCGCGGAACGCAGTGGGCGTGAGCGCGGTGAACTTTTTGAAGTCCTTGCTGAAGTAAAACTGGTCTGCGTACCCAACCTGCCGCGCGACTTCCTTGATCGGGTCCGTGGATTCGAGCAGGCGGCGCTTGGCCTGGCTGATGCGGTAGTGGCGCAGCCAGTCGATGGGCGAGGCGCCCAGCGCCAGGCGATAGACACGGTTGAAGTGCGAGGGGCTCATGCCCGCCATCGCCGCCAGCTCGGCCACCCGCAGCGGCTTGTGATAGTACAGCCGCATGTGCTGGAGCACCCGCTCCAGCGGCTGCGGCAGATCATGGTGTGGTGGCAGCGGGTGATTTTGCCTGGACTCGCAGGCCATGGCGACCAGGGCGGCTACATGCGCGTGAATCCACGCCGCGCCCGCCGGCTTTTCGTGGGCCATGAGGTCAAAGATGGCCTCGCACTCCTGGTCCGTGCGGGCGATGTCCAGCCCCTCAAACACAGGCTGGGATTCGGCGGACAGCATTTTCCATGTGCGTTCCATCGGCGTTCCCTCCACCCGGATCCAGTCCAGCTCCCAGGGGTCCTCGCGATCCGCACCATAACCATGGGGATGGTGGCAGTTCACCCACAGCAGCTCGCCTGCCTTGATCGGGTGCATCCTGCCCCGCAGCCGTGCCCAGCCCCTGCCGGCGCGGCAGAACATGAGCTCGTGACCGGGGTAGTAGTCGCGCTCGATGCGGTGCTCCGGGCCGGCGATCAGCCGGCCCGCCCTCACCACGGTGAGAAAGACATCACGCAGCAGCTCGGCAGGCGTGCCGTAGAGCGAGACGAGGAATCTGGTGGTGGCAGGCTTCACGGTCATGAGCGGATTGTACATCCACTCGCGACAGAAGCGAAAAGCAAAAAGGATTAGAACTTCTGGTTCAAAGAGGTGTCGGTCGGCTCCTCCACGAGGGTGCGCTTGCCAAAGGTGCGCTGGAACCAGTTTGCCTTCTTTTCGCCCGGCTTCAGGTCAGAGGGGCGGGCTGTCGGCGGAGTTTGGGGGAAGGTCCTGAACGCGGAGGCGCCGACTTCGCTGCGGAGATCCTGGCCAAGGCTGGCCCCGAGGAGCTGCGGCTCATTGCTCACCACCTGCGGCTGGATGAAAATGAGGAGCTCCTTGCGCTCCAGGCTGTCGTTCGAGTCCCTCAACAAGCTGCCCACCAGCGGAATGCGGCTGATGAACGGCAGGCCGCTGGTGCTCTTCTTGTGGGTTTCGGAGATGAGGCCGCCGAGCACCACGGTGTGGTTGCTGGGCACGGTGACGGTGGTGATGATCTGCTCGGTGCCGATGATCGGCACGTTGTTGGGCACGATGAGCTGGCTGCCAGTGACCGTGTCGTTGGTCTGGGCAATGGTGAGCGTGACCTCGTTGTTAGGGTTGATCAAGGGCACGACTTCGAGCTTGAGCACGACCTCGCGGAACGTCACCGTGGTCTGGCTTGAACCGGCAATATTGACGCTGCCTGGGACGGTGGTGGACTGCGAGGGCACCGGGATGATGGAGCCGGAGGTGATGGTGGCCTTCTTGTTGTTCAACGCGAACACGGTGGGGCGCGACAGAACCTTGAACATGCTGGTGGTTTCCAGCGCGTTCACATAGATGTCGGCCGATTTGCTGAGCTGCCCGTACAAGTTCAGGCCGGTTGCCGGACCAAACGCCTTGGTGGTCAGGTTGTTGGTCAGGTCGGCGATGTTATTGTTGGTGATGATGTCGCTGCGCTGGTCGATCAGGCTGCTGGTGAAGCCGGTGTTGCCGCCCGTCTTTTTGAACTTGGAAATGTAGTCAACGCCGTAGCCCACGCCCTTGTCGAGGGTGAGCTCGCCGATGACCGTGGCCAGGTAAACCTGCGCGGGTTTCTTGTCGAGCTTGTCGAGCAGCTTGCTGACCTTGTCCACGGACTCCTTGGAGCCCATGACGAAGATCGTGTTGGACATGGGGTCGGCAATCAGGCGCGTCTTGTTCACCAGGATGGAGACAGGGGCGTTGTCCTCCTGCGGCGGGATGAGCGAATCGGCCACCGAGGTGGTGCCGGAGGAGGAGCCGGCCGTGCTGGTGTCGGTGCTGGAACCGGAGGCGCTGGAGGAGGCGAGCGTGGCGCCCCGTGTGTTGGTGGATTTGCGGCCGGCAAGGAGCTGCGAGCTGGAGGAGAGCAGCGGCTGCTGGTTGGCCGCCGTGTTCAACGTGCCGCCACCGGGAAGCTGGGAGATGCCGGTGGAGGTGTCCTTGAGCAGGTCCGCAAGCGAGGAGAGCACGTCAACGGAGAAGACGTAGTTCAGCTTGCGCTCGAAGGGCTCCGGCACTTCCACAGGCTTGTCAAACGCCATGACCAGACTGGCCACATACGTGTAATCCTCAGGCGAGGCGACCACCAGGATCTGGTTCAGGCGGGGATCAGCCACCACCTGGGCGGCAGGTTCCGCCGAGGTTTTGCCATTGGGATCGAGGTGCCCGCCGCTGACGGCTCCCGGTGCGGCTGCTGCTGCTGCCGCCGCCGCCGCAGGCGCTGCTGGCGGCGTTCCGGGCGGGGGCGGCGCTGCGGATTTGCCACGCAGCGCCTGTGCCTGGCCGCGAATGGTCGAGAGCCCCTTGCCCTGCTTGTCCTTTGCCTGCGCATCCAGCGTCGCCTGGACGATTTGCGCCACGGTGGCGGCGTCGGCATACTCCAGCTTGATGAACTTCGTCACCAGGGCCGAGCCGCTGGGGGCGATGTCGATCACCTCGCGAATCGCGATGAGATGCCGTATGATGGTGGCGCTTTCCGTGATCAGCAGCCCCGGAGGATTGGCCACAGGAGTGATGCGGCCAAAGACATTGAGACCCACATGATTGGCGAGCGTGCCGCCGGCGTCTTCCGGGGTCAGGTGCTCCAGCTTCATGAAGTACGTCACCAGGGTCTCACCTTCCGGGATGTCCTTGGGATCGGTGTAAAACTTCACGCCCTGCGAGAACTGCAGGGTCGTCGATCCTTTGTCACGGGTGGGCAGGATGCGCGCGCTCTTGCCGTTGGGATCCACCACGATGGCATACCCATTGACCAGCAGGGTGGCTTCCACGAGGCGGATCGCCTCGACTTTGTCCATGCTTTTGGTGGTGACCAGGCTGATGGGCGGGCCGTCGAAAATGGCCGTGTCCTGGACCAGGGTCATGCCGGTGAGGCGCTCGTAGAACGCCAGCAAATCGGCCACCGAGTTGTTCGGGAACTGAAAAGGCTCCACGATGTTGCCATTGATGCGTGGGCCATCCGGCTCGCTTGGGATGCCTTCGGGAGCACCTTCGCCGGGAGGACCACCACCAGGAGGGCCGCCAAATCCGAAACCGCCGCGCCGCCGCCGCCCGGGCGTGCCTTCGCCGGGGGCGCCAGGAGCGCCGGGGGTGTCCGTGGCAGCCTTCGCGCCGCTGCCAGCGGGGGCCGAGGGTGCTGGCTTGGCCGCCTCCTGGGCGGAAAGGGATGAAACAGCGAGGGCCGTGGCGACCAGGAAAGACAGGCGGGGAGTGGGGAACATGCGGTGAAAAGTGGGGTGAGAGGGCGGCTATTGGCCGTTGCGGCTGGCTGCGTCGGCTTGTTCGATGGTCTTGAAGTTGGAGTCGATGAGGGTCCTGCGCTGCTCTTCGCTCATGCTGGAAAGGCGCTCGCGGTTCTCGCGGAAAAAAGTCTTGAGCTTCTCCTTGGCATTGTCTGAGAGCTTTTCCCAGCGCTGCCGCATCTCAGGGGTGATGCCGCGCCTTTGGTCCTTTGCGGGCTCCGGGGTGGACGAACGGGGGAAGCTGTCCGGCGTAAGGCCGTGCTCCTTGAAGATCTCCGCAGGGATGCCGCCCGACGAAAGGCCCTTCGCCTCGTCGTCCTGCACCGCCGCCCGAAAGGCCTTCTCAAAGCGGGCGTTGTATTCCTTCACAGACAAGGATTGGAGCGCATCGCTGTTCGTGGCAAATTCGGCCTGGAGGCGGGCTTTGCCAGCGGCCGAAAGATTGAAGAACCGGATGAGAGTGTCCGCAGACGGCAGCGGCCAGCTCCACTCTGCGCTCGCGGATGGCTTGTCCTGCGACCCCGACGAGGAGGCGGAGGTCTTTGCAGCGTCCTGCGCCAGCAATGGAGCAGACAGGCAAACTGAAAGCAGCAGTGAACGAAACATCATGAGGGGGAGGCGGGCGTGCGGCAGATGGTAAGCTGAGCGGAAGATGGCTGGCTATTGGCCGTTGCGGCTGGCTGCGTCGGCTTGCTCGATGGTCTTGAAGTTGGATTCAAAAAAGGCGCGCCGCTGCTCGTCGGTCATGTTCGTGACGCGCTCGCGGTTCTCGCGGAACAGATTCTTGGCCTTCTCTTTGCCTGCGTCTGAAAGCTTGTCCCAGCGCTCTCTCATTTCCGGCGAGGGGCCGCCGCGCTGGCCGCGACTGTAGCCGCGGTCCTTGGGGTCGCCCGCAGGCGTGCCGCCGCCGGGCGAGTGCTTGTCCTTTTTCATGGACTCCTCCTGGCTCTCAATGTCGTGGCGGATGGTCACAACCTCGGAGCCGATGCTGATCTTCACCTGGGCACGCTTCAAGGGGACCTGGGGCGGAGCCTCCGCCAGCTTCCAGCCGTCCTCGTTGGGCTCGTCGGTCACCACGTAGGTGCGCTTCAGCTCCTTGTCCATGAGCGTGACCATGGGCTTGCCGTCCACCGCCGCCATGCCTGTGAGCACCAGGGATTCCGAGAGGTTGACCGACCGGTTGAAAGGGTTGTTCGCGATCAAGGGCGTGAGCAGCTTCATGTTGAAGGGCTGCGGAAGATCCGGATCCTTGGCGGGAGGGGCCGCCGGCTGCTGAGCCTGCGCGAAGGTGGCCAGCAGGGCGCCGGCAGCCGTCCGCAGCGCGCAGCCTCTCAATGCTTGAAACGTGGTCTTCATCATCATCTCCTTGGGGCGGGTTACGAGTCTTCAGGTTTGAACCAGCGGGCGAGGGTGATGTTGCAGATGCACTGGGGCGTCTTGAGCTTCGATTTGCTGTCCGGCTCGATCTCCAGCATCTTGACCACCTGGAACTTCTCGGGGCTTTGCAGGGTGGACAGCCAGTCGAGCATGGCCGCCATGTCGCCGGTGAGGTTCATGGTCACTGAAACCTCCTGGTAGTTCGCGGTCTTGGTGGGGTCGTTCGGCGTGGTCTTCACCACCTTGAGCTCGCGGTCCAGCGCCACGTTTTGCACCTCCTCCAGCATCTGGCCCTGCGCACGGCCGAGGGACTCGGTGGCGGGCAGGTTGGCCTCCAGCCAGGTGGCGCGCTTCTGTTGGAAATCACGGTCCTTCAGCCACAGTTCGCTGTCCTTCTTCTCAGATTGCAGCGCGGCGATCTTCGCGTCCAGGGCGGCCCGGCGGCTGAGGAACTCGTTGAGCATCAGGCTGGTGCCTGCAATCAGGATGGCGGCGATGCAGCCGGCCAGCATGCGCTTTTCGCGGGTGGTCAGGGTGCGTGCGTTCATGGTTGCTGCTTGCCCTGGATGCGCCAGGAGACGGTTTTGTTGTCGCGCACGGTGGGGGGGGGCATGGTCCAGTTGAAACGGTTCAGCTCCTTGTGCTTCTTGAGGTCTTCCAGGAACTGGGCGGCGCTGGTCAGGTCGCGGGCCTCGCCCTTCATCTGCACCTCCTCCATCTTCACCATCAGGTCACGAATCGCGATGCCGCTGGGCGGCAGCAGGCCGTTGATCTGCGCCATGATGACCATGGGGTAGCGCTTCGGGTCCAGCGCGGGAGCCAGCGATTTCCAGCGTTCGGAAGTGCGCTTCACCTCCGCAGCAGGCTCGGAGATCTTCTCCACTGCCGCACCGAGTTCTGAGGCGGATTTTTCGCGCACGCCCAGGTACAGCATGCCGCCGACAAAGGCCGCAGCATAGACGGCGGCGACGAGAACGGCCAGGCGGATGTAACGTTTGCGTGTCTTGACCGCCGCGCGCGCTTCCGTGATCGAGCGCGGCAGCAGTTCCGTCCACGAACGGGTGTCCAGGCTGTCGCTGGGCGACAATCCGTCAACGACCTGGACGGGCATGCCCGCCACCCGCCGCAGATCCGCCACCACATCCGCATCCCACTGGCCCACCAGGGTCACGCCGGTGACACCGCCCAGGCCCGGCTGGGTTTCCAGGCCCAGCCGCGTGAGCAAAATTTCTTGCGCCAGGGTTCCCGCGTCGGCAGGCCGCTGCGCGAACACATGGCTGTGGAACAGCTTGCCTTGCTGGCTGGCCGCCACCACCAGGTCGCCCTGCTCTTCCGCGATCACAATCTGGCCCGCCGGCAGTTGCGCCAGCCGCAGCGCTGCGGCGTAGTTGGAGGCGTGCTGCACCGCCAGCTCTTCGAGGAACGGCTCCGCAAGCACATCCACGCTGACAATCGCGTTCGGTCCGGCGTGACCCAGCGTGTGCCAGCGGTAGATCGGGCGCTCGCCATTCGCGCCTTTGATGCCGCGCCGTTCAAGCTGGGCCTCGATCATCTCCCCCATCACCGCCTGGTCCGCCTGCGGCAGCACCAGGCCCACGCTGCGGCAGGCCGTGGCCGGCAGCCCCACGATCACGGGCTTCGACTTGTCCTCATAGTCCGCAGGCCGGCCCACGGCCTCGGAAGGCGCGCTGGCGCGCGGCTTCCAAACCCGCCATGAGGCGTCTTCGCCGGGAATGAGAAGTGTCGAGGCAGTGGATGTCATCGTGAAGGGTCAGTGAGAGAACGGGGAGAGGGAATAACGACGCGCTCCACCCGAAGTTGCGGGGATTGTGAATTTCTTGCGGGGTGGCGGGGGCATGAGGCGCAAAGCGCTGTGGACTGCGAATGCTTGCAGTCGCTGTATGCAGCCAGCTTGCTGGCGTCAAAGGCCCCACGCCGTGGTCCTGGTCGAATGCGAGGCAAAGGAGCGCATGTCCTTTGCCGGTCAACGCCCTTCAGACACCAGTTCGCTCGACGCTCTCCCCGGTGGCTCATTCCCCCAGATCGCCTTGGCTCGTGCCAGAAAATCCGGCTGAGACTCGGGTTTCTTTCCCTCGGGCGATAGGCGCGCCACAGGCTTGTCGTCCCTGGTCAACTGCACCTCGTCGCCCGCCGCAATCCAGCCAAGAACCTCGGCCCATTTCTGGGGAACGGTGTCGATGCTCAGCGTCTTCATGGCGACAACATGCACGCATTGCCGGGAAATGGCAAGGCAGGGAAAACAGAGCGCCTGCCGGGCCTGCTTGGACTGGCTGCCTCCCCTCCACTCGATGTTGCCTACGATTCATGCTGGCGAGGTTGACGATTCATTCTGGTCGGGCAGATTCGAAGCGCTTCCAGCTCCCTCCGATGCCCTTCACCCGCTTAGCCCTTGCGACGTCGATCTCGGATCGGCTGCATCTGCTGGCGGGACAGTTGAAAACGCGGTCGAGGGCCAGCCTCACCGATGCCAATCACTCGCTGGAGCACGTCATGGCGCGGTTTTTCAACGCCCTGCTGGGCTGGAACCTAAAGAATCTTAACGATGAGCAGGCCAATTTCCCGGCGGCCGATCTGGGTGATCGCGAACTTCGCATTGCCATGCAGATCACCAACGAAGGATCTGCGGACAAGATCAAACGCACTGCCGACAAGGCGGTGGAGCACGGTCTAGGGTCCTCCTTTGACCAGTTGATCGTGTTTTTCCTGCTGGAGAAGAAGCCTGGCGAGCCGAGGAACTTCGTGCAGCCGGTCAATGGACCGAAGATCGAGTGCTGGGACCTGACGGACCTGCTGAAGCAAATGCAAAGCCTGGACACTCCGGCCCCGCTCACTGCGGCTGCCAAGGTTTTGGACGAGGAGATGGGGTCATCAGAAGGGCGGAGTCCGCATCTGACTCTCCACCAGCTCCCGCCGCGCCCCGAAGGGTTTGTGGGCCGCGCGGCGGATCTTGCAAAGCTCCGCGCCATGGACCCGGCTGCGGGCACGGTGCTCACGGGGTTGCGCGGCATGGGCGGGATCGGCAAGACGGCGCTAGCCCTGGTGCTCGCGCACGAGTGGGCACCGCAGTTCCCTGGCGCGCAATTGTTTCTGGAGGGACGCGGCACGCAGGACAACCCGCCTGGCGCGGGCGACCTCATCGCCCAGGTGATCCAGGCGTTCCACCCCACCGAAAGGCTGCCGGAGGAGCTTCCCGCCTTGAAGTCCCTTTATCACGATCTGCTGCACGGCAAAAGGGTGCTCATCGTGCTGGACAACGCCCGCGACGCAGCGCAAGCCGCGCCGCTGATCCCGCCTGCCGGCTGCGGCCTGATTGTGACCTCGCGCAGCAATTTCATGCTGGGCAACCGGCCTGCGCATTCGGTGGACCGCCTTCCCGCTGATGAAGCCACGGCCCTTTTGCGCGGGCATCACGCCGCCCTCGGTGATGCCGAAGCCGCCGAACTCGTGCTTCTCTGCGCCGGGCTGCCGCTCGCCCTGCGGCTGGCCGGGGCGCATTTGGCCCTGGATGCAGGCGAGCGCGGCGGCGCGCCGGATGTGGCGGGGTATCTCGCAAAGCTGCGCGCCAGCCGCCTCGGCACCCTGGATGCGGAGGCACCGGATGCCGCCCTGGTGTCCATCACCGAAACCCTGCGCCTTTGCGAGGCGAAGCTCAGCGAAGCCGAGCGCGCCGCATGGCGGTCGTTCGGCATCTTCACCGCCAGCTTTGATGCACGCGCCGCCGCCGTGATCGTGGCCGCCGCCATAGCGGGGGCCAGCTACAGCAGCATCGAAGCCACGCTAGGCCATCTCGTGCGCCGCAGCCTGCTGGAGCGCGAGGACGGCGACCGCTACCAGATGCACGACCTGGCCGCCGATTACGCTCGCGCACAGCTCACCGAATCCACCCAGGCCGCCCTCCACCTTGCCCATGCCCGGCATTACACTGTTGTTGGCAGGGAGGCCGATGGTCTTTACCTGAAGGGCGATGCTGTGGGCGGCCTCGCCCTCTTCGACCGTGAACGCGCACAGATCGAGGCCGCGTATGCCTGGCTCGCAGAGTCTGGGGATGGGGCCGCCGCGAAGCAGATGATCGCCTTTGTGGATGCCGTGGTCCATACCGGCGCCCTACGCTTCCATCCGCGTCAGAGCATTGCTTGGCAGGAGAGCCAGCTTGGCGCCGCTCGTCGCGTGCATCATCGCGCAGGTGAAGGAGCGGCACTGGGAAACCTCGGCCTCGCCCATGCCGCCCTGGGGGATGCTCGCCGTGCCATCGAGTTTTACGAGCAGGCGCTCGCGATTGCCTGCGAGATCGGTGACCAGCGCGGGGAAGGTGGCGCACTGGGCAACCTCGGCCGTGCCCACGCGGACTTGGGGGATGCGCGCCGTGCCATCGAGTTATACGAGCAGCAGTTGGTCATTGTGCGCAAGATCGGCGACCGGCGCGGGGAAGGCAATGCACTGGATTGCCTCGGCCTCGCCCACGCCTCCTTGGGAGACGCACGCCGTGCCATCGGGTTTTATGAGCAGGCGCTCGCGATTGCCTGCGAGATCGGTGACCAACGCGGGGAAGGTGGCGCACTGGGCAACCTCGGCAATGCCCACCTCGACTTGGGGGATGCGCGCCGTGCCGTCGAGTTTTACGAGCAGCAATTGGTCATTGTGCGCAAGATCGGTGACCGGCAAGGGGAAGGCAGTGCACTGGGCAACCTCGGTAATGCCCATTGCTCCTTGGGGGACCCTCGTCGTGCCATCGAGTTTTACGAGCAGACGCTGGTGATTGACCGCGAGATCGGTGACAGGCGTGGGGAAGGTGCAGCACTGGGCAATCTTGGCAGCGCCCACTCCTCCTTGGGAGACGCACGCCGTGCCATCGACTATTGCGAGCAGCAGCGGGACATTTCGCGCGAAATCGGCGACCGGCGGAGTGAAGGCATTGCGCTGTGGAATTCCGCGCTTGCGTACGACTCACTGGAGAATCGCGCGGAGGCGTTCTCCCGTGCGGAGTCGGCACTGGCGATTTTCGAGGCCATCGAAGACACGGGCGCAGCGAGGGTGCGAGCGAGGTTGGTGAAGTGGCGGGGGGAAGGGTAGTGGTGGGGGGAAGCTTGCATCGTCTGGCTGCCGCGCACAGCGATGCTGGCGGCCCCCGCCTACTCCTCAAACCGCGCCAGATAAGTGAGCGATCCATCCGTGCCCATTTTGGCGATGAGAGTGACGGTGGAGGACTTCACGCCCACCCAGCCTTTGGAGACGATGCGGAAGACGCTGTCGTTGCCATAGGTGGTGAGCGCCTGGACGGCGGCGAGGCGGTCGGGCGGGATGCCGAGCATGCCCAGGGCGGCGTTGATGCCGAGGCTGCGGTTGTCGTCCTCGGTGCCGTCGATGCCGTCGTCCCCGGCGCGGGCGGTGATGAGGCGCTGCGCATCGGAATCGGTGCAGCCGGTGACGGCGATGATCACATCCTTGGAGGCCCAGAAGAGATCCACGGTGCCGGCGCTGAACAGGCTGAAGTAGTCGCGCCAGTCCGGCTTGGCGCGGGCGACGACATCGAAGCCGCGCACCAGGAGCATTTCCTCAAGGGAGGTGAAGCCGCCCTGGTGGGGCAGGTTGTAGAAGCCCTTGCCCTGGTAGTAGTCCGTCTCCGCGCCCTGGGGGCGGGGATTGTTGTCCGTGTCCACCCAGTCGGAG
>CAINXC010000774.1 GCA_903854655.1 uncultured Verrucomicrobiota bacterium | reverse complement strand
TGCCTTGCTCGAGGCAGACCTCACTCCCGTCGGTCGCCAGATGCTGCGCCTGCCCATGCACCCGCGCTACTCGCGCATGCTGATCGAAGCCAGCCAGCGCGGCTGCGTGCCCGATGCCGCCTTGTGCGCCGCCCTGGTCAGTGGCCGCGACCTGCTCGCCCGCCTGGATCGCGATGATGCCCAGACCAAGACCGCGCGCGAGATGTTCGAGGAGAGCGCGGACTCCGACTTTATTACCCTGATGCGCGCCTATGATTTTGCCAAGGCCAACGGCTTCAGCTTTGAGCGCTGCCGCAGCTACGGCATCAATGCCCAGGTCGCCCGCCAGGTGGAGCAGACCTGCCAGCAGATCCTGCAGGCCGCCCACCAGCAGCGCCTCTACAACCGCGATGCCCCACCCACCAGCCCTGCAAAAAGCGATGAGGCCCTGCTGCGCTGCCTCATGGCCGGCTTCGTCGATCAGCTCGCCAAACGCCGCACCCCCGGCAAGCCCGAGTGCGATCTCACCGAGCAGCGGCAGGGCCAGCTCGTGCGCGAAAGCGTGGTGCAGGACGCCGCCTTCTTCGTCGCAGCCAACCTGCGCGATGCACCCGCGCGCGGCTCCAGCCCGCTGGTCCTGCTCAGCCTCGCCACCGCCGTGCAGCCCGCGTGGATTGCCGAGATGTTTCCGCAGCACCTGAGCACCACCATCGAGCACCTCTTTGATGCCCAGAACAAACGCGTCGCCGCCATGAAGCTCGTGCGCTACCGCGATCTTGTCATCGAGCAGAAGGCGCAGCAGCGCGACCTCGATCCCGTCGCCAGCGGCCGCTGCCTCGCCGAAGCCCACCGCGCCGGCGCCTTTGACCTGCCGCTCATGGACCATCGGCTGAAACAGTTCATCGCCCGCGTGAACCTCGTCCACGCCACCCTGCCCGAGCTGGAGTTTCCCCTCTTCGATGCCGCCGCCATCACCGCCTGCCTCGCCCGCGCCTTCACCGGCCTGTCATTGGTCAAGGAAGCCCAGGCCGCGCCTCTCGTTCCCGCGTTCCATCAGCACCTGCAAAAAGGTCAGGTCAGTTGGCTCGATGAACTCGTGCCGCTGTCCCTCCCCTGGCCCGGCGGCGGCAGCATGAAGGTATCCTATACCAACAACTCACCCGAAGCCCAGGTGAAGCTGCACGAGTGCTTCGCCCTGACCGTCCATCCCAGCCTCTGCGAAGGCCGCCTCCCCGTGGAACTCAGCCTCCAAACCCCCGACGGCAAACGCCTCGCCACCACCACCGACTGGCCCGCCTTCCAATCCCGCGAATGGCCGAAGCACCGCCAGGCGGTGGCGAAGAAGTTCTCCAACCTCTTGTGGCGGTAGGCTCCTCTCGGCCAACGGACAGAGAGAGAGCTTTTGACAAATCAGCGGCGATCAAGCAAACTCGCAGCATTGAACTCTACCTCGACAGCACCCGAGCCCTCGAAAAAGCCCACGCCCGTTTCGGCGGTTCGCAAGGCCTTCTCCGCTGCGCGGCGCAGAGCGTTGCAGACGCAGGGTGTGGTGACCATGCAGCGGGTCATCGAGAATCAGGCGACGATGAAGTCCGTGCCCTGAGGCACATGAGGGGCGAGTCCTCGCCTCCCCCTTTCATCAGTAAGGCACCACTGTCAAATCCGGCACCCGACCAAACTCGTCCACATTGTTGGTGACCACTCCCATGCCATGCACCAGCGCGGTGGCGGCGATCCACATGTCGTTGGTTCCGATGAGTTGTCCTTTTGCGGCGAGGGAGCGGTAGATCTCGCCATATTGCCAGGAGATGTCGGTGGACCAGGGGAGAATGGGATAGGGTCGGCACAGTCGCTCCCAGTCTTTTTTCGGGCTTGCCGATTGGCCACAGGCAAGTTCGCCAGCCACGGTGAAAGTGATGTAGAAACTTTCGTTCGGTCGTCTGGCAAAAAAGCGGTCAACGGTGGTCGTCAGCCCGCGTTTGGCTTCACGTTCGGCGACAATGATGAAGTTGGTGTCCAGGATCAGGCCCATGGATCATCGGGGATGGGGTCATGTTGGGCGGCCTCTTCCACGGTGTTCAAGTACTTGTCGCTGACGCCACTGCCGCCGCTGCGGTAATAATCACGCAGCGATTCTCCGGTCGCCGGGGCATCCACCCAGAAGGCACGGCGCACCACTTCCGTGAAGGACTCCCCTCCCCGTTTGGCTTGCCGTAGCTTCTCGTAGGCATCGAGTTCCAGAGTGATGGTCTTGGTTGCCATACACGAAACAGACACGAAATGAAGAAAAGCGCAAGAGCCGCCTGCGCCTTGGAGCCTGAAGGGCTTCCGGAATCCAGCCCAGGGTTGACGCGAGGTGACGAGCGGAAACCCTGGGTCACATCGCCAGGCGAGGAAGGGCGCAAACCCGGCGCAATGCCCGCTCCCTGATTTTCCAGCAGCGCCTTCCACCGGCGCTGCTGGCGAACCTCCGGCTTCGGCAGTGCGCTGGGTTTGCGCCTCCCCATTCGCGCGCCACACCCAGGGCAGCCCTCGCCGAACTCGGGCAACCCTGGGCTGGATTCCATGAGCCCTTCAGGCTCTCCAGACGGCTATATAATTATCGAAAATGATCTAGATCGTCATGGAGCGGGCATGGCGGTGGGTTTGCGCGCCCGTCATGTTCACGAGGCTTGTCTGCGACAGGCTATTTCGCTCCGCTCGGCTCCGCGTTCCAAATTTTGAGGTCATCGAAGAAGCCGTCCTTGCCCATGCAGCCGAATTCCACCTTTGACTTCGTCGGGTGGGCGATGCCGGGGGATTGCAGGAAAGCCACGGGCTTTCCGTCAATCGAGGCGCGCATGGTGTCGTTCACGGTTTCGAGCATGAAGGTATGCCAGTTCTCGGTATCGAGGCTGAGCGGAAAGATCACGTGCTTGAGGCCTGCCGGGGGCGGCGGTTCGCCCTTGGCACCCTCAGGCCGGGCCACTGCCAGGCCCTTCTGATCGACCAGCGTGATCTTGTCTGCCGCGATGCGCGCCATGCAGAGGTGCCCGTAGTGCGAGCCGTTGAACTTCCGGTCGTCAAACTCCGCCGTGACCGACTGCGCGCCACCGAGTTTGAAGCGGAACTCGATCACGCTGTCCTTGGTCGGGATGTCGTTGCCGATGACGGCCTGATGCCCCTTCACCGCCGGCTTGCCATCCGCCGCCGGTGTGTCGTAGCGCATCTGCGTGCCCTTCAGCGTGCCGTTCTCCAGGGAAAACGTCGGCACCACAATCGCCCAGCCTTTGCCCAGCTCCGTCCCCGTCCGCTCGAAATCATCGGAGAAGAGCAGTTCCTTCTTCTGAGCGATCGGCTCGGCGGGAATCGAAGGAAGCTTCGGTGCGTCAGCGGCGAAGGAGGCGGTGGCGACGAGAAGGAGGGGGGCGAGCAAGAAGCGAGGTTTCATGGAGGATGGGGAAACGGTCCGAGTTCTCATTGTCATTCAGCAAAGGAAGACAACGTTCTGGCAGTGGTTGAGAGGCAGGGTTCGCCAGCTCGATGAGAGCAAGTCATCAGGATGCCGATGTTCACTCCGCAGGCGCAGTCAGGACTCGCAAATTGCGTAATTCGATGCAAGAAGAAACAACTAGCTCATCCCTGTTCAGCCTTGAGTCGGCATCATTTTCACCAGCCCTATATTCTCACCCCTTCAAATCAAAATAGAGTTTCTATTCACGGGAACAAGGTTCTAAACCATGTAAGGAACGCATCGGCCGTCTCGGAGTGCGGCTGGAGCAAATTCTCCTGAATAGCTTGATGCAGCTGTCGGCCAGGGGGATCCTGCCAAGCTAACCAAGTGTGAATTACGGCCTTGTGCTCATGCACGTTAATATACGGAGCTCCATGATCTGTCTTGGCGCTTGCAGTGGAATTCCGCGCGTGCTGAAGCAATTGGAGCTGTTCGCTCGGAGGTAATGTCAAAAGAAGGTTTTCCAACATTCCGGGATTGGAATTGTCCGGCATGACCCATAGCCCCAAGCGCTTACCTGTAGGATCAGTTGCTATTATGCCGCTGTGTTGCAGCACCCATGCATGATCAGGAATAATCTTTTTACACTGTCTAAGCACATCAACAACTCTACTTGGGTGATCGTCGCTAAGCCCATCTGCGTCAATAACGATTCCCAATGCCTTCAATTCGCTACGCTTAAATTGCGTAGATATAAAACTGTCTTTCAGAATGTTATCAATGCCGCCGCAATCGTCTATATGTGCAAAATATTTTTTTGGGCTTGGCTCCCAGGTAATTCCATGTTTCTCGACTAATTCAGGTATTACTCGTTTGTCTTCCGCACCTTCCACGAGAAGACGATAGGGGTTCGGGGTGCTCATACTGATCAGTCCGTTGCATAGACTACACTTGGAGCGCCAAAAAAGGAGCGGACTAATCTTGGTCGGGCTTTG
>CAINXC010000773.1 GCA_903854655.1 uncultured Verrucomicrobiota bacterium | reverse complement strand
GGTCCTGCTGCGCTTCGGGCAGCGGGTACGTGCCTTCCTGTTCGATGGGGTTCTGCGTGGCCAGCACGAAGAACGGATCCTTCATCGGCATGCGCTTGCCGCCCACGGTCACCTGGCGTTCCTGCATGGCTTCCAGCAGGGCGGCCTGGGTCTTGGGCGGGGTGCGGTTGATTTCATCCGCGAGCAGGATCTGTGTGAAGATCGGCCCCTCCTGGAACACGAAATTGCGCCGGCCCGTCTCGCGATCCTCCTGAATGATTTCAGTGCCGGTGATGTCCGCCGGCATCAGGTCCGGCGTGAACTGCACGCGGCGGAAGGTGAGGTGCATGGCGTCCGCCAGGGATTTCACCAGCAGCGTCTTGGCCAGGCCAGGCACGCCTTCCAGCAGGCTGTGGCCGCCGGCGATCATGGCGATGAACACCTGCTCGATCACCGCCTCCTGCCCGACGATGCGCCTGGCGAGCGCCGTTTTGAGTTTGTTGAATCCTTCGACAAGGGCGGTGGCGGCGGCTTGATCAGACATGGTGGGGGCGGAAGGCGTGAGGACGGACGAAAATGGAACGATATGCGTGGAGGGGAAAGCAGAGACGAGGGGGCGGCAAGTGATCTTTCCAGGAGCTTTGATCAAAGCGAAATCAAAGGCCCCCAAGCCCCAAAAGCAAGGCGTCACCGTGATCGGCTGACTTTTCAGGGGCGATACTCTTTAAACGAGACTCGCAGCGCCTTTTCAAGCTGTGGGAGCTTCCACTTCTCCTTGGGATGCACCAGGGCCAGGGACATGCCCTTTTTGCCGGCTCGGGCGGTGCGGCCGCTGCGATGGGTGTAGTACTCCAGTTGGTCGGGAAGCTGATGATGGATCACGAAGGCAAGGTCGGCAACGTCGATGCCGCGCGCGGCAACATCGGTGGCCACGACGAACTGGACCCGCGACTTCTTGAAGGCGCGCATCACCTTGTCGCGCTCCTTCTGCATGAGGTCGCCCTGCAGCACCTCCACCGGCATGCCCTGGTCGGTCAACTCCTTGCCCAGCTTGATGGCATCGGCCTTGGTACGGCAGAAGATCAGGCCCCTGCCCTCCTTTTGGGCCGTCAGAAACTCGGTGATGAACGGCAGCTTGCCCTCCGGCTTGCAGAGGATGAAGCGGTGGTCGATGTCCCGGTTCACCACATGGCCCTGGTCGATCTGAATCGTGTGGGGATTTGGCGCCATGCAGCCCTTGATCAGGGCGTTGATCGCCTCCGGAAAGGTCGCGGAAAACAGCCAGGTGCTGACCCGCTGCGGCGTCCGGTCGAGCACCTCCATGAGCTCCTTTTTGAAGCCCATGCTCAGCATTTCGTCCGCCTCGTCCAGCACCAGGTGCTTCACGCAGTCCAGCGAGAGCGCCCGCCGCTTGATCAGGTCAATGAGCCGCCCCGGGGTGCCGACGACGATATGCGTGGGGCGGCGCAACGCCTCTTCCTGGCGGTCGATGTTGTCGCCGCCGGTGAGCACCTCGATGAAGATCTTTTCGGTGTGCTTGGTAAAACGGAAAAGCTGCTTGCCGATCTGCTTCGCCAGCTCCCGCGTGGGGGCGATCACCAGCCCTTGGATCTCCCGGGTTTTCGTGTCCATTTTGGTCAGCAAGGGCAGGCCAAAGGCGGCCGTCTTGCCCGTGCCCGTCTGCGCCTGGGCCACGAGGTCGCCGCCATCCTTGAGCAGGAACGGGATCACACTGGCCTGAACCTGGGTGGGCGTGACGATGCCCAGCTCCTCCAGGCCGCGGATCAGGTCCTCTGGGATGCCCAGCGCTTTGAATGTATTCGACATGCGGTGCCATCCGTCACGATGCAACGAAATGCCAGCCCGCTTTTTCGATCCGCCTACAACTCCCGAATGAACAGGTTGCGGAAGGTGGAGATCACGTTGTGCGGCGACTTCTGCAACTTCAGCGGCCCTTCCACAGGGCCGAGCAGCGGCGGATCAAAGCCCTTTTCCACCGGCACCTCCTGCATCACCACTTTACCGTTCAATGTCACGGTGACCTTGCTGTCGAGCAGCTTGATGACATACGTATTCCACTCGCCCAGCGGCTTGTCGGCCACCACGGTGGGGCTTACCGTGTACTTGTGGTTGTAAACGAAGCCGCCGGAGCCGCTGTCCTTCGCCCAGATCTGCACCTGCTGCCCGCCGGGCAGATAGACGCCGCTGTCGCCCTTGAGCGGAATCTTCCATTCCAGCCGCAGCTCGAAGTTCTTGTAGGCCTTCACGGTGACCAGATCGGCGCCCTTGCCGTCGTTGATCAGTTCGCCGTTTTCCACCTTCCAATGCTCCGCCGCCGTCGCAACATCCTGCCAGCCGGTGAGATCGCGACCGTTGATGAGCGGGGTGAAACCCGCCGGCACCTCGCCAGCAAAGGCGGTGGAGGAAAGTGAGACGGCGAGCGAGGCGACAAGGAGGAGGCGGTTCATGAGAGGGTGAACGCCCTCATCTGGAGCGTTCTTTTCTGGATCACTCTTTCGGCGGCCACGTCGTGCCTGCGAGTTCCTGGGGCAATTGCTTGGGATCCACCGGATAGATCAAGGACATGTCGGGCGGGGGTGTTGCGCCGGGCAGAAACTCCGCTTCTTCGGGTGCGCCAATGATGAGCCAGAGCACGTCGGCGTCGGTGTCGTTGAACACCTGGCGCAACTGATAGGGGCCCACCAGGACGCCGCCGTATTTTGGCACGGTCAGGGTTTCATCGCCGACACGCAGGCGGCCCGTGCCTTCCAGCACGAAATAAAACTCCTCCGCCCGGACATGCTTGTGCAGGGTGTTTGCACTCATGGGCGGCATCCGCCAGAGCCGCGCCCCCATGTTCTCGCTGCCGGTGCGCTCCAGATAATCCGCGTTGGGGATTCTCATGAGGTTGGAGGGCCGCCAGAAGAGGTCTTCCGGCCTGATCAGATGGTAACCTTCGATGGCTTTCATGAACGAATCCACTGACGCGTTGCCGTGGCAAAAGTAAAGCCTCTCGTACGTTGTTCAAAAGCCAGGGGTGCCCTTGAATATAATACGTTATGAACGTAAAAACATGCCCCAATCCTCATTTCTTGAGAAATTCCACTTGGCACACCGCCGGGGATCAGCCGATCTTTCTCGCATGACCACTCCCGATCCCGCACAACTCGCCGGCAACTTCGGCCTGCTTATGCTCGTGGTGGGAGGGGTTGGGGTCTTGACGGGCGCCACGCTGGGCACAAGAGGCGTTCTCCGCCGCGACGAAAAGCCGACCGAGTACTACACCACCTGCATCAGCCACCTCGCCCTGGGAGCCTTCGGCTACCTCGCTCAGGTCTTTGTGCACTTTTACTAGCACTCGAGGCCCAGCTCTCTGCCGACACTGATGCTCATCAGCCCTCCTGGGAGAGCAGTGTTTTCCAAAGGACGCACATGGACGGCCTCTTTTGTGACAGGGGGAGCAGGCCTTGGGGATGCGTGCCATCCACGGTTTCCATGCCAACACATGGCCTTGCGGCAGCGTACTTTGACCATGAACGAGCAGCTCGAACTCTTCGCACCTGCGACGCGCCCGCCCAGCAGGGGCAGCCTGTTTCTGGCGGTTTTCCCAGACCCCATCACGGCACAGCGCCTTTCTCACCTCGCGACAGGGGTTCGGAACAAGCACCGCCTGACCGGCAGGCTGCGGCCTCCGGAACACTTTCACATCACCTTGCAATATCTCGGTGACGAATCTGAGGTGCCGGAAAACGTGGTCCATGCCGTCGGGCGGGCCTGCGAGGCGGTCGCAAACCGTGAGTCTTCATTTGAGATTGAGCTGGATCGGGTCCTGAGCTTTTCAGGCCGGCCGGGGAATTGCCC
>CAINXC010000772.1 GCA_903854655.1 uncultured Verrucomicrobiota bacterium | reverse complement strand
TGCTCAGGGTGGCGGCGGCGATGATCGCGCCGTCCTGGATGCGCACGCCGTGGTGGACTTCGTAGCGTTCCTTCAGGCCGCGCAGGATGGCGATGGTGTCCTCCACGCTGGGCTCGCCCACCATTACCGGCTGGAAGCGGCGCTCCAAGGCGGGGTCTTTCTCGATGTACTTGCGATACTCGTCGAGCGTGGTGGCGCCAATGCAGCGCAGTTCGCCACGCGCGAGCTGGGGTTTGAGCAGGTTGCCGGCGTCCATCGCGCCTTCGCTTTTGCCTGCGCCGACAATGGTGTGCAGCTCGTCGATGAAGAGAATGATCTCGCCGTTGCTGCTGGTGATTTCGTTGAGGAAGGCCTTCAAACGCTCCTCGAATTCACCGCGGAACTTGGCCCCGGCCATCATGCCGCCCAGGTCCATGCTGATCAAGCGCTTGTTCTTCAGCGAATCCGGCACGTCGCCCGCGACGATGCGGCGCGCGAGGCCCTCGGCGATGGCGGTCTTGCCCACGCCGGGTTCGCCGATCAGCACCGGGTTGTTCTTGGTGCGGCGGCTCAGCACCTGCATCACGCGGCGGATTTCCTCGTCGCGCCCGATCACCGGGTCGATCTTGCCCTGGCGGGCGCGGGCGGTCAGATCCGTGCCGTACTTCTCCAGGGTCTGGTACTTGCCTTCTGGGTCCTGATCGGTCACCCGCTGGGCGCCGCGCACAGCGGTCAGCGCCTTCAGCACGCCATCGTAGGTGAGCCCGGCTGTCTTGAACAGCGGCTTCAGCTCGTCGCTCTTGGTGACCATCGCCAGGAGCACGTGCTCCACCGAAAGGTACTCGTCCTTGAGCTTGCGCTGCTGGTCCTCCGCCTCCGCCATTACGGTCCGCAGGTCGGAACTCATGCGAAGGTCCGAGCCACCGGACACCTTCGGCTGCCTTTGGAGATGAGCCTCCAGTGCGGAGACGAGCGCAGAGACGTTGGCCCCGGATTTCTCGATCACCGGCTTGGTCAGCCCGCCCTCCTGCTCCAGCAGGGCGGAAAGCAAATGCGAGGCCCTCAGCTCCGAATGTCCGAGCCGGGTGGCCACAGACTGCGCGGCATTGAAAGCTTCCTGGGTCTTCTGGGTGAATTTTTCTGGGTTCATGGTGTTGGAATGCTGAGGCTACCTGCCAGAATCATGCCACGGTATGGGGTGTACTGCCCAGCCTTGATTGGCAAGGCTGGGGCGAGAATTGAGCTGTTTTTGGTCCGAAATGAAGTGCGCCAGGATGGCCGGGAGGCTGTTGGTTTTGGCACAGGGAGTGGGACGGAATGACGCAGGAGGGGTTCCCGGCTCGTGGGTAAAAGCTTGAGCTTTGGCACAACGAACCAAGCCCTCCGACACCGCGCCAGCCCATGCACACGCAATTCTGCGGTTCCTTGCAAGCCTACCAAGGGGTTCAGACTTCTGAACTATTTGCTGGCTGGTGTTGTTCGCAAGTGACAATCGCGCTTTTGACCTACAGATTCAATGGTCGTCCCATCAGCATACCGCCTTTTCAGAATCGCCGTAGAACCTTCTTCGCCCCCCTCTCTATGTCCAGCAAGCCCAGAGTTTTTATCAGCTACCGCCGCAAGCCGCCCGCGCATCTAAAAGCGGTGACCGCACTGGCAAAGAAGCTCAACAAAGATGGCGGGGTCGTGGCCATTATTGACGAAGATGCGGGGGACCCTGATGAGGGCTGGATCAACTGGATGCGCAATCAAGTTAGGGAAGCTGACAAAGTTTTGCTCGTTTTCAACGAGCCGTACCAAAGGTGTTACGAGGGATTGGACAAGGACATCAAAGAAGGCAAGGGGTCCACTTTCGAGGCGATTGCCATCGTGGGTACCTTTTACAACAAGGGGGCTCACAACGACAAGTTTCGGGCGATCATCCTCAAGGAGACAGACCGGGACTTTGTGAGCATTGATCTCCAGCGCCACACTATTTACGAGCCGAATAAGCCGGTCGGGTACGAGCAACTGGTTACCTGGCTGCACAAAGGCAGACCAGCCGCGAAGGAGGTGGCCAAGAAGACCTCGCGCAAAATCACCAAGTTTCCTCCCTGCCCGGACCTTTACCAAGACCATAGGGCACAACTGGTCAAGGACTGCCAGGCAATTCCGGTCTTTGGCCGTGTGCGGCCCGACATTCCGATGGAGAAGAACTTCATCAACCTCACCCTGGAAGCCACCTTTGCGGACGTCACAGACGCGCATGGGCGTCCCCTCGTCATTCCCAGTGCCCGTAAATGGAAAGGGGCTGATCGTGGCGAACGCGATGAGACCGAGCGCCAAACGGCTGAAAAACGAATTCTAAACGCCAGTGATCTATGGTCAGCATTCGCCAAGGGTGTTATCCTGGGACTTCCAGGAGCTGGGAAGACCACCATCCTGAGGCACTTCGCCCAGGTTGCTTCAAGATCGCCCTTCAAGGCCAGTCTGATGATCCTGAAGCCACAGCCAAGCTTTGGCTTCACGAATTTCGTCACGAACACCTCTTGATTGCGGATGGTCTGGACTATGTATTTGTCCACGGGACGGTTCAGGAGTTCTTGGCAGCGCGCTATCTTGCGCATCATCTCAATGATGACCAGGTGGTCGAGGCATCGGCTATTGGGCGAACCGATGGCAACGATCAATTCCTGACCGACAATCACGAGACACTTCCCATTGCCTGTGGGCACAGCATGGAGCACACTGCCCGGCTTTTCCAAAAAATGAAGAAGTATTTTGGGGGATCGGCCAGGCAACGACTGTTGTTCCGCTGTCTGAGCGAAGCAGAGAGCATGGAGCACCGCATGCTTCGCGACCAGCTTACAGTACCCCTGAGAGAATTGGAGATCGCCAAGCTCCTGCCCAAGGTCAAAGCGCGGTTCTGGGCCTACGAACTGCTCGCCAAGAATCTGATTTCAGCTAACTCCGCGCGTGCGGCTCAATGGTCCCAATGGCTGCCTGAAGAGGTGAAATTTAGTCGAGATATTTTCCCATCCGAACACTTCAATGCGTGGTGGTTGGGCAAGACAGACCTCCATCTCTCTTCTCAGTCCGAAGAGCTTCTGACACTGATGCTGAGTGACGATGTACTCGGCGCTCAGCGATTCAACCGACGGAGAGAAGAGGAGTATGATCGCATGGAGAAGCTTGTCTCTGCCCGAGGGGTCGATATCCGCCCTGCTACCAGTGGCAATTTCACTCCAAAGCTGATGTTACTCCGCAACCTGGATCTCCCAGGCGATCCAGAGGACAGGGACTTCGCGCGACTTCAAAGACTGTCGGGGCCAGAGCTGGCCGGACTGCTGGGCTCGCCTAATTTCCGCCAGGGAGCCGGCGTCTCGTCTGTCGCTTATGCTCCAGACGGACGCATGGCCGCCTCGGGGGGACAGGACGGTGTGGTCCGCCTCTGGGATCTGGAATCCGGAAGGCAAATCCGATCCTTCGCCGGACACTCATCCTCTGTCAGGGCCTGCGCCTTCGCTCCCGGCGGCAAACGCATCCTCTCGGGCTCCGATGACAACACCCTCAAGCTCTGGGACGCCGATTCAGGCAAGGAAATCCGATCCTTCACCGGACACTCATCCTCTGTCAGGGCCTGCGCCTTCGCTCCCGGCGGCAAACGCATCCTCTCGGGCTCCTCTGACAACACCCTCAAGCTCTGGGACGCCTATTCAGGCAAGTGCCTGCGCACCTGGGATCTTGCGTTCCCAGCCTACTGCGTAAGCTGGCAATCCGCTCCACCCGGACTATGGGAGGAGAGGAAACACGCGGTGCTGACTCAGGCGGTGGCGGTGGGACTGAGCAATGGGACGGTGCTGATGTTTGATTTGACGGACGTGTAGGCGCACTACGCAGAGAGCAGGGCGCTTGGCGCAGCTCTTCAGGCTTCCGAGACCGGCTGCGCCATAGTTTTCGAATTCCATCGCCGAAGGATACAAAGATAGGCGACGCTTCGCGGCCTGCGATGACGGCGCTTGGGGACCAAGCGCCCTACCCGGCGCGTGACAGCCCTACTTTTGCGGTCGCTTCATTTCAAACTCCCCGTGGTCGCCGACGGCGTTGTAGGTCGCCTTGAATTCGCCGTCCTTGATCGTGCCCACGGCCTTGAATTTGCCATAGGAGCCGAGGTCGCTGTCGGCGGTGAAGGCGGTGGTGGGGCCTAGCTGGCTGACGTGGTGGGGGGCCTTGAAGTTGCCGGAGAACACGCCGCCCCAGGTGGCGTGGTAGAAGAAGGTGCGCTCGCCGTGGCTTTCCGGTCCCACCACACAACGCAGCTCGCCGTGGTGGCCGTTGCCTTTGCTGAGCCAGGTGCCCTGCCAGGGGCCTTCGATGCTGTGGGCGGGGATGGGCTTTGCCATGGCGGCGGCCCATTGCTGGTTGAAGCCGCTGGAGCAACTGCTCAACCCGAGGGCGGCGGCAAGGAAAAGGGACAGGCAGGAAAGGGAACGGATCATCTTCATCACAAGGATTCCAACGTGCCGCACCGTGCGAAGTTGCAAAGGAGAAATCATTTGGCAGGGGAGGAGTTGCCCAGTTGCGCCGCAACTGGTAAGGCGCGTGGAGATTGTGGATGGCGAGCCACTGGCTTTGCCGAGCGCGGGTAGGGAGCGTTGTCCCAACGCGCCGTCATGGCAGGCCGTGGGACTTCGCTCTTGCGATGGGACTTTGGGGGGGCTGGTGGCCTCTCCGCGACGGCGGTTTGGGACAAACCGCCCTACCCTGCGCTGAGCTCCGAATTCGATGTCAGCGGTATTGGAGGCTGGACCAGTTGCGGCGCAACTGGGCTACTTGACGCGCCGCGTCCACCAAGAGAAAACCATTTGCGGCCCCGGCGGGTGGCGGGCACAGGCGTGGCCCATGATCTCCCCCTTCCAATCCGATGCCGCCCTGCTGGCCGACATCCACACCGCGAGCCCGGAGGGCGACAGCCTGCACCTGTGGTGGCTGGGCCAGAGCGGCTTCCTGCTCAAGCAGGGCGGCAGCTTTCTCCTGCTGGACCCCTACCTTTCGGATTCGCTGACGCTGAAGTACGCGGCCACGGACAAGCCGCACACGCGGATGAGCGAGCGCTGCATCGCCCCGGAGGCGCTGGATTTTGTGCGGGTGATCACCTCCAGCCATCAGCACACGGATCACTTTGACGAGGCGACGCTGCTGCCGCTGGCAGGCCGCAACGAGGGCATCAGGCTGGTGGTGCCGGCGGCGGTGGAGGATCTGGCCAGGGCGCGGGTGGACGGCACGCCGCAAATCGAGTTCATCCCGATCAACGAAGGCGAAAGCACCATCGTGGACGGCTGGTGGATCAGCGCGGTGGCGGCGGCACACAACGAGATCGAGCGCGACGAAGAGGGGCGCTGCAAATTCCTGGGCTATGTGATCCAGCGCGGCGGCTTCGCCGTGTACCACAGCGGCGACACGCTCTGGCATGAAGGGCTGGTGGGGGCGCTTCTGCCCTTCCTGTGCGATGCGGCCCTGGTGCCGATCAATGGCAACAAGCCGGAGCGACGCGTGGCGGGCAACCTCAATGGCACTGAGGCGGCGGCGCTTGCCAAGGCCATCGGCGCGAAAGTGGCGGTGCCGCACCATTTTGAGATGTTTGAGTTCAACACGGAATCGCCGGAGGAATTCGTGGGCACCTGCCAGCGCCTCGGGCAGCCCTACCAGGTTCTCCGCTGCGGCGAGCGGCTGACGTTGCAAAAGTAGAACGCAGTTCCACCTTCGCTCCCTATGCATCACCTGCTGGCCGACGAAGGCTGCGAACCTTTTCTCCTGGACGAACTGACCCGGGCTCACCCCACTGCCACGCATCAGGAGGACGGCCCGCGCTGGCTCACCACGGATGCGCCGCTGGACGCGCCCCTGGTGTTCTCCCGCCAGGTGCTGCCGAACGCCGAGCGCCTGGACATCGCCTCCATCAACGCCTGGGCCGAGAGGCTGCTCAAAGCAGTGATCGACACCTTGCCCGAGGGCCAACCGTGGCGGCTGCACCTGGTGCCTTGCTACGGCCAGGGAGTGGCGGGCATGAACCGCTGCGAGCTGATCCGGTCAGCCTTCCGCGAGCGCCTGCAAAAGAAGCGCCGGGCCCTGTTGCGCACGCTTGAGGTGACGGAAGCGCCGTTTCGCGAAGACACCTCGCTGGTGCAGCTTTACCTCACCGCGCCGGACCAGGGCATCCTGTCTGTGGCAATGGCTCCCCTGCCCTTCCAACTGCGCCGCAATCTGTGGCCCTTCACCCGTGGCGAACTGCCCGTGGCAGTGGACAAGAGCGCGCCGTCGCGGGCCTTTGCCAAGCTGGTGGAAGCCGAGCAGCGCCTGGGCCTGAGCATCGCCAATGGCGAAAGCGTGGTGGACCTCGGCGCCTCACCGGGAAGCTGGAGCTACGTGGCGCTGAACCGTGGCGCGCATGTCACGGCGGTGGACCGCTCGGAGTTGCGCGATGACTTGATGCGCAACCGCCGCCTGATTTTTGTGCAGGGCGACGCCTTCAAGTTCAAGCCCGAGGCCACGGTTGACTGGCTGATTTGCGACGTGATCGCCGCCCCGGAGCGCAACATGGGGCTGCTCACCGAGTGGATCAAAGAGCACTACGCGCGGCGCTTCATTGTCACGATCAAGTTCAAGGGCCACGCGGAATACGCGATCCTGGACCAGCTCAAGGCAGAGCTGCCGGCGCTGTGCTCGGAGTTCTATCTGACGCGGCTGTGCGCGAACAAGAACGAGGCGTGTGCGTTTGGGGTGGTGGGGTAGTCTTTTCGGTCCTTTGGCATTGATCCCGGCCTCGCCAACTGATAATCAGGGGTCTATGATGCATATCCATAGGATCTTCCTGGCATGGGTTATCTCCATCACGTGCATCACACCGCTGCTGGCCGCACCTGCCAAACCTCAGCGAGCGGGCGGGATCAAACCGGAGTTGACGCTTGAGGAGATCGCGCAGGCCTTTGATGCGGCGGATGCCTCACCCACGGCCATAAGTTCGAAGGAACTTACCCGGCTCGATCATTTGGTGCGCAACGCGGCAGACGCTCTTTGCCCACAGGTGGCGGAACTGGCGCTGAAATTGAAGCAGCCGGCGCTGTGGAAAAAGCTGGTGCCACAGGCTTTCGCGGAGTGGTCGCTTTTCGACGGCGCGGCAGCGGCCAAGCGCATCGAAACCATCGACGATCCTGAACGCAAAGAAGCCGCCTGGAATACGGCGGTGCAGGTCTGGCGGCAGCGCGATACAGCAGGATGCTGGCGCTACCTCGTCGCGCAGCCTGACAGTGTGAGGCGGGACCATGACATGCAGCGCTTCCTCGAGTCCCTCTCCTTCACCGATCCCCGGCGCACCTTGGAACTGATGGCGGAGGTGAAGAACCCCGCCATTCGTGAAAGAACGCTGGATGAAATGGCCTGGCGCTGGGCGGAGAAGGACGCGGACGCGGCCCTTGCCTGGGTCAATGGTCTGCCGGACACCGCTCAGCGCGACAAACTGATCCCGCGCGTGGTGCTGGGGGTCACTTCAAAGAACAAGGAAGCTGGAGCCGCCCTGGCCATGTCCCTGCCTGACCCGAAACTGAAACGGGAAATGGTCAATGAGGTGCATCGGGGCTGGTCCAACTTCAATATCCAGGCGGCCGTGACCGCCTTTCTCAAATTGCCATCCAGCCTCAGGGACGCGCAGACCTTCCAGCACTTTGGTTTTTCCACCGAGAAGCTGGACGTGGCTGAGATCCTCCGCATCGCCGACCAACTGGCAGCAATCGAAGGCGCGCGCGACGTGTTCCTTGAACGCGCGGCCAACCGCAAAGAAAGCCAGGGACGCCCCGAGGATGCAATCGCCTTGCTCAGTCCTCTGCCACAGGCCCAGTTACGCGCCCAGGGCTTTCAAAGCCTGGCGATGAACTGGGCCACCAAGGACAACTCCCCGGCTGCCGCATGGGTGACAACGCTTCCCGCCGGCGCGGACCGCGAAAAGGCCATCGAGGGCCTGACATGGGGACTGCTGCCCGGCAAGCCTGCGGAAGCAATGGCATGGGCGGAGCGGCTCTCAGATCACGACACCAGGGCCTCGGCACGCAGGAACTTGTACGCCAACTGGTCAAAGAACAACGCCGCCAATGCCCGAGCCTGGCTGGATTCAAACGCGACACTGTCCGCCGCCGAGAAGGAGGAATGCCTCAAGCAGGCGGAGATGACCAAGGTTTTCAACATCAGCTTCTGAGCCCTCTGTTGGACCCCACATTCTGGCTTACCGCACCTCCGCCAGCCGCGCAGTGTACACCCGCCGCGCGTGGTCATAGGCCGCCACGGCATCGGCGTGTTCTTTGGGATCAATCAACGACTCCTTTTGCGACCAGCATTGGTCCACGCCTTTGAGGCACCATTCGAGGCTCTTCTTCACCCGGATGGGCTTGCCGGCGACGATAACGAAGATGGGATTGGTGTGAGATGAGGCGCGGATCCGCAGCGCCACCCATGCGCTTTCCTTCAGCGGCACCTCAAAGCTCAGGTCGCGGGTGCTGCCATCCGCCACGATGGATTTTCTCATCACCGACATGCCATTGACGATGACTTCCACCGGCACCTCGCGACCGCTGCCGATGCGGGCGCGCTCAATGTCCCAGTATGGCTTCTGGTCACTGGGCGCATTCTGGATCTCGGGATGCGGCGGCTCATCCAATAGCGCCGCCACCTTGGCGCTGAGCGTCACGCTGCCTGGTTTGTCGAGCCGCAGTTCGCTGCCGTGCTCGCCCACCGCCACGTCGCCGGCCTTGAAATCCATGAGGTGGCTTTTGCCGTCGCCCACATAGCAGCGCCCAGCACGGATGGCTTCGCACCAGCCGTCATAGGTGAGCCTGCCATCGAGCTTCGCATAGCTGCGCCCAAGCCCCACACGCTCGCCGTAGATGCAGGGGAAATCCGTCTCGCCACTCGCCCGGGTGCGGAAACCGGCGTTGAGCGTGTGATACCACATGTTAAGCTCCCACACGTGAGGGGTGTCCACCAATGACATGAAATCCACAGCAGGAACGGGCCTGCCCTCGGGTCCTTCCACTTCATGGGTGACATCGACGATGTACTCGTTGGCACCGATGCCGTTGTAGGGCGGAATCACGTCGTTGGGCAGAGCCTCGGTGACGGAAGTCAGACCGGAGCCCCTGTAAGGCTTGGCGCGGTTCGGGTCGTCCGCAGCGAGCGGTTGCAGACCCCAGCCGCTGTGCGCCGGGCCGCAGAGCGCGCCCTGCTTTTTGGCCCACTTCAGCGTGTTGAGGCAAAGGGTGGGCCAGTGATCGGTCGAGGTGCCGCCGGGGTACATCTGGTCCTTGAGCTTCAAGAGGCAGAGATGCCCGCTGCGATGCGAGCCGAAACCGCTCACTTCGATGTCATAACGTAGCAAAAAGGGATACTGCGAGGCCTTGTCCTCCGCGCCGGTGAAGAACTGCTTCTGGTAGTCGAAGCAGGGTCCCCAGGTCAAATTCGCGCCCACCTTCAGGTCTTCGCCCTGGATTTGCCGCGCCATGTCCGAGGCATGCACTCCCATCGTGGGCACAGAATAATGGGTGCAACCGGCGGCGTGAATGTGATGATCACCGCTCCACCAGCCCAGCAGCGAGGGATCAATCCAACGCTGGACTTGAAAGCTCAGGACCTTGGTGTCCGCCGTCACTGTTACATGACGATTGAGAACGCGCGACTCCGGGCCGCGATGGAAGGCGATGTCGTAAGCGCCATCCGGCAGACGCAAGGTTTCACCATCCTCGCGATAAATCTGCGGGTGGAAGAAGAAGTCCGGCGCGACACGCTTGAACTGCGAGGGGTACACCCGCCCCGCCTGGTCCTTGATGAGCAGCGAGGCGGCGCAGGGAGCGTTGTGTTCATCCGTGATATGCAATGTGATTTCGCGGGCCGGACGGCAAGTGAAGAGAACACTGACCTCGTTGCGAAAGCCCAGGTCTTGGGTTCCCTGCCCCGTGTCGAAAGAAAAGGAGGCCTCGCGCCTGCCCGCATCGCGGCTGTAGAGCTGAATGATGCGGTACTCCACACCCAGGCCGCTGAGATTTGCGCGCATGG
This sequence comes from uncultured Verrucomicrobiota bacterium, assembly GCA_903854655.1. Lineage (GTDB taxonomy): Bacteria > Verrucomicrobiota > Verrucomicrobiia > Verrucomicrobiales > Verrucomicrobiaceae > CAINXC01. Next base: position 654 of record CAINXC010000772.1, on the reverse strand, counting down.
GCGGTGCCTCAAACATCTGCAAGTCCAGCCAGCGGGCGGCCAGGGCCGGCTGGCCTGGGTCCTTGGGCTGCGCATTCGGCTTCACCGGCGGCGACCCCGCCACGTAGGCGGGCTTGGCGAAGGGACTGGCGCAGCGCAGCCGCGCGGTCACTCCCGCATCGTTGTCCACCCGCACCAGGAATTGCCGCCAGCCGCCTTCATCCAGTTCCGGCCTTGCTTCACCGGCGGCCACCTTCACCCGCTGCTCGGGGTTGATGCTGACGATGAACAGGCAGCGTGCATCGAGGATGGCCCGTGCCTTCGTCACGTCCGCCTCCGTGTGCGAGCGGAGGCACTCTTCCAGTGATGTTTTCTCCGCCGCGTTGAAAGGCGAGCCCAGCGATTCCGCAGCATCCATCAACGGGCGCAAAGCCGCCAGGAAAGGCTGGGGCTCAACTTCGACAGCCGAGGCCAGTGAAATACCCACAAGGAAACAAAGCAAGACGCGCATGAGTTCGGATTGTGCGAAGTCAGGGCGTCGATGCCAAGCAGGAAAGCGTTGCCCCGCCGCAGCAGGCTGATTTTCCAGGTCGATGTGTTCCAGGCGCATGGCCAGGTGCCCACCACGCTGGAAGAGGTAGCGGAACGGGAAAAGGACATCCGCTTTGCCAGCCG
>CAINXC010000771.1 GCA_903854655.1 uncultured Verrucomicrobiota bacterium | reverse complement strand
GCCCGCACCAAAAGAAATCAAGCGCCGCACGCCAAAATGGCGTACTGATGACCTGCCCGCCCGGCGCATCCTTTGATGCCCCACCCTCACATTCTAGCATGACCTCCACCGACCCCCGTGAACAAGACATCATCCGAGCGCTGAAACGGTGCAACGAAGCGAGCATCGCCGCCGCCCTGCGGTTTCAATCTTCGCATGATGCAGCGGATCTGTCCCTGATCATCCAAGGAGTGCTCGAGCGCGATCTTCCTGACACTCACACCGGCGCCCTGGCCACAGCCACGGATTCCACCCGACTGGTCGAGGACCTGGGCATGGATTCCTTCGGAATGATGGAGGTGGTCATGACTGCGGAAGAAGTGTTTGGCATCAGCGTTGCCAACCAGGAATTGCGCGAGGTGACAACCCTTGGCACTTTGAAAACTTTCATCATGGCCAAGGTCAAGGGCGAGCCAGTCTCCGGAGCCGATGATGCCGTCATGAATCCGGCCCTGCAACCATGAGCCGGGTTGTCGTTACCGGCCTCGGCTTCACCACCAGCATCGGCAACAACCGCGCGGAGGTTTCGCGCAATCTGCGCGAAGGCCGTTCCGGCGTGGAAGTCATGCCGGAACTTGTGCAGGCGAAGGCCCCGGTCCGCCTTGCGGGCACGGTGAAGGGCTACCAGTTTCCCTCTGAGGACCCGCTGGACTGGGTGCTGCCGCCCGGCATCAAACTCTCCAGGGCACACCTGCGCACCATGACGCCGAATGCGCTGTTTGCCTATGCAGCCATGCTCGAAGCCATCGACGATGCTGGACTGGACCCGGCCTTGATCTCGCATCCCCGCACGGGCCTCTACTGCGCCTCCTCAGGCTGCTCCTGGCTCACCCACCTCACGGTCGATTCGCTGATTCACCGAGGCGCCACCCGCACCTCGCCGTCCAACGTCATTGCCGGCATGCCCAATTCGCTGCACCTCAACCTCACCGCCCGCTTCCAGATCAAGGGGGCGTCCCTGGGCTTCAACAGCGCCTGTGCCTCATCCGCCCACGCCCTCGGTCACGCCTGCGACCTGATCCGCTCGGGCAGGCAGAAAATCATGTTCGTGGTCGGCGCAGAGGACTGCCATCTCTACAACGTCCTGGCCTTCGCCGCCGTGCGCGCGCTCAGCACCCAGACTGATCCCAAGCTCGCCCCGCGCGCTTTTGACACGGCTCGCGACGGCTTCGTGGTGTCTGGTGGCGGCTGCGTTTTGGTTCTGGAAGACGCCGACCATGCCGCCCAGCGTGGAGCCACCGCCCAGGCCGAAGTCAGCGGCTGGGGCCAGGCCACCGACGGCTACGATGTGGTGGCGCCCGATCCCACCGGCCAGGGCCTTGCCCGCGCCATGCAGGAGGCTCTCGACGACGCCCGTCTCGCCCCCGCAAGTGTGGACTACATCAATGCCCATGCCACCGCGACGCTCGCGGGCGACATTGCCGAGATGAACGCGGTGCGGAATGTCTTTGGCACAGCCGATGCACCCTGGGTCAGCAGCACCAAAAGCCTGACAGGCCACGGGCTCTCGCTCGCAGGAGCCATGGAAGCGGCATTTTGCTGCCTCGCACTGCGCGAGAAATTCACCCCCATCTCCGCCAACATCACCGAACTTGACCCTGGCTGCGAAGGGGTTCCTGTCGTGACGGAGCCGATCGACGAGTACCCGCGTGTGGCCCTGAGCAACTCCAGCGGCTTTGGCGGTTCGAACGTCTCCATCATTCTTTCAGCCGTCGATTGACCCCGCCCCCCGGGCTGCATTCCGGGTTGTGCGCGCCGCCGTCATGCGATAGCCTTGCAGCCTATGATCGAGACTCACCTGGACCAGCTCCGCACCACGCTGGAACAAGCGACCGGCCTGCCAGAAAACACCAAGGCAGAGCTGCTGGAACTGGTGGCCGCCCTTCGCACTGAAACCAGCCCCCAGGCTGCGGAGGCTGGTGCCCCAGGCACCACCGAAACCTCCACCGCAGGAATCAGCGGCCTCATGGCTTCTGTGGAAACTCTGGAAGTCTCGCATCCGGAGATCGCCGCCCTGATCAATCAGGTGGCCATCACACTCTCGCGCATGGGCATCTGAGACCGGGCCAGAATTCCTCCTGGCCACACCCAAGATCGGATGCACAGGCATTCAAACCGTTTGAGAAAACACCGCTTCCGTTCGTACCGCTGAGCGTGGCCTTCGCCCCCTTTCCACTTCATGAACACCAATCCCCCGCCTTCAACGCCAGCAGGCAGTCCCCGTCCCTCCCCTGCCCCAGGCGGTTGTGTACTTCTTGTCGATGACGAAATCACGATCCGCAGCGCGGGTGCCAGTGTGCTGCAGCATCTGGGCTACACCGTGGAAACGGCCGAAAACGGCAAGCAGGGCCTGGAAATGATCGAGGCGCGAAACGGTGATTACCAGCTTATCCTGCTCGATCTTGCCATGCCCGTCCTGAGCGGAGCCGACGCGTTGAAGGTCATTCGCGCCAAGTATCCCACCATGCCGGTGCTCCTCATGAGCGGCTTTCTCTCCGAGAGGGTGGACAGCCTGGTGCAATTGGGCGGACCCACCGCCGTCATCCAAAAGCCTTTCTCGCTCCTCGCCCTGAAGGACGGTGTGGCCGACCTGCTCAAGGCTTGAAAAGCCCGGAGCAGGCTGCCTGACCGCCAGCAGCACTCAGCTCTATGGCTTGGCGGCGGGCTTGGCGTCCGCCTTTGGAGCAGGCTTTTCCTCGGCCTTTGGCGCGGCGGGCGGGGTTGTCCCTGGCAGGGGCTTGCCTGCCGCAACGGCCTGGACCTCGTCGGCCTCCAGCTTGATCATCTCGGAGATCGTCTTGAACTGGAAACCCTTGGCCTTCAGCTCATCAAGCGTGGAGGGCATGGCGTCCACGGTTTCGAAATGGATGTCGTGGCAGAGAATGATCGAGCCCGCATGGGTGTCCTTCAGGATAGTGTCGTGCACCTTGGCAATCGAGCGCGGAGATTTCCAGTCGTTGGTATCCACTTCCCAGACGATGGAAGGATAGTGGAACTTTTCCATGATCGCCTTCTGCTGCTTGGAGGTGATCGCGCCAAACGGCGGGCGGTAAATCAGAGGGACCTGGCCGCAGGCGGCCACGATGGCGTCCTGCGTCTTCTGCAGTTCCTCATTGATCTTCTCCTGGCTCATGACGCGCAGCGTCTTGTGATCCCAGGTGTGATTGCCGATCTCATGCCCTTCGGAGACGATGCGGCGCACGATCTCCGGGTAGGTCGCCACGCTCTTGCCGATGAGGAAGAAGGTGGCCTTGATGCCGCGCTCCTTCAGCATGTCCAGCAGGCGCGGCGTGTTCTTCGGGTGCGGACCGTCATCGAAAGTCAGGGCGATGGCGTTGGTGTTGACGTGGAACTGCTCGTATTTCGGCTTTGTGGTGGCGGCAGGAACCGGTGCCATCACCGGGGCGGCGGCAGCTTTCTCAGCAGGCGGGGCGTCGGCGGCCAGCGCTGAGATTTCCAGGCAGGCGGCAAGAACAAGGGGGATGAACTTCATGGTCGGATCGTAGTGGATGGAGCGGCGTAGGCAACCGGTTCATGGCTGCTCGCAAACAGTTTCGTTTCAAGCATCTTTTCTGAACGTCTCGATTTCACGGATGCGCTGAAGATGGCGGCCGCCTTCGAACGGGGTGTCCAGCCAGACCCGCACAAGGTGCAGGGCGGTGGCCTCGTCTATCGTGCGCTGCCCCAGGGCCAGCACATTGGCGTCGTTGTGCTGGCGCGCCCAGGTGGCGGTCTGCTCGCTCCAGCACAGGGCGCAGCGAATCCCCGCCACCTTGTTGGCGACAATGGCCTCGCCGTTTCCTGAACCGCCCAGAACAATGCCGCGCTCGCACTCGCCGCGCGCCACAGCCTGGGCCGCCGGACCAATGAAAAGCGGATAGTCCACCGGCGAGTCGCTGGTGGTGCCGAAATCCATGACTTCATGCCCCAGCCCAACGAGGCAATGCTTGATGCTCTCCTTGTAGGTGAAGCCAGCGTGGTCAGAGGCGATAGCGATTTTCATCTCGTGTTGGGAAACGGGTGCCTGAGGGCAGGACGCCCCATTTTCACTCAGCAGCCGCAGGTTCGGGCATCTCCTCGATCTTGGGCAGGACCATTTCCGCCTCAATGCCGGGCGCTGTCGGCGACATCGGCACCGATGCAGGCGCTGAAGCCGGCGGCACGAAGACATGCGGCTCAGGGCCTTTCTGCAAGGCCTGCGCCAGGGCGGACTTCAGTTCGCCGAACTGGCGCTCCTGCAGCCTGGCCGCCTGATCGTAGCGCATCTCGGAATCTTCCAGCCGCCGCGAGGCTTCGGCCCGGAAAGTGTCGAACTGGACCTGCAGCGCCCCGCGCCAGGCATTTGAATCACGGCGAATCCCAACCATCTCCAGTTGCTGGTGCACCACCTGCTTTTCCATGTTCTCTGCATGAGCTGCCAGCCGACGGTTAGTGCGCATGAGAAAACCAATACGGACCAAGGCGAGCAGAAACAGACCCGCCAGAAAGCAGTAGGGTATGAAGAGCACCTCGAAGTCGGCGGTTAGATTTGGCATAAGCCACAGCCTAAAGCATTTTTCATTCCATATCCAGACTTCCCTCTCTCACGGCTATGGACGCACGCCGCACTCCAGCGTGAACCACGCCGGATTCAGGTGCCCCAGCGGTCCCCTGAGCTTGTCAATTTCCTCGGCCGGACCATGAATTTCCAACCGGGTCAGATCGGCGATTTTGAGCAGCTCGCCGAGAGGTCCGCCGACGTTGTCGAGGTGGGCAAGCACGCCCTCCGCGCCGATGTAGCCCTCGCGGCAGAAGAACTCGTCGTCGTGGGAGGTGAACTCATAGTACAGGTTCAGCTCCTCGGTGGCGGTGCGCTCGATGAACACGGGCAAGGACTTGCGGAAGGCCTCCGCCATTCCGGCATGGGCCTTGAAGTAGGGGTGAATGGAAACCACGTTGGCGGGCAGGCTCATGAAGCGAACGAGAGGCGAGGAGAGGCCAAAAGTCAAATCATGGCGCCTGCACCCTATCCCGCATGCTCCGCGAACTCGTACAGCTTCGGGTCGCGCTGCGGCGTGTCCTTCAGCGCCCGGATTTTCTTCTTCATCGTGTCCCACAGGCCATCAGCAGCGGGGCCGGTGCCGTCCTCGCTGTCCATGCCGCCGAACTGCTCCTCCAGTTTCTCCGGGTCCTCGCCGGCTTCCAGGCGGCGGACCATTTCTTGCAGCGACTCTGGTGTGCGGTCGCCCATCATGTCCGTCATCTTGCGCATGAATCGGCCAAGCTGGCGTGGGTCGGGGTTGGCCTCATCCATTCCGCCCATGTCGCGCTCCATCTCGGCCATGAAGGATTCCATCTTGGTTTCGTCGATCCCGGCAAAGGGATCATCCGCCGTGTCCTCTTTCGCCTTGCCGATGATGGCGAAGCGCGACAACCGCCGCTGCATGCGGAAGGCCGGGTTGTCCGGGCAGCGCGGCACCGTGTCGCGATACGCCGAGGAGCGCGCGAAGAACTGGTAGAGCTTGTTGTTGTCCGGGCTGTAGAATTCGTAGATGGGCATGGCAGATATGCGCCCTGGGCGCAGGCAATGCTTGCGCCATCCTGCCGCCGAATCAACTGATCAGAACCATGCGCACCCGCTTCGCCCCCTCCCCCACCGGACTGCTGCACCTGGGTCATGCCTTCGCGGCGGGCTTCGCGCAGCGCGAAGCCGCCCAGGCGGGCGGCGAATTCCTGGTCCGCCTCGAAGACATCGATGGCACCCGCAACCGCCCCGAGTACGAAACCGCGATTTTTGAAGACCTCGCCTGGCTTGGCCTTTCCTGGCAGGAACCGGTGCGCAAGCAGTCCGAGCACTTCGATGACTACCGCGCCGCGCTGACCAAACTGGAAGCCCAGGACCTGCTCTACCCCTGCTTCTGCACCCGCAAGGAGATCCAAGCCGAAATCGCCAGCGCCGGCCAGGCCCCCCAAGGCCCCGATGGCCCCCTCTACCCCGGCACCTGCCGCTCACGCTCCCTCGCTGAGCGGGCAGACCACATCGCCAGCGGTGCCCCCTACGCCCTGCGCCTGGACGTGGAAAAAGCCCGCCGCAACGTCGGCCATCCTCTGCACTGGCGCGACCTCGCTCACGGCGAGTTCGAAGCCCAGCCCCAGCTCTTTGGCGACGTAGTGCTGGCCCGCAAAGAAACCCCCGCCAGCTACCACCTCGCCGTCGTCGTTGATGACGCCCTGCAAGGCATTGCCCTCGTCACCCGAGGCGAAGATCTCCTCCCCGCCACCCACCTGCACCGCCTGCTCCAGGAACTCCTCACCCTGCCCGTGCCCGAATGGAAGCATCACCGCCTGATCACCAATGAACACGGCAAGCGCTTGGCGAAGCGCGATGATGCGCGGTCGATTCGATCACTAAGGGAGAGCGGGTGGACGGCGGAGCGGGTGTGGGAGGCGGTGGGATTTCGTGAGCGCTAGCGTGGTGATGGGCGGGTTCGCTCCATAGAAACGGAGAAATGGCCCACGGCGTGTAGCGGCGGTCTATGACCGTCGGGCATGTGTTTGGAAGGTGCTCT
>CAINXC010000770.1 GCA_903854655.1 uncultured Verrucomicrobiota bacterium | reverse complement strand
GTGCTGTGGCGCGGCCTGGAAAACCTGCGCGCCCAACTAGAAGGCTTCCATCTCGCCCGCCAACTTATGGGTAATCGCTAGCCCGCCGGGAGAGGGAGTTCGTCTTGTGGATCTCATACGCACAGGAGTTTGAAGGGCCAAGGAGCGGTCTTCCTCTCCCGATGGGAGAGGATAAGAGGTGAGGGGCGGAACGTCTCCTCGCCAAATTGCCAGCCCTTTTCTTTCAACCCACTATCAACTGAAATTGGTATGAGGGAAGTGCCGGCAAAGCTCAACCTAAAAACGGCAGTTGAGCTTGCGAAGCACCCCGTAGGGGGAATTGAGGGCTGAGAGTTGAGTGACTGATACCCAAAGCATTCGAGGGCATCGCGACGAAAAATAACGCTCACCTGTTGGGTGAAGCCGCGAAATTTCTCGAACCCTTCCCATTCATGCTCTCAACATTCAACTCTCAACCCGGGATCTAGGCTTAATGCACCGTGCCGCCGCGCGCCACGATCTTTTCCCGCGCCTGCTCGACAGGAACATGGCGCGGCACATTCGCCACCTCGCCCTGCGGCTGCGCCCAGCGCACCGCGTTGGTGATCACCCGCTGGATGTCCGGAAGATGATAGATGGGATACACCTCATGGCCGGGACTGAAGTAGAAGATGCGGCCGCTGCCGCGCGTCCAGGTCGCGCCGCTGCGGAACACTTCGCCACCCTGAAACCAGGAGACAAAGATCAGCTCGTCCGGCGTGGGAATGCCGAAGGGCTCGCCATACATCTCGGATTGCTCAATCTCGATGCAGTCGCCAATGCCCGCTGTGATGGGATGCCCGGGATTGACCTTCCAGACCCTTTCGCGCTCGCCAGCCTCGCGCCAGCACAGCGCGCAGGTCGTGCCCATCAGCTTCTTGAACACCTTCGAGAAGTGCCCGGAGTGAAGGACGATCAAGCCCATGCCCGCCAGCACGCGCTGCTGCACGCGTGTGACCAGTTCATCGCTCACCGCGTCATGCGCGGCATGTCCCCACCACAGCAGCACATCCGTGTTGTCCAGCACCTCCGGCGGCAGGCCCTGGTCCGGCTCATCAAGCGTCGCCGTGCGCACGGTGAAGTCGCTTTGGAGCGACAGCATGTCTGCCAGCGCCTGATGAATCCCTTTGGGATAGATTTCAGCGACAGCGGGGTTCTGGCGCTCGTGGACAAATTCGTTCCAGATGGTGATGCGGAAAGAGGCAGGCATGGTGGCTGACAACGTTGTGCCGCCGCTCATTTCGTCAACACCGGCTGCTCATGAGTCGCTGGCGGCACCATCTCCGCCGTGATGAAGAACATCGCGCCGCGTTTTGATTTCTCATCTTCAGAGACCAGTCCTCCGATCCCCACGGTCTGCTTATCCCAAATGGTGACGGTTGTGCGAACTCCGCGAACTTCCACCTTCCCAGCAGGCTGCAGGGAGGGTGCGCCAATGGTCAAATCCATCGTGTATCCGTCCGGCCGCACCACAGGCTCGACCACCAGTTTCTTGCCTGGCAGCAGAGGTTCCAGATCGAACTCGGCCTTGGACTGCCCGCCCTTGACGGTCTTGGCGCTGTAGCGATGCACGGCAACCCCGCCCTTGTTTTGCAACGAGCGCATCACCACCCGAAACTGCGGATCGTTGAACACCCCCGTGAGGGCCATCACACCCGGCGGCGCGGCAGCGAAAGGCGCGACACCTCGATCGGCATCTCCGGCACCGGCTGATTCCTTGCCCCCTGACAGCGCTGTGGTGCCGATCAGCCAGTCGAGGCTGTCCTTGTCGTCCTTGCCCAGGCTCGCCTCGCAGGACACGACACTGATTGTGACCTGCTGCTCCCCTTGCTGCCGTTTGCGTTCAACGTCGGTCTTTGCCGGATTTGCAGGCTCTCCGGCTGGGTCGATGAGCTTCGCGGTGACGAACAAGAGCACCGGATAAACCTTCGCCAAAAGCGCATCGTCGCCTTTCACATTGGGGTCCATTAGAAAATTGGACACCGCCGCTTCGCCGCCAAAGGCCACGGTGTTGCCATCATGCAGCATGATGCTGGTGGCGATGCGGTTGTGTCCAATCACGGGCTGAGGAATCGAGACACCCCAGTCTGTCTTGTACTGCTTCCATTCTAGCAGGCCATCAAGCTCGGGGGCCACGTTCAGCTCAATGTCATTGGGTTCGCCCGGCGTCACGGCTTCCACCTCCAGTTTGGCGCCCACCGATCTCACGGTCGAAGAAACCTGCCTGGCCTTTTTCTCTCCCCTTGCCGGTGGATCGAATTCGGTGCCGTAGCTTATTTCGCGGACAATCTCAACGATGGCCCTTTGCCCGATTTTGGTGGTCACACTGGGGAGGTTCAGCACGGCTTTGACCTGTGAAGAGGCCGAGCGCAAACGGCCCGCAAATCCGCTTTCAACCGGGCCCGCTCCCTGTGTCCCCTTGGACTGCAACGAGCGCACGATGACCTGGTATTGCGGGTCTGTGAACACGCCCTCCAGCCGCAAGCCCTGCCCTGGCTTCGTTTCTGGCGGCGGAGAGGAGGCGGGTGAATCCGGATTGCCCAGGGACCAGACGCCCTTGCCCAGCGCCTTCTCATCAAAGACCACCATCCTGGCCGTGACATACACCTGGAGCGGCGCTTTTTTGGGGTCGCCGATCGCGCCTTCGATCATCGCAAGATTTTCGCGCGTGTTGCGAACCACGAGCTGCGACGTCGATGAAACGAATTCGGCGCTGGCCCCTTCGGGGAAGGAGACTCCATAAGCTTGCAATGCGGCCCTGACATCGGGTTGTCCCGCGTCCTTCGTGCCCGCCATCTCGCGGAGAATCTCCGGGGTGACCTTGAAGACTCGAGTGATCAACTCCGTGCCAGTTTGTTGGATGTCTTTCCCGGCTGCGGGCGGGGGCTTGGCGGGTTCGGCGGCCATGATGGCGATGCCTGCCGAGGCGAGGGCGATGGCAAACGTTGCCGTCACTCCGGCCTTCTTTGAGGCCCGCCCGAAATGCGCGATCTCGACGATGCGCTGGCGCAGCATGTCGGCGCTGCCGAGAATCCCCACCAGCGGTCTGAAGCGCAGCGACAGATCGAGCCCCGCCTGAAGCTTCAAAAGCGTGTGGCCATAGGTGCTGCGGCAGTCCTGCTTGCAGGCGCGCAGCACGGCGGCGTCGCAGGCGGACTCGCGGTCGGCACGAAACAACCACAGCGCGATCCAGCACAGCGGATTGAACCAATGCACGGCGAGCAGCATCAGCGAGAGCCAGTGGAAAAGCAGGTCGTGGCGTTTCACATGGCCGGCCTCGTGCAGCATCACCATGCGCAGTTCTTCCGGGCTGAGCAGCTCGCGCAGCGAGGGCGGCAGGAGCAGGACGGGACGCCACATGCCCATCAGCGCGGGGGACTTGACCGCGCCGGTGATCCGTACCGGCGGTGCGCGGCGCAATCCCATTGTCCGGGCGCAACTGGCGAATAGCCCTGCCACTTCATCCGGCACAGACTCGCCGGAACGCAGGACCCGGCGGCGGAGCGCCAGGAAGCTCCCGAGGCATGCCGTCACGAGCGCACCGCCGCCGATCAGCCACCCCAGCGTCAGACGCTCGGTCAGGCTCAGGGATGGGGCGGGCGTGACAGGCGGAGACTGCGTGGAAGCAACAAGCGTTGGCGCATCCACCCTGACAACGAGCTGCGGTGGCTTCGGATCGACATGTTCCATGGCGAAGGCTTCGCCGCCGATGCTCAGGCCGATATCCGGCAGGCGCGGCAGGACAAGCAGAGCGCACACCGGCAGCCAGAGCAGGCATCGGACATCCGCCGAAAGTCGGCGACGCAGGGCCAGCCGAAGGGCGAGCACCAAAACGATGGCGCCCCCCCCAAGCAAGGAGGCTCGAACGGTGTGTTGAAACACTTCAACGAGGCGCGCGGCATCCAACGGCAGGGAGTTCATGGGGCATCAGGGCTGGTGGTTGATGGATTCATCCAGCAGGCGCTTCAGCTCCTGGACCTCATCGGCCGAGAGCTTCGCGCTTGCCGCGAAATGCACGAGCAGCGGTTTTGCCGCGCCTTGAAACACACGCTGCAGGAAGGTCTCGCTTTCCGCCCGCACGCAGGCCTCGCGTTTCACGGCGGGCAGGAATTGGCGTGCTCCGGCCTCGGTGTCGCGGGTCTGGAGCGCCCCTTTCTCCACCAGCCGGGTGAGCAGGGTGCGGATGGTGTTGTCCGCCCAGCCGGTGCTTGGCCGCAGCGCCTTGATCACCTCGCCGGAAGTCTTGGGCGACTGCTCCCAAAGCACTTCCATGACGGACCATTCGGCTTCGGTGATGGAGGGAATTTTCATTTCCCGCCAATTGCACCACAATTGTAGTCGATTGACAACTACAATTGTAGTTCAAGGTGGGCTTGCCCTGAAAATTCAGACAGAAATCAAAGAGCCACCCACGTGCAAAACCTCTGCCTCTCAGCTCCTCTGCGGCAGGGCGGAGTCACTCAGAGGCTCATTTGGCCGCAGAGCGTCAATAACGGGCTGCGCCTGATCAGTTCTACTTGGGAAGTCTCGTCTTTGCCGCGCGCGGGTAGGGAGCGTTGTCCCAACGCGCCGTCATTGCAGGCCGTGGGGCTTCGCTCTTGCAATGGGCCTTTTGGGGTCTGGTGGCCTCTCAACGACGGCGGTTTGGGACAAACCGCCCTACCCTGCGCCGGGCTCCGAACATGATGACTTCCCGATGAGGGGCTGAGAGGCAGAGGATGCAGAGGATGCAGAGATCTTTGGGGGTTTTGCAAATGCCTCCAAAGACAGAAATGGACTGCCGATAATGTCCGCGAACAATACCTGCCTGTCATTTCTGTCCGAGATCGGGAGATCCCGAACTAAAAGTCCGCCGCCTGCTCCTTGGGCTCCGGCAGGAACATGCCGAGGATGAGGCCGATGACCACAGCGCCCGTGGCCACACAGCCGGCGGCATATGCCATCTGGTCGTAGGGGCTGCCGGTGAAGAGCGGGGCGAGCTGGGCCACGAGGAAGGCCGCGCTGGTGCCGATCATGCGCCCGCCCACGTTGGTGGCGAAGCTGCCGCCGGTGCCGCGCAAGTGGATGGGGAACACCTTTGGCAGGTACTCACCCAGGAAGCTGAGCTGCGACATGGTGACGAAGCCCGCCGCCGCGATGCCCCAGGAGAACACCGTGGCGTCCTGCTTGTAGAGCACAAAATAGGTCAGCGGCAGAATGATCAGGCCGGGCAGTTGCAGCAGGCGCAGCAGGAGACGCCGCCCGATGCCGACGATGATGAGGAGGGCCAGGACGATTCGGCCCACGAGGCCGCCGGTTTCCTGATACGCCTGGGTCTGGCTGCCCACTTCCTTCACCTTGTCTTGAATGGGCTTTTGCTTCGCAGCGTTGGCCTTGATTGGCTCCAGCGCCGCCTTGCGTTCAGGGGTGCCCGGCTTGGTGGCGTCGAAAGCGGCGTTCAAGGTTTTGGCCTCGTCCACAAGGGGCTTCAGGGCTTTGCGCTCCGCCGCCAGATTGGGCAGGCCGGGTGCGACGCGACCAGGAGTCACCTGCAGGGCGCCAAAGGCCACCCCGTACACGCAGGCCGAAAGCCCGGCGGTGACCAGCGTGGCGCGGCGCAGTTCAGGAGAGAAAAGCTGGCCGAAGCTGGGGCGCTTCAAGGTGCCGGCGCGCTTGCGCTCGCGCCAGACTTCTGATTCCGGCACGAAGGGCAGCATGAGCGCAATCAGCAGCGCGGGAATGATGCCGGTCAGAAGCAGGTAGCGCCAGGAGGCAGGGTCGGCGGCGCCGAGGGCCATGGGCATTCCCAGGTGGGGCAGGGTCTTGGCGTGAGCGATGATCCAGAAGTTCACGCCCGTGACCAGCACACCGCCCAAGGAAGCAAACAACTGGGTGATGCCCAGCCACTTTTCCTTCTGCGCCTTGTCCGAGAACACTTCCGCGATCCAGGTGATGGCGGCGACAAACTCGATGCACACGCCCACGAAGGTGGCGCAGCGCCAGAAGACGAATTCGCCCAGGGTGGTGCTGAAAGCGCCCGCGACCGGCGACAGCGAATAGACAAAGATGCCCAGCGCCATGACGAACTTGCGCCCCAGCCGGTCCGTGAGCCAGCCGCCCAGCAGCCCGAACACACCGCCGCTCAGGGCCGAGAGCCACAGCAGGTTGCCCATCCACGTCGTCACTGCCGGATTGCTCAGCGGCACCTTCAGCAGTTCCGAGATGGCCGCAGGGCCCACGAGCGGCGTCATCAGGAGCTGGTAGGTGTCAAACAGGAAGCCAAGGCTGGCGATGAGGATGATGAGCCAGTGGGTGAGGGTGAGCTTGGGAGCGGGCATGGTGAAAGCAGGGTGACGGTGAAGCGCTATTCAACGCCATCCGCGCCCCCGATCAATCAAGACCTTGCGCTTTGCGCTACTTCACCGGCGTGTACTGCCAGGTCCAGTCGCCTTGGTAGGTGCGCCTGTAGAGATCCCAAGGGGAGGGGTATTCGCGAGACCCGATGTTTACCTTGCCGCCATCGTCTTTTCCATCAAAGCCAATCGACCAGAGCATGTAGCGGCCATCGCTGGTCTGGCGATAGCGCAGGGGCTTGTCGTCCATGGGATCGGCGGGCACGGCGGGGAGCAGCGCGGGAGTCAATTCTGACAGCGAAGCCGGATAAGATTGATGCTGGAGGTAAAAGCGCTCCAGCGCACAGGCCGTCAACGCCTGGCGGCGGACGGCTTCGGTAGCAAAAGTGCGTTCTAAAATCATGAAATTCTGAGGCAGCACGCAGGCGGCATACAGGCGTTCGAGATCAAGCGGACCAGAACGGGCCTTCTTGATCCCTTCAAAGAAAGTGTGCTGGCTCAGGAAATCCTGCGTATTTCCCTCTCTGAGAGGCCGAATGCAGCGTTCGAAGATCATTGTGGCGAACACCGACTTGTTGTCATCAAGCACTCCTGACGGCACCAGATGAAACAAGAGCCTAAACAGAGAGGCAAAACGCGGCCTTGGATTGTCTATGCTCAGATTCAGAAGGATCCGTGTCCCCGTTGGACTGGCCTCCTTCAGGTAGTCGAGGGTTTCGACCTCCCTCGCGAGTCTGCCACGCTGGGCCAGGAGCGCTGCCGTTTGGAAATTTAGTTTCGACTCCGCCGCCTGCAGCGCCTGGAGTTCGGCCTCCGTCGCCTGCCGTTTATTGATGAGTGTCCAAACTGCTTCCTCGGCCTCGGCCTGAATGGTTGTGCAATAAAACAATCCGTAAGGAAGATCGTGCAGCTCTGCCTCGCTAAATCTCAGGAGCGCCAGCGCACTGTGGCAGGCGCCGACGTGGTCGCCGGCGTCACAGGCGGCGATGGCCCGCAGAGTCAAGGCAGAGCATGCATCCTGGACAGCGAAATAGCGCGGCGTGGCCAGAGGAGACCAGGAACTGGAGGAGCGGGGAGCGGAAATGAATTGTGCCTCCGACCGTGCCGCCGCCGCCTCCGCAAGCTCTCTCAGCAGCGGATGCAAGGCATCAATGCCAGCAAGCAGGTCGCGGGCGGCGTCGCCCGAATCTGCGGGCATGGCCGCATACTTCGAGTTTTTGGCATAGCGGACCCAGGCACGAGTATCGGCTGGCAGGCCCCATGCTGGGCCCTCGTCCAGAGGGGGTCTATCCATTGCGCGATACCCACCTTTCCGACCCGGTTTTTGGTGGGGGTTGGGCTCATAGGCGGGTTTCCAAAGTGTGTTACTCAAGGCAAGGCGCTTGATACTGGCGGCTGACTTTTCATCGCCAGGCACCGTGAGATCACGCAGGGGCTCGATGGCGCAGAAGTTGAGTGAATCATCAATATGTGGTGGCAGCAGCTTGGCGAAATCCAGCGTCTCGCCTTCGCTCTCGATCCTGGCTTTCACCTGGGCCCAATGCCTGGCACCGCTCCGGTTCACATAGGCGCAAAGGAGGGCGTACGAAACCATCAGCGCAGCGAACGACCACACCCCAAAGCGGATGAGCCGAATTCTCCAAAGGCGAATGATAAAAGCGCGCATAGTCAGGCACACTGCCTGGGGCGCTATTTTACGGGTTGGTACTGCCACGTCCAGTCACCTTTGTAGGTGCTGTGATGCAGCCTGCTGGTGGACTGCTTGTCTTTGGGATCAAGGTTCACCTTGCCGTTGTCGTCCTTCTGATCGAGCCCGATGGACCAGAGCATGTATCGGCCATCGTCAGTTTTGCGGTAGCGCAGGGGCTGGTCATCGATGGGATCGGCGGGCACGACTGGGAGCAGCGTCGGGGTCAGTTGGGCGAGCGATGCGGGGTAGGCTTGGTGCAGGAGGTAAAAGCGCTCCAGCGCGCAAGCGGTGAGTGCCTGGCGGCGCAGGGCTTCAGCGGAGAAGGCGCGCTCCACCACCTTGGCGATCGCGGGAGCGACGAGGTTGGCCATGAAACGGTCGGGATGGAGCAGGCCGCTGTGCGCTCGGATGTCTTCCTCGAAGACGACCTCCTGCCGCAACAGCTCCGGCGCCGTGGCCCGCTTCAAGGGGCGGATGCACTGCTCAAACTCCAGCGTGGCGATGGCCGCCTTGTTGTGCTCGAACCAGCCTGCGGGCACCAGAGTCCACAGGAGGCGCTTCAGCCGGGACGAAGGAGTAGTCGGGGCGTCCGTGGAAAGCACGTCCACCAAGTCAGGAATGTGATACGGGCCCGCCTGCAGGTATTCCATGGTGTCGATGGCGCTTGCCATCTCGCCGCGCATGGCGGTGAGCGTGGCCTGGTGGAAGTCCAGCTTCGCGAGAGATGCCTGCAAGTCTTGCAGTTCGGCATCTGTGGCCTGCCTTTTGGCCAGGGCGGTCCAGACTGCTTCTTCGCCAATCTCATGAACGGCCACTCCGATGAGCTCGCCGATGAGGGTCGGCTCCCTTTGCGCCGCCTGTGCCAGCCGCAGCACGGCCAGGGCGCTCTGGCAGGCGGCGTTGTGGTCGCCGCACTCGTTCGCGGCCAGGGATCGCAAAGTGAGGGCGAGACTGAGCTCGCGGATGGTCGTGAAATGGGGAAGCGCCATGGCACACAAGGGCCGGGAAGGCGTGGGGATGGGGACAAACACCGCCTCGGGCCGGGCTGCGGCGGCCTCCGCGAGCTGCTTGAGCAAGGGGTGCGAGGCATCAATGGCCGCCAGCAGATCGCGGCTCGATGCGGCGGGACCGGCAGGCAGAACGGCATACTTGGAATCCCTCGCAAAAGCGGCCCAGGCCTGCATGTTTGCCGCCCTGCCGAAGCAGGGGCCGTCGCGCAGGGAGGGTGCCTCCAAACTGCCGTTTTGGCGCTGCCAGCACGCGCTTTCCAAGGCGGCGCGCTTGAGCCCGGAGGGTGATTTTCCATCGCCCGCCACGTTGATGCCGCGCAGGGGCTCGATGGCGCAGAAATTGAGGGGGTCAGCGACCGGTGGCGGCAGCAGTTTGTTGAAATCGAGGGTCTCTCCTTCCCTTGCCAGCAGGGCTCTGGTTTCCGCCCAGCGGCGGCTGCCGGTCCAGTTGATTACGGAGAAGAGCAGAGCGTACAGAGTTGCGAGAGTGATCAGCGACCACGAGCCAAAGCGGACAAGGCGACGGTTCCAAAGACGGGTGAAAAAGGCATTCATGGGTTCAGCGAGGGGTGTCAGTATTCAGGGCGAGCAGGGCGTCGAGTGTTTGCGCCCGCTCCTTCAGCCGGGGCTGGACGCCAGAGGCGCCGCGCGCCAGCGGACTGGCTGATTCGGTCGGCGTTGTCAGATGCAGCACAACAACAGCAGCCCAGGCAAGGCCCCAGCCCACCGCGAGCCAGCGCGGAGGAAGTGTGGAGCGGCGGGCGGAGGCTGCCGCCTTGCCAAGGATCTCCGCGCGCCAGGTTGGGGGAAGGGCATGGGGCCGCAGGGATTGCAGCTTGCGTTCAAGGTCGTCGTTCATGGCTGAATTTCTTCGTAGAGCGGACGCAGCAGCGTGCGCAGTTTGTCTATGGCGTAGCGATAGCGGCTGGCGGCGGTGTTGAGCG
>CAINXC010000769.1 GCA_903854655.1 uncultured Verrucomicrobiota bacterium | reverse complement strand
GCGAGGCCGCGTTCGATGGCTTGCTTGAGCGCATTCTTCCCAAAAGCGAAGTTCATAGTTTCTTATCAAAACTTCCTTTGGCTCGCTGTGCAAGCCCTAGTGCCAAGGTCATTCCAGGAGAAACGATAAGGTCCGAACCGCGATCACCGCTCCGTAGGGCATCAATTGTCGCCAATGACCCACCCCGGACAGCAAGACCCGGTCTGTCGCATGTCCGCTCAGGCATTTGTGTTCAGTGAGTCTCACCGCTCTGTCGCGAGATTCATGAAGGTCACGGCTCCGGCAAATGTCCGATCACCCTCGGTTTCCCCTTGCCCTCCCACAGCATGAGATCTCTGCGCTGGGTAAAGAACAGTCGCGTTTTGCCTTTTACCTCGCACACGCAGAAATTGGAGCCTTGCTCGAAGTCCTGGGTGATCACTTCCGCCTTGGCCAGCACCCCAGCCATCAGTTGATACTGCTCGGTGACCGAAGGCACTTTGGCTATGGGGCGGGCAGGCATGGGTGCGCGCACAATCGCGCCCATGTGATGGCCGCTCATGGTCGCATAGACCCATTTGCC
The DNA here is from genome assembly GCA_903854655.1 of uncultured Verrucomicrobiota bacterium. Taxonomy (GTDB): domain Bacteria; phylum Verrucomicrobiota; class Verrucomicrobiia; order Verrucomicrobiales; family Verrucomicrobiaceae; genus CAINXC01. The sequence continues at coordinate 2,658 of CAINXC010000769.1, read as the reverse complement.
GGCCACCGCCACCTCCTGCACCCACATCGCCCCCGCATTGGCAAGATCCGTGCTCAAGACCGACAATGGGGCCACACGAACGGCCGTTAGAACGCCCTTCCAAGCGTCGGGATCATCCTCGGGTTCTGCGAACACGTGGCCCTCCCAAATGTCGTTTTCGCAAACAAAGAAAAACCGTCCGTCCGGAGTATAAGTGCCAGAGGTGACGTTTGGGGTGCGGCGGCAGAAGAGGCCTCGGAATTCCTTGTCGCCGGGCTTGCGAGCGTAAAGCGTGAGTCCTCGCTCCCGTGCGCCCGGCTCACTGGGTTTCTCCACCGCGCTGACCATCATCCAGTCTTTGAGCGAGGGATCGTCATGCGTCACGACCACCAAGTCCGTTGCTTTCAGCAGCGGACTCGTTCTGCAAACCTCGCGCGCAGGCTCCTGCCCTTTGATCACCCATACGGCACCCTTGGCTAAAAACAGTGTCTCGCCTTCTGCGCCGCGTGCGATGCTCGTGATTGCGCCATCTTGCAACGCCCTGGGAAGAGCAATGGGAGTGAACGCCCCGGTTTCCACATTGACGAAGCCAAGTCGACTTGAATAGACAAACACGACAGTCTTGCCGTCAGGGGCGAGGGAACTGACTCCACTTGAAATGGCAAGCGTGACGGTTTTGCCGTCCGGGGCAAAGAAAGCATCGCTGGCGCAGGCGATACCCATGCCGACGCTCAACCATGCGATGACAATCGCTCCGTACAATGCTGTTTTGGCTGCGCTCATCCATTACTAAACACGCTGCGTGGTGAACCTACAAACACGGAATTGGCGCTTCCTCCCGTCAAAGTGACGGGATGCCCGCGCTTGCATCTGGGGCTGACTTCGCTAGCCTCGCGGCACATCATGCTCCTCTATCGCACTCCCCACGGCCCCATTGTTGAGACAGACGGCGTTTTCACCCGTCTTACGGATGAATGGAACGATCTCCTCAACCGCGACGACCTGCCCGCTTACCTGACTGCGGCAGTGAAAACCGGCGAGACTACCGGCAAGCCCGAGGTGCTGCTTTCGCCGGTCGCCTCCCAGGAAGTGTGGGCGGCGGGTGTCACCTATTTCCGCAGCCGCACCGCACGCATGGAGGAGAGCAAGGAAGCTGGCGGCGGCAGTTTCTATGACCGGGTGTATGCTGCGGACCGCCCGGAAATCTTCTTCAAGGCCACGCCGCACCGCGTCGCCGCCCCTGGCGGGCTGATGCATCTGCGCCGCGATTCTGTCTGGATGGTGCCGGAGCCCGAGCTCACCCTCGTCATCACTCGCAACGGCGTCATCATTGGCTGCACCGTGGGCAATGACTTGTCTTGCCGCGACATCGAAGGCGAAAACCCCCTCTACCTGCCCCAGGCCAAAAGCTTCCGTCTCAGCGCCGCCGTCGGTCCCTGCATCAAGGTGCAGCATGAGCCGCTGCCGGCCACCACGACCATCTCCGTGGTGATCAACCGCGCCGGTGCAGCCGTCTTCTCCGGCGAGACCAAGCTCGATCAGCTCAAGCGCACCCCGGCGGAGCTCGCGGGCTGGCTGTACAAGGACAACGACTTCCCGAATGGAGCCTTCCTCATGACCGGCACCGGCATTGTGCCCGGCGATGACTTCACCCTCGCCCTGAACGACGAGGTCAGCATCACGATTGAAGGCATTGGCACCTTGGTCAATGTGATGGGGTAGGGGTTGTCTCGGCGGTCAGTGGCCGGGAATGATCCAGCAGGGAACTTCGCGCCCTTGTTGACTTCCGCTTCATTCCCCGCCAATTCAGTTTTTCCCCGTTCCGTTCCCCCTGCAAACCGTGGCCAAGAAACCCGACACCCCTCAAGGACCCCTGTTCGCCTCGCACGCCCCCGTGCAGGTGAAGACCATCGACGACCTCTACAGCGACTGGTTCCTGGATTACGCCAGCTACGTGATCCTGGAGCGCGCCGTGCCGCACATCAACGACGGCTTCAAGCCCGTGCAGCGGCGCATCATGCATTCGTTGTGGGAAAAAGACGACGGACGCTACAACAAGGTGGCGAACGTGGTGGGCCACTGCATGCAGTACCACCCGCATGGCGACGCCTCCATCGGCGACGCCTTGGTGGGCCTTGGCCAGAAGGAGCTGCTGATCGACTGCCAGGGCAACTGGGGCAACGTCCTCACCGGCGACAACGCCGCCGCGCCCCGATACATCGAGGCCCGCCTCTCCAAGTTCGCCCAGGACGTGGTGTTTGCCCCCAAGGTCACGGAGTGGGCCGCCTCCTACGACGGCCGCAACAAGGAGCCGGTGACCCTGCCGATGAAATTCCCGCTGCTGCTGGCGCAGGGCGTGGAAGGCATCGCGGTGGGCCTGTCCTGCCGCATCCTGCCGCACAACTTCATCGAGCTTTGCGACGCCTGCGTCGCCTCCCTGCGTGGCGAGCCCTTCGATTTGCTTCCCGACTTCCCGCAGGGCGGCATCATGGATGCCAGCGACTACAATGGCGGCCTGCGTGGCGGCCGGGTGCGGGTCCGCGCCCGCATGGAGCCGGCGATGGCGTGGCTTAAGCAGACCCACCCGGATGTGGTCTGCCTGCAGGAAATAAAATGCCAGGACGAGCAGTTCCCGCGCGAGCCATTTGAAGCGCTGGGCTATAACTGCGCCGTACACGG
>CAINXC010000768.1 GCA_903854655.1 uncultured Verrucomicrobiota bacterium | reverse complement strand
GGCCTTGCTGGGCAGCAACGAAATGCTGTTTATTGATTGAATTCCATGAAACAAATCTGCCTCACCCAGACCCTCCTTGCGCTGCTGACCCTGTGTTGCGCCGCCGCCGAACCTCATCGCTTCGAAAAGGACATCCTGGCCTTTGAAGCTGCTGATAAAAAGACTCCGCCACAACAAGGAGCCATTCTCTTTGTTGGCGACTCGCAGTTTACGCGCTGGAAAACGATTCATGAAGATCTGCCGGAGTACAATCTCATCAATCGCGGCTTTGGCGGTTCGACCATGGCGGATCTGCTGTATTACACGGATCGCATTGTGATCCCCTACAAGCCGCGCCGCATCGTGGTGCACGAGGGCGGCAACGACATCCATTCGGGCCGCACGCCGGAACAATTGCTGGCCGATGTGAAAAGCTTCGTGGAAAAGGTGCAGGCGGCGCTGCCGGGCGTGCCCATCGGCATCAGCAGCCTGACGCCGAGCCCGGCACGCTGGAGCGAGACGGACACGCGCAAGCGGGCCAACCAGATGATCAAAGACTACATCGCCACGCAGAAAAACGTGGTTTTCATCGACCTCTTCGACGCCTACCTGGGGCCGGACGGCAAGCCTCGCGAAGAGCTGTTCGTGGCCGACCGCACCCATCACAGTGCCGCAGGCTACCAGGTGCGCATCGGCATCACCCGCCCATTTCTTGGCGAGCCGGACAGGAAGAAGTAGCCGTGCTTAATCCCGTTCGAACAATTTGCGGATCTCGCGCAGGTCCTTCTTCGTTGGCCGGGTGAGAAGATCGTGTGGGCGCGGAGTAACGAGCGCTCGCTCCTTCCGGGCTTCGGAGGCCTTGATGTAATTCTCGGGCGGGGTGAGATCCTCGTAGAAATCTCGCACCAAGGGCGGCCCGATGCGGATCTCGGGAAAGCCGGTCACCTTGACTGTGAGCCGCAGGTCGCCGCGCACGATGCTCAGGGTGTCGCCCAGTTTCAGGTCGCGCGAAGGCTTGACGCTCTGGCTGCCGATTTTCACGTTGCTGCGGTCGCACGCCTGGGTGGCCAGGGTGCGGGTCTTGAAGATGCGCACGTGGTGCAGCCATTTGTCCACGCGCAGGGTGGTGAGGGGTTCGGGAATGGAAGTCACTGAGATGTCGAAACGTTCGCGAGAATCGTTTCTTTGCCAGGGCTGATTGTGTCTGCACTTGGCAGCGCCCCCTGCCCCGTCCATTGTCTGCAAACATCCATGTCCCTCGCCCTTCCCATCCGCCCCCGCCGCAACCGCAGGTCCGCCGCCATTCGCGATCTGGTGCGCGAGACCGAGCTCAATGCCGGACACCTGATCCTGCCTGTGTTTCTCCAGGAGGGCGGCACCAGCGAGCCGATCAGTTCCATGCCGGGCTGCCAGCGCTGGTGCCTGGAGGAACTGGTGAAAGAGGCGGGCGAGGCCCATGCGCTGGGCATTCCGGCGGTGGTGCTGTTCCCGCGCATTGCGGACAACTTGAAGACACCAGGTGCGGAAGAGTGCTTCAATCCAGACGGGCTGGTGCCGCGTGCGATCAAGGCCCTGAAGGCGGCCTTCCCCACCCTCCTGGTGATCACTGATGTCGCGCTCGATCCTTACAACAGTGATGGCCACGATGGGCTGGTCGCGGAGGACGGCCGCATTCTCAACGATGAAACGGTGGCAGTGCTTTGCCGGCAAGCTCTGTGTCATGCTAAAGCGGGCGCTGACATTGTGGCCCCTAGCGACATGATGGACGGTCGGGTCGCTGCGCTGCGGGAGGCTCTGGACATGGAGGCGTTCACCGATGTCTCCATCATGAGCTACGCCGCCAAGTATGCCAGCGCCTACTACGGCCCCTTCCGCGGCGCACTGGAATCCGCCCCCAAAGCGGGCGACAAGAAGACCTATCAGATGGACCCGGCGAACGCTCGCGAAGCGCTGCGCGAGGCCACGCTCGACGAACAGGAGGGCGCCGACATCTTGATGGTGAAACCCGCTGGTCCTTACCTCGACATCATCTCGCATCTGCGCGGCAGCATCACGCTTCCCATTGCGGCCTATCAGGTGAGCGGCGAGTACCTCATGATCAAATCCGCCGCCGCTGCCGGCTGGGTGGACGAAGCCAAGGTGGTCTATGAATCGCTGATCGGCATCCGGCGCGCCGGTGCGGACATGATTCTCACCTATTTCGCCAAGGACATGGCAGCACGACTGCGAGCGGGCACCGTCGTCCGGTAATGCTCTGATCAGCCCGCAGATGGAATCCGGTACAGGCGCAGCAACGCAATGATCCACCAGACGAGCAGACCCAGAAAGCTCACCATGGCGATGATGAAAGCCTGCTGGTCCAGGTGAGGAGGCATAGCCAGGTTCGCCTGGCGGACCTGGTAGTTGAGCAAGATCATCCAGGTGACAAGCAGAGAGCCAAGCCACAATGAGTGCCGGAAAAGAATAGCGCAGGCGGCGGGAAAATGCTCCGGCTGGTGCCAGTACTTCTTGTTGGGAATGTTCACGCGCGCGGGTGACAGGTGGCGCGTCAGCCAGCACATCAGTGAGATGAACACCTGACTGCCGAGGCCCAGAGCCAGATCAAAGGCAATCATGCCGGAGCGCGCCATCCAACCATTGGGGCGGCCCGAGGCATCAAAATGGGTGGCCACATAATCGGGCAGATCGCGGGCGAAGAGCCAGGTCGAAACGGCGTAAACCAGCGCCACCACGAGCGAAACGGCCAAAGGAAACTTCAAGGAAGACATTGCTGGCATGATCGGGTTGCAATGGGTGACGTCAATGGCTTGACGCTGCGACTTCACCACCTCTCGATGCCCTGCACCAGTCTCGGCTGTTTCGCGGGATCGAGCCAGGCGAGCAGCGTTTTCAGGTCCTCCTCGGCCATTGCGGTGCAGCCTGCCGTACCCAGCCGGGGGCCGGGCCAGAGGTGAAAGAAAATGCACGAGCCCAGTCCCGGCCTGCCTTCGGGGTTGTTTGCGATGAACGCCCCCCAGCGGTACAAGCGTTCGTGTCGCGCCATGGGTTCGTTGCTGTCCCAGTCACGCGCGACCTTCGTGTTGTCCACAACCTGATTGTAGTGGCTCGACTTGGGATCATCCACGCCGACAATGGACGGGGTGAGCGGGGCGTAGGGCAGCTTCAGCCAGGTGGCGTCGGAGGCGGGGGCCAGCCCGAAGGCAAAGGGGATGCGGAACACGCCAGCGGGGCTGCACTTGTCACCTTCGTGCTTGATGCGGAACCCGGCTGGTGGTGGTGCGGTGTGCTCGCCGGTGCCCCAGGCCAGGCCTTGATGGCCCCAGGTGACCGCAAGGGCAGCACCCACCGGCTTCCAGTCGGCCCCGGCACTGCGCTCCATGCGCCACAGCCGGGCGTCCTGAGAACGCTCGTTCGCCGCCAGGACCAGCACCACCTGCTGGCAGTTCGCGGACAGCGAAGGCGCCAGCATTGCGGGGATGCGCGGCCCTGCCGGTCGCAGCCCTATCCAGACAACGGCCGCCACGACAAGGAGGGTGGCAAGAATGAGCGTGATTCTTTTCCTGTTCACTCCCGCGATCAAGACAGATGCTGGCCTGCGGGTCAACGGCCATTGGCACCGGGGGCTACGCTGCCCCGACGACTAGGTCATAGCCCCCCCGGCCCTCGCCCGCCTCTGCAAGAGCGCCGCCGCTAAGCAGTAGTCCTTGACATGCTCGATCTTTGCGCTGGGCGGCCACGTCCATCCGAATGACAAAAACTACCCGGCAAATGACCTCCACAATTTGCAAGACACCTCCATTTTCAGGGTAATTTCAAAAAGTAAAATCGCGTGCGGAATGGAGGCCAAAAGGCTAAAATGCCTGCTTCAAGTTCAGCGTTTTATCCTTGACCTTCGAACATCAGCAGGCCAATGCAGGATCTCTTCACACCCAAACCAGACAAGCGCCCTCTCCCTGAGCGCCTTGCAGATTTTGGGTGCCATTACGTCATCGAGTTGAAGAGCGCTGACCCACGTAGCGCTTACGAAAAAGCGGAGTATTTGGACCTCATGCCCGGCAATAAGGGCGCGCGCAGCACAGCATTGCCGGTCGATGCTGTCGTGGAGCATCAGAATGCACCGTTGCTGTACGTGATGGATGCCCTGGATGGCGAGCCTGAGGACATCGAAGAGCTGCAGAAAGCTCTCGCGAATCGGAGCGATGCCGCCTGGCTGGGCATTCTCCGCCCGGGCGAACTTGAGGTGCGCCCCATCACCTTCAAACCCAAGGCTCGGGAACTGACCAAAAAGAGCGCTGCGGACAATGATGCAGCATTGTTTTTCCAGGGCCTTGTGCATGGGCAGATGAGCAAAAAAGCGGGTTCACCGAAGGCCATGGACCATGTGGCGAAGTTGATCTTTGCCCAGCTCATGTTCACGGCGAAGACGTTTGTGGCCCCCAATGGCGTAGCGAGCGCATCCAAGCTCACAGCGCTGGAGGTGCTCTCCATGTGCGGGAGGGCCCTGTTCTTTCGCTTCCTCAAAGACCGCAAGATCGTGGTTCCCAATGACTTGCCGGATATTTGCGAGAAGGCAAAGAAGGGCGACATGGGCGATGTCTTCTCGTCGCCCGAAAAGGCAGCGCTCACGTCAGCGTGGCTCGATGCGATCTTCAATGGCGACTTCCTGCCCTTGCTTGATGAGAAACAAGATCAGGCCATTCCCACGAATGACAATACCGCCAGGGCAGCAGCCTACTTGCGCTACTACAAGGGCGTGGGCAGCAAAACGGGGGGTGAGGTTTTCGAGCATCTAAACGCGATTTTGAAAGGCTGGGGAGTTCCGGTCAAAGACCCTGTTTACCACAAGGAATTGGAGCTGGATTGGAAGGACATGAATTTCGCTCACATTCCGGTGGGCGTGCTCAGCCAGGTGTATGAGAGCTACAGTCATTGGGTGGAGGGCGAGGAGGCCAAACAGGCTAGCGTTCACTACACGCCGCTTGCCATTGCCCGCTTGATGGTTGACCAGAGTTTCGGCCCGGGTGCCGTCAAGAACCCTGCTCACGCCCGCGTCCTTGATCCAGCCTGCGGAGCCGGCGTGTTCCTGGTGCTAGCGTTTCGCAGCCTCGTGCGGAAGCGTTGGGAACATGATGAGCAGCCACCGGATACCAAGCTGATTCGCCAAATACTGACGCAGCAACTGACCGGCTTCGATGTAAGTGAGTCCGCGCTTAGGCTGGCCGCCCTCTCCCTTTACATCACCGCCATTGAGATGGATCCCGAGCCGCGCCCCGTGAAGAAGCTGCGGTTTGACGACCTTCGGGGCACGGTGTTGCACCATTTTCGCGATCCCACCCAAAAAGAGGGCTTTCAGATTGGCAGCCTGGGCGAGAACGTCACGAAGGAATTCGATGGTGCCTTCGATTTGGTGATTGGCAATCCGCCGTGGACCCGCCTGACGGAGAAAATCAGGAAGGGATCGGAAGAGGGCATCGCTCACAAAAAAGAAGGGGGCACATTCCTTACGGATCAACACAGCCGCCGTTTCACTGAAATCGGCGTGGCTGCGCTAAAAGCGCGAGGTTTGGATGTTCTGGCATCGACATACACCAACCCGGACAACAATCCTGATTTGCCATTTTTGTGGCGATCCACTCTTTGGGCGAAGACCGATGCGCTCATTGCCCTTGCTTTACCAGCTCGATTGATTTTGCACGCTTCCCTACGCGGAGCGGAAGGTTGGCACGCCATTCTGCAGGCGATGACCCCAACAGGGCTAATCAATGGTGCCGAGCTGCGATGGTCCACAAGTGTCTGGACAGTAAAAGTGCCGTTTTGCCTTTTCTTCGCGCGAAATACGAGGCCACCCAAAGACCAGAGATTCGCATACGCGGTGCCTCTCCACGACAAGCTACTGAACCGCGCCGGACGCTTTCGGATCGACTATCAGACCTCGCATTCTTTGAGCATCGCAAAGGTGACGGATTCTCCGTGGCTATTGAAGACCTTGCAGGTGGGGACAATGCGCGATGTGGAAATCGTTGAAAGAGTGACTAAAGTCTTTCCTGGTACCCTTGGGCAATACTGGACAAAATCGGACCCCGAATTTGAGAGAACGGGGCTCGGGTACAATCGGTCGCCCGATTCACCGCAAAAAGAAGTTATATGGCTAGGGAAACTCAAGGTATTCGAGAAGCCTGACGAGGACAGCTTTTCCATCGCGCACCAAGATCTCAAAACCTATCAGGAGATCTATGGAAACAGCTCCGCGCACATGCCCAGGAGAGAGGCTCTTTATGAACCGCCTTTGGTGATGGTCCCTGAGTCACCAGAAGCATCACGCAGAACACCTCGGAGCTTCAAGTCCAACGAGGAGCTTGCGTTTTCTGTTAGCTACTACGGCTACTCTTGCAAAGGCCATCCTGAAGCCGACACTCTCGCAAGTTTGCTGTACTTGCTGCCTCATAGCTTGTTTTTCGATTATTTCCTTCTTATGACGAGCGCACGCTTTGGCGCAGATCGTCAAACTTTTAAAAAAGAGGAGTTCGATGCCATCCCCTTTCCTGATGTCAGTTCACTGCCGGAAGAAACCAAGGCCACCATCCGGCAACTGGCGCACGATCTGGAACACAACCCAACGAAAAAGAAGCCGTGGACTGAGATTGATGCGTTCTTCCTCGAGCTTTATCATGTCGAGCAGCGCGATGCCCAGGTGATGAAGGACACACTGTTTTCCGCCGCGCCCTACCGTAAAGCTGGCAAAGAAGCCTTTGAGCCCGTGACGTTTGACACTGAGAAGGATCACTGCACACGGGCAAGGTTCGCTAGTGATCTTGCATCCGGCCTTCGACCTTTCTTTGCCGTGTCAGGGCACGATGTGGCAGTTACAATCAAGCCCGGCGGGTTGAAACTGGTTCCGCAATTCGATGTCTGGGGTTTCCTCGCCATTCATCGGGCTGACCAACCCATCACCGTTGATGCAGCGCTACTGAACCAGGTGACGCTGGAAGCAGACACCCAGGGCGCAAGTCGCATCATCGTCAGGCTGCCGGGAAAGAAGGGCCTTCTGCTGGGCCTGCTCAACGAACAACGCTGGTGGACGCAGACACGCGCGTCCTTCTGTGCCCAGCGTATCGTGCGTGACTACCTCGACGCCTTTGATCTGAGTGAATAGCCCGGCAAGACAAACTATCCCGCAGGCCCGTGGTATTGCGACAAGGGATTGATCCGGTTCGTGAATGGTGACTACGCCTGGGCCATGACCGAAGGCATCATGCTGGCGTTTGCGCGTGATGGCCACACCCTCATGATACCTGCGATGGAAGAGGCTGGACGCAAACAGTCCCTGCGCACTCAAAGCGGCCCTGCTCCCCTCAAGTTCAAAGCCCTGGCAGCCTTGCCCGTGTGCCCCGAAACGCTTCACCAAAGTATCCATGAACGCGGTTTCGACTACCTGGAAAACAAGGGCAAGGCCGGACCGATCAAGGTTTACCACCTCTGGTGTGGCTGTGGCGTGAGTTAAGGCGGCCCAGGACGCAGTTCCCCGTTGCGTTTCCCGAGCCTGTGTGATTTACGCGTTAATATAACACACAACGCAAAGCACGCCCTCCAATGCCTATGCATCACTCGTGATTGAGTGATGCAACACTCTGTAAACAGGCACCTGTATCCGACCACAACTTCGGGGACTCCACGCCTTGCGAGAAACAGCCCTGAATCCGCGTACAATCACCCGACCACATGAAACGCCTCAGCCTCTGCTCTCGCCGCCACTTCCTCCAGGCCAACTCATTCGGGCTGGGAACGCTCGCGCTTGCCTCGCTGCTGCGGGAGGAAGGTCTGCTCGCCGCGCCGGTAAAACCGCTCACGGACGGGCCGGACCGCTACGACCTGCTGCCCAAGCGCCCGCATTTTGATCCCAAGGCGAAGGCGATGATTTCGCTGTTCATGATGGGCGGGCCGTCGCAGATGGACCTGTACGATCCGAAGCCAATGCTGACGAAGTATGACGGCCAGAAGTTCCCCGGCGAGATCAAGTACGACAACCTCGCACAGGCCTCTTCCAAGGTGTTTGGTTCGCCGTGGAAGTTCTCGCCCAAAGGCCGGTGCGGCATGGAATTGAGCGAGTTGCTGCCCAAGCTGGGCGAGGTGGCGGATGACATCACGCTCATCCGTTCGATGCAATCAGGCGTCAACAACCACCAGCAGGCGCTGTTCGCCATCAACAACGGCCGCATCATCGGCGGCCGGCCCGCGCTGGGTTCCTGGCTCACCTACGGGCTGGGCAGCGAAACCCAGGAACTGCCGGCCTACGTGGTGCTGGCGCACCCTGGCGGCCTGCCCACTTTCCAGAACGAGCACTTCACCAACGGCTGGCTGCCTTCCTTGTACCAGGGCACGCTGATCCGCCCGACCGAGCCGCACATCCTCAATCTGGACCCGCAGCCCGCCTTTGAAGGTGCGCCGCAGCGGCGGCAGCTTGATCTGCTGGAAACCTTCAATGAGGCGCACCTTGCCGAGCATCCCGGCGAACTGGATCTCCAGGCGCGCATCTCCAGCTACGAACTAGCCGCGAAGATGCAGACCTCGGCCAAGGAGGCTCTGGACATCTCCAACGAGCCTGAGTCCATCAAGAAGCTTTACGGCGTGGACAATCCCCTCACCCGCGACTACGCCACCCGCTGCATCATCGCCCGGCGTCTGGTGGAGCGCGGCGTGCGCTTTGTGCAGGTGCTCAATTCCGGCCAGAGCTGGGATCAGCATGGCTCCCTGATCACGGCGCTGCCGGCCAACTGCGTCGCCACCGACCAGCCCAGCGCGGCATTGGTGGCCGATTTGAAGCAGCGCGGGCTGCTCGATTCCACGGTGGTGCACTGCGGCGGTGAGATGGGCCGCCTGCCCGTGCTGCAAAACGACGCGGGCCGCGCCAAGTGGGGCCGCGATCACAACACGCACGGCTTCTCGCACTGGATCGCGGGCGGCGGGTTCAAGCGCGGCCACGTTCACGGCGAAACCGACGAGTGGGGCCACAAGGCGGTGAAGGACATCGTCCACCACTACGACTGGCACGCCACCCTGCTGCACAACTTCGGTCTGGACCACACCCAGCTCGCCTACAAGCGCAACGGCACCGCCGCGACGCTGACCGACGGGCAGGAGGCGCGGGTTGTGACTGAGATCCTGGCGTGAGACTGAAAACAGGGCCGGGAGTCCTGCGGGCGGCGATCCAGTTCCATGAAACGCAAAGCATCCGCCGTCTGGAACGGTGACCTCAAAAGAGGAAGGGGCACGGTCTCCACTG
>CAINXC010000767.1 GCA_903854655.1 uncultured Verrucomicrobiota bacterium | reverse complement strand
GACGGGCGGCGGGTGTATGTGATGCTCACCGCCTCCCCACTTCGCGACTCCTCCGGCACCATCATCGGGGCGGCCAAGATCGCCCGCGACATCACCGAACGCATTCATGCCGAAGCAGCGCTGCGGGAGAGCGAGACGCGCCTCCGTGCGGTCGCGGACGCTGTGCCGGTCATCATCTGGCTCGCCGGGCCGGAAAGGCTCTTCTACTACTTCAACAAGGCATGGCTCGATTTCACCGGCCACTCCTACGATGATGAAATCCACACGGCCTGGGCGGACCGGCTGCACCCGGATGACCTGAGGCGCTGCATGGAGACCTACCAGAAGTCGTTCGATGCCCGAAAGCCCTTTGAGATGCAGTACCGGCTGCGCCATCATTCCGGCGAGTACAGATGGCTTCTGGATCGTGCCGTTCCCCGTGTGGCCAATGGAGGCGCCTTCGAAGGGTACATCGGGGCGGGCATCGACATTCACGATCAAAAGCAGGCGGCGGAAGCTCTTCGTCAGGCCAGTGAATCCGCCAGCCGGGCCAAGGACCAGTTCCTCGCGGCGCTCAGCCATGAGCTGCGCACGCCGCTGACCCCCGTGCTGATGCTTGCCGCCGCGATGGAGCATTCGCCCGAACTGCCGGCACAGACGCGGGAGGACTGCGCCATGATCCGCAAGAACATCGAGCTGGAGGCAAGGCTGATTGATGACCTGCTGGATCTGACCCGCATCACCCAGGGCAAGATGGTGCTGCGCTTCGAAAACCTTGATCCGCATCCGCTCATCGAGCACAGCCTGGAGATCCTGCGCAGCGACCTTCGCACCAAACGGCATCATGTGGAAGTGAGCTTCTGTACGCCCATGCCTTTTATTTGGGCCGACGGCGTGCGCTTGCAGCAGGTGCTTTGGAACATCCTCAAGAACGCGGTCAAGTTCACCCCGGTCGGCGGCCAGATCAGCATCGGCTCGTACGTCGACGGCAAAAACTGGCGCATCGAGATTGCCGATACGGGGCTGGGGATCACAGCGGAGGAACTGCCGCAGATCTTCAACGCCTTCACCCAGGGCAAGGAGGCCGCAGAACCCCGCTTTGGCGGGGTCGGGCTGGGCCTGGCGATTTCCGCCCATCTTGTGCAAGAGCATCGCGGCCGCATCTGGGCGACGAGTCCCGGTCGCAACTGCGGCTCCACCTTCCACATCGAACTGCCGCTGGCCCCCACCACCATGTCGGGCCGGGTCAAACTGCCTCCGCCCGATCCGAAGCATCGCCCCCTGCGGGTCCTGCTGGTGGAAGATCACGACGCCAGCCGTGCCACACTGCAACGGATGCTCAACCTGCGCGGCCATGCCGTCACCGGGGCGGCCTCTCTCTCGCAGGCACGTGAGCTGGCCGGCTCAACCCGTTTCGACATCGTCGTCTCGGATCTGGGGCTGCCCGACGGCTCCGGTCATGACCTCATGCGTGAACTCAACCAAAGCCAGCATCTCTGCGGCATCGCCCTGAGCGGCTATGGCATGGCGAGCGACGTGAAGCAGAGCCTGGCGGCCGGCTTCCATGAGCACCTCACCAAGCCGGTGGACGTGGCCACGCTGGAGCGCGCCATGCTTCGCGTGTGGACGCAGACTCAGGCCCGGACATTCCCAGGGCAGGTGCCGGTCACCGGCTGATGCTCGCCCCTCCCTTTCCACAATCCCTGAAAGTTCAGGCCTCTCCGGGCTGTCTTCATGGAACGGATTCCAACCTTGATTTTGGAAACCGACACCCACATTCTCGCTCCGCATGAAATTCACGCTCGCCCTCGCCTGCACCCTTGCCGTCGCCTCGTCTGTCAACGCCGCCGACTGGGGGCGCTTCCGCGGGCCGAATGGATCGGGTGTCGCCGAAACCACCGGACTGCCCTCCGCGTTTGACGAGGCCTCCACCGTCTGGAAGATCGAGCTGGGCAAAGGCTGGTCCTCCCCCGTGCTGTGGAAGGGCGCCGTGGTCGTCACGGCGGAAACCGGGCCAGGCAAGCGTGCTGTGATCGCCCTGAATGCCAGCACCGGCAAGGAGCTGTGGCGGCACGAGGAGCCCTTCACCGAGCACCGCAAGCACAACTTCAACAGCTTTGCCAGCAGCTCCCCCTTCATTGATGCCGAGCGCATCTACGTGAACTGGAGCAACGGCACCAGCATCCAGGCGCTGGCGCTCGACCACGCCGGCAAGCTTGTCTGGCACAATGACCACGTGGCCGATTACGTTCACGAGCACGGCACCGGCGTTTCCGCCGTGGTGGCCGATGGCATCATGATCGTACGCAGCGAGTTCGACACCCAGAAAGCCGGCGAGGACCTGACCACCTCCCCCGAGCAGAAAGCCTGGAAAAGCGGCATCTACGGCCTCGACATCAAAACCGGCAAGCAGGTCTGGAAGCTCGACATCCCAAACTGCCTCAACACCTACAGCACCCCGGTGGTCCGCGATCTGCCGGAAGGGAAGCATGAGTTCGTCTGCGCCGACACCGGCAGCGGAGTCTTTGGCATCGACACCAAGACCGGCAAGATGAACTGGCAGTACAACCCCGGCTACAAGCAGCGCAGCCTGGGCTCCCCCGCCCTGCACGATGACCTGCTGTTCTGCACCTTCGGCTCCGGCGGCGGTGGCAAAGAAACCGCAGCCATCGACCTAAAGTCGCCCAAACCCACCCAGCTCTACAACCTCAGCAAGGGCCTGCCGTACGTCCCCACGCCTCTCGTCATGGGCGAGTACATGTACCTTCTCGGTGACGGCGGCATCCTCCAGTGTGTGGAGTTCAAGACCGGCAAGCCCGTTTATGAAGAACGCCTCAACGGCAGCAAGGGCAGCAGCAAGTTCTTCAGCAGCCCCGTCGCCGGCGACGGCAAGATCTACTGCGGCAGCCAGATGGGCGATGTCATCGTCGTCAAGGCAGGCCCCAAGTTCGAGCAGCTCTCTGCCACCAAGCTCGACAGCCCGATCAACGCCACCTTCGCCATCGGCGACGGGCGAGTGTACGTCCGCACCGAAAAGATGCTCTACTGCGTGGGCAGCAAAGTTGACCGCGTGCCTTGAGAGCCGGATTTGCAACAGTTGGTGTCAGGCGCTTACGGGTTGGGATCACCCTTCAGAGTGGGCACGTGGAGAGGCTTGCAATCACACCGGCTTCGATAAAAGCATCCTTCAGCGCGCGTACAAGAGGTGACGCGCCATCTCCGTGTCTTCCCTTCCGTGAACTGCGTGCATGCCGCATTACCCGCTTCAGCGCCGCCGTTGGCGACCCATCTGCGGTCGCGGGTCGCAAGGTGGATTGCGTGCATCACACTGGTGCCTGGCATGGCTTTCTCGGCGTCAACGGTTCTAACCTACGAGAAAGACATCCGGCCCATTCTGAAGACCAGTTGCTTCCGGTGCCACGGCGAGGCCGGAGAGATGAAAGGCAATCTGGATCTGCGCCTGCGCCGGTTGATCCTGCAAGGCGGCAAGTCAGGCCCTGAGATCGTTCCCGGCCATGCCCGCGACAGCAGGCTGTACGAACTCGTCAGCTCCGGCAAGATGCCCAAGAGCGGGAAACTACTCACCGAAAAGGAGGTGGCCACCCTTGAGCGCTGGATTGACCAGGGAGCGCCGACCGCGCGGGCCGAACCTCTCACGCCCGAACATGTCTTCACCGAAGAGGAACGCGGTTGGTGGGCCATTCAACCGGTCAAACGGCCGGTGGTGCCGGGCGTGAGCCAGCGCCCGGCCAATCCCATCGACGCCTTCCTCCTGGCGAGGCTCGCGGAGAAGGATCTGAGCTTCTCGCCTCCGGCGGACCGGGTGACATTGATCCGTCGCGCCACTTTCGATCTCACCGGCCTGCCCCCAACGCCTGCGGAAGTCGACGCCTTTGTCGCCGACACCTCGCCCCAGGCCTATGAGCGCCTGATCGACCGACTGCTGGCCTCGCCGCGTTACGGCGAAGCCTGGGCGCGTCACTGGCTCGATGTGGCCGGCTACGCCGACTCCTACGGCTACTCGGAAGCGGATCCGTGGCGCGGGTGGAGCTTCCGGTTCCGCGACTACGTCATCCGCGCCTTCAAT
>CAINXC010000766.1 GCA_903854655.1 uncultured Verrucomicrobiota bacterium | reverse complement strand
GACATCCTCTATCTGCGAAATTACGCCGTGCTGAACGTGAAGGATCAGCTCGCGAAAATCCCCGGTGTGGGCCAGTTGCAGGTGTTCGGTTCTGGCGATTACGCCATGCGGATCTGGCTCAATCCCGACAAGGTGGCCGAGCGCGCCTTGACGGCCGACGAGGTGGTGGCAGCCATCCGGCGACAGAACGTGCAGGTCGCCGCCGGTGTCATCGGCGCCCCTCCCCTGCCCCATGGCACCACTCAGTTCCAGTACACCATGAATGTGCAGGGGCGGCTGAGCGACCCCGCGCAATTCGCCGAGATGGTAGTGAACGTGGGCAAGGACGGGCGCACCACCCTGCTGCGTGATGTGGGCCGCACCGAGCTGGCGGCGGCGGATTACGCCACCGCCATGACTTACAACGGCAATCCCGCCGTGGCCATGGCCGTGTTCCAGCTTCCAGGCACCAACGCGATCGAAACGGCCGACGCCATTTCCGCCAAGATGGAGCAGCTCAAGAAGCGCTTCCCCGCCGGGGTTGATTACAAGATCCCGTACGACACCACCCGCTTTGTGCGCGACAGCATCAAGGACGTGATCATCACGCTGTTCGAAGGCATCGCCCTGGTGGCCCTTGTGGTGATGGTGTTCCTGCAAAGCTGGAGGACCGCAATCGTGCCGCTGGTGGCCATTCCCGTATCCCTGATAGGAACCTTCGCGGCCATGTGGATCGCCGGATTCTCGATGAACATCCTCTCGCTGTTCGGCCTCGTCCTGGCCATCGGCATCGTCGTGGACGACGCCATCGTGGTGATCGAGAACGTCGAGCGCTGGATCAATCACGGGCTGAGTCCGCGCGATGCCGCCATCAAGGCCATGGAGGAGGTGACGCCGGCGGTCATTGCCATCGCCTTCGGCCTCTCCGCCGTGTTCATTCCGGTGGCCTTTGTCAGCGGCATCACCGGCCAGTTCTACCGCCAGTTCGCGCTCACGATTTCATTCTCCACGCTGCTTTCCGCCTTCAATTCCCTCACCCTGAGCCCGGCGCTGGCGGCCCTGCTGCTGAAGCCCCATGGAACGCGCCCGGATTTCCTGTCGCGGGTGATCAACTTTTTCTTTGGCTGGTTCTTCCGGCTGTTCAACCGCGCCTTTGATTTCTCCAACCGGCTCTACATCAAGGTGCTGCGCAAGGTGGTGCGCCTCAGCGCGGTGGCGCTGGTTCTGTACGTGGGCCTGGTGTGGCTCACCTACCACGGGCTCACCACCGTGCCCACCGGCTTCATCCCGAGCCAGGACCAGGGCTACCTCATCGTCAATGTGCAGATGCCCGACGCCTGCTCCATCGACCGTACCGAGCGAACCATGGCCCAGCTTTCGAAAATCGCGCGCGACACGCCTGGGATTCGGGGTGCCTTCACCGTGGCGGGGCTGTCGATTCTGTCCCGCTCCAATTCCTCCGCCGCCGGGGTGATGTTCACCCCGCTGCTGCCGTTTGCCGACCGTGTGGGCAAGCCGGAGCAGTCCGCCACCGCCATCGCCAAACGGCTTACCGAGCAGCTTTCGGGCCTGCAGGAGGCAAGCATCGCCGTGTTCCCGCCGCCACCCGTGCGCGGCATCGGCAGCGCCGGCGGGTTCAAGATTCAGATCGAGGACCGCTCCGGCCACGGCACACCGCAGGAACTGCAAACGGCGGTGGAAAATCTCATCGCTGAAGCGCGAAAACGCCCCGAATTCGGCCCCATGTTCTCCACCTTCCGCGCCAGCTTCCCCCAGCTCTACGGCAATGTGGACCGCGTGAAGGCGAAGGAACAGAAGGTGGCCGTGACGGACATCTTCCAGGCCCTGCAGGTGTACATTGGCGGTCTTTACGTGAACGACTTCAACTACCTGGGCCGCACCTGGCACGTGACCGCACAGGCGGACGCCCCCTTCCGCTCGGATGCCGCCGCCGTGTCGCGGATTCAAACGCGCAATGCCAACGGCCAGATGGTGCCGCTGGGTGCGGTGATGGAGCTCAAGGACATCACCGGCCCGGACCGCATCCAGCGCTACGACCTCTATCCCTCAGCCGAAATCAACGGCACCACCGCGCCAGGATTCAGCAGCGGCCAGGGCATCGCGGCCATGGAGGAGCTGGCCGAGCGCACCTTGCCGAAGGACTATTCCTACGAGTGGACTGATCTGGCCTATCAGGAGCACTCGGCCGGCAACACCGCGCTTTACATCTTCCCGCTGTGCATCCTGTTCGTCTGGCTCACACACTCGGCGGAGTATGAGAGCTTCGCCCTTTCCACCGCCATCATTCTCATCGTGCCCATGTGCCTGCTGTGCGGCATCGCGGGCGTGTGGTGGCGCGGCATGGACGACAACATCTTCACCCAGATCGGCTTCGTGGTGCTGGCGGGCATGAGCGTGAAGAATGCGGTGCTCATCGTGGAATTCGCTAAGCAGCAGCAGGAGCACAATCCCGGCATGACGGCCTCGCAGGCCGCAATCGAGGCCGCACGTCTGCGTCTGCGACCAATTCTCATGACCAGTTTCACCTTCATCTTCGGCGTGCTGCCGCTGCTCAATGCCACTGGCGCAGGCGCGGAAATGCGCCAGGCCATGGGCACGGCCGTGTTCTTCGGCATGCTGGGCGTGACCTTCTTCGGGGTCTTCTACACGCCGGTGTTTTACACCGTGATCCGCAAGCTCACAGGTGGCAACATCATGGTGCCGGCCGTTGCGCCAGCGCCACAGGCGGGCACCGCTGATCATACGCCACCGTGACGGGGCTGCCGAGGGGCGGGCAGCCTGAATCGGATTGCCAAAAACTAACCGAGGTGATAATCCTTGCCTGCGTGTGTTTGAAACTATTGCAAACACCGACCATCAAGCACCCGGATATCTTGCATGAAAAACCCTGGCTTGTTTCTTTTGCTTTGCCTGCTTCCCGCCATTGTAATATACGCGAATGTCACAGGGAATCTCGGTGACTATCTCGCGCCGTTCCTTCTCATGTTGCTGTTGGTGGCCCTTCCAGTTGGCATCGTAGGATCGCTCATCCGGTCGAGCCAAAGGCACTTTCAGAACCAAAATGAGATCAAAGAGCAGCTCGAACTTCTCGTCGAGGGTCAGAAAGCCCAGCTCCGGACGGTTACGGGGCTTTCCCGCAACGTCAATCCGCCTCAGGCCTCAGATGCCCCACACTTGCGCATTTCCTTTGGCGGTCAGGAATTGGGCAACCTTCCCTTGCCCACGGTGCAACGGCTGCTCCAAATGGGCAAACTCACTTTGCAGGACGAATACCTCGACCCCCAATGCAACAAATGGCTGCCTCTGGGGCGCTGCCCCCTGTTACTCTAACATGTGCCACGCTGTGTCCAGAGCCGTGGTCTTCCACCTGCTCCTTGCTTCCACTTTGCTGGCGGGTGATCTTCCGTCTTCCCCGGTGATCAACAAAGACACGGTGTTCACCTTTTTCCGTTCCTTCAAACGCCTGACGAAGTGGCCCCACGTTGTCGCACCCCTGACCGGGCTTCTTTGTCGCGCGCCGACACCTGAGGAAGTCGTGAGCGAAAAGCTGCTCGCCGGATCACACTACAAAACCAGCATCCACATCTATGTGAACAAGCCCGCCAATGAAGCAGTTGCGCGCAAGTCTGCTGTTTTCCCCATCGGAGCCGTCATCGTCAAAGAAAAGTTGGGCGACCTTGGCCTGGTGACGGGCGTTGGCGGCATGATCAAGCATGATGCCGGCTATGATCCTGAGAACGGCGACTGGGAGTACTTCTACGCGGACAAGGCATCCACCTTCGCCACGGGCCGGATGCGCAACTGTGCCGAATGCCACGCCAAGGCCAAAGCGAGGGATTTTGTTTTCAGCGTATGGAACCTCGAACGGCAGGTGACCGCACCCTAGCAACAACGAAAGGAGCGCCTCCCGCCGGGCGTAGTTTGCGCCACTCATGAACCTGCCTTCCCCTTCTAGTTTCATCGCCCTGGGTTTGATCCTTGCAGTCACCTCGCTTGCCTGGCCTCCGCCGGCCACCCGTGAACCACTGCTGCGCGCTGTGGACCTGAATATCGGCGAATCAGCCGAGGTCACGCTCTCAAACGGCACCAAAGCCGTGGCCAAGCTGCTCGATCTGCAAGAACAGCGCGACACGATGAGTCATGCCGTGCGCGTGGCGCGAGTGAAGGTGGAGGTCAATGGTGAGACTGTGTGGCTCACCAGCGCCAACTACAATCTGCCGGTCAAAGCGGCTGGGGTGCAGGTGGACTGCCCGATCACCAAAGGGTACAATTCGGACACCTCCGAGGACTCCTGGGGGCTTGTCAAAGATGCCCGGCTGCGCCTGTGGCCGGCCGGCTCGCCGCTGATGGAGCCGGGCACCTTCCTCTATCCCCTCAAGCAGCGCTGGTTCGCCACCATGACCCAGATGGCCAACGAACCCACCTATGTGGACGGCGGCGACCGCCCGGACCGCCAGAAGATCTACTATCACAACGCCCTCGATTTCGGTGGCTGCGAGTCGCTGGTGGAAGTGGTGGCGGCGACCGATGGGCTGGTCGTCAGCGCGGCGAATCACACGCTCTCAGGCCATGAATTCACACCCGTGCGGCCGCGCTATGATGTGGTCTATGTGCTCGACGATCGCGGCTGGTACTACCGCTACAGCCACCTCCATGAAATCGACACCGCCATCAAGGAAGGTGCCCGTGTGAGGATGGGACAGCGCATTGGCGTGTTAGGCAAGGAAGGCGCGAGCGGCGGGTGGTCGCATCTGCACTTCGGCATCCACAGCCGCCAGCCCTCCGGCAAATGGGGCACGCAGGAGGCCTATGCCTTCGCTTGGGAGGCCTGGATCAATGAACAGCATCCGTCCGTCATCGCCGTGGCGCGTCCGCATCATTTCATCCGCGAAGGCGAAACCATCACTCTGGATGGCGGCAAGTCCTGGTGCGCCAGCGGCAAGCCGATGCACTATGACTGGACTTTCATCGACGGCACTTCCGCCAGCGGTGCGACCGTCACCCGCCGCTACGACAAAGCCGGCTCATACAGTGAGATACTGAAGGTCACGGATGACGCCGGGCACGTGGCCTATGATTTCGTCATCGTGCAGGTGATTGGAGGCAGCGATCCTCAGCTCATCCCTTCCACCATTCATCCCACTTATGCCCCCAGCCTCAACGTCAAGGCTGGCCAGCCCATCACCTTCAAGGTGCGCACCTTCCGCGACGCCGGCGGCGAGACCTGGGACTTTGGCGACCACACCCCACCGGTCACAGTGACCTCCGATGGCAATGCCAGGCCCCTCAACAAGGACGGCTACGCGATCACCCAGCACATCTTCGCCGAACCCGGCGATCACATCGTGCGAGTCGAACACACCAACTCGCGCGGGGAAAAGGCCACCGCCCATCTCTGGGTGCCAGTCACACGCTGAAACCGGGCAGCATGCCCTGCTCGCCCGGATAGGTGATCTCCGAGCCCTCAACCTTGGCGAAGGCAGTGAGGACATGCGGTTTGCGCCG
This sequence comes from uncultured Verrucomicrobiota bacterium, assembly GCA_903854655.1. Taxonomy (GTDB): domain Bacteria; phylum Verrucomicrobiota; class Verrucomicrobiia; order Verrucomicrobiales; family Verrucomicrobiaceae; genus CAINXC01. Next base: position 16,670 of record CAINXC010000766.1, on the reverse strand, counting down.
GGTCAGGCTCATGATGTCCTCGACAGCGATCCCCCGCACCAACAGGGCATCGGCGATCAGCGAGCGATGGCATCGCCACGGCACGGCCTCGGCGCACATCAAGACGACGCTCTCCCGGCGCGCCAGTTCGATGAGTTCCTTGAGGCTTCGGGCAAACCCAGGCGTCTGCATATAGTCCGCATAACCTCGAAAAGAGGCGTTGCGCCACGCCGTGTTGATTGAGTCGCGCAAGGGATGACGCAGACCGCCAAGCCCTGACAGGTGGGTGTATCCCAACCCTGCCTTCTTCAAGGACTGCGGCAGCTCCGTCAGGTTGAACTGCGGATTGTGTCTTGATCGCGGAACCGTCCGCACGTCCGCAACCCATCTTACCCCATGCGCCTTGAGCAAGGCGATAAACTCATCGAGCGTGTGGTTGGAATGGCCGACCGTCAAAACCGTGATCAAAGGGTGCGCCGTCTTCGTCATGCCGGAGACGTTAGGCCAGCCGTTACGTTTCATGCCATGGAGTGTTCACCCCAAACTTTGTCGAAAGCCCTGAAATCTTGCGGGAGCATCCTTCGTCTTGGCTCCCATCTGTCATGACTCACCACCCCGCCCGGACATTCGTTGCCTGTCTCCTGCTCCTGTCATTTTCGGCCTTCGCTGCCGATACGAAACACCTGCTCATCGTGGGCCAGCAGACCTCCGATGGCCATCCCCCGACAACCCATGAGTTTATGGCTGGCGCCAACGTGCTGGCAGAACTGTTGAAGCCCTTTCCCGAAATCGAGACATCCGTGGTGAACGGCGATGATCCGTGGACTGACGGCCCCAAGCTGATCGACGCCGCTGATGGCATCGCCATGTTCGTGACCCAGGGCGCGCAGTGGATGCAGCATGACCAGGCCCGATTCGAAGCCTTGAAACGTCTGGCCGCGCGCGGCGGTGCCATCGTCGCCATTCACTGGAGCGTGGGCGCGAAGGAAGCCCAATACATCCAGGGCCAGCTCGATCTGCTGGGCGCCACTCGTGGTGGCGAGCAGCGCAAGTATCAGAAGCTCGAAGTCGAGCTGAAGCGGCCCGATCCGCAGCACCCGATCATGCGCGGCATCGATGACATCAAGGTCTACGATGAGTTCTACTACGCCCTCGACCAAGCTCCCGGCATTCATCCCCTGCTCACCGCCAACATCGACGGCAAGGATGAAACCGCCGGCTGGTCCTGGGAACGTCCCGATGGTGGTCGCGCCTTTGGCTTTGTGGCCCTGCATTTCCACAGCAACTGGCAGTTGCCCGCCTACCGCCGTTTCGTGGTTCAAGGCGTGCTCTGGTCGCTCAAGCAGCCCATCCCCGAAGGCGGGGTGAACGTGGACATCGACCCAAAGAAACTCGAACTCAATGGTGTCCTGCCCCCGCCTGCAGCTCCGGAGCCAGAAAAGAAAAAAAGCAAGAAGCCCAAGGAACCGAAGGTTGCCAAGTAGCCCTCACTTCCCCAAAGCCCACACCACCGCATTCAAAAGGAAGCGGCGGAACTCGGGGTTCAGGAAATCATCGGGATGGCCAAGCGAAGTGTAGAAGACACGGCCTTGTTTCGCACCCTGGAGATGCGTCCAGGCGATGGGCTCGGTGGGCTGGTCGGGAATGGTGCCGAGCAGCAGCGGCGTGCTGGTCTTGTCAAGCGAGCTGACCTTGTACAGCCCTCCATTACCAACAAGCTTTGCCACGGCAACGCCTTGCAGGATCGGATTGGATTCCGCTCCGGGCGAGAGCGTGACCGCCACCTTGTCCTTGCCGTGATGGCCGGTGTAGTTGCCGCCGATCACCTCGGGATCAAAGGTCTGCCATGCTTCCAAATCCGGGCTGGCAAGCTTGTCGTTAGGCCGCAGCGCGAAGGCATGGCAGGCGGTGCGAATGCCCACCAGCGGCCGGCCTGAGGCGAGGTATGCGCGCACGGCGTCGAGCTGCTCCTTCGGCGGCGTGCGGCGGCGCACACTCAGAAACAGCAGATCGGCTTCCTTCAAGGCGGCGACGAGGCCCGGGAACTGGTTCTTGTCCGTGGCGTCCGCATTGATGATGTCGATTCGATAGCCGTGCTCCTTGAGCTCCTTGCCGGCAAAATCGGGAAGCGTCTCCCAAGTGTGATACTCGTCTTCGCCGATCATGAAGACGATTCGCGCAGGCTCGGCGGCGTGCAGGGTGCAGCCAAGCAGCAGCAGGAGGGCAAACAGGTGTTTGATCATAAGGTTGAGCGGTGGAAGAAGCCGGTTGCTACTCTCCCCGGTGCCTGGCCAGCACGTTGTTCATGCGGTTTTGGAAGGCTGCAGCCTTGCCGTCCTCATGGATCGCGCCAAGCATTGCCACATAATCCAGGCCCACGGCTTCGTAACTGGCGGCCTCGTCCTTGATGTGAGATTCGAGGATGCGCAGGCTTTGCTCGTAGCTCTGCTGCGCCGCAGCATTGTCGCCGAGCTCGTAGTGCACGGTTCCCAGATTGCAATGGGACTGCGCCACATCCGGGTGGTCGGGGCCCAGCAGCCTGAGCCGGATTTCCATGGCCTCAATGAACATTTCCTTTGCCTGATCAGGGAACCCGGCGGCGTAGTAGAGGCCGCCAAGGTTGTTGTATAATGATGAAACGTCCTCCGTGTCCCGCCCGAGGGCGCCCTCCAGGCCTTCGATCGCGGCGAGATAATGCTGCTCGGCAAGCGCAAACTTGCTCATCCGCTTGTAATTCATCGCCAGGTTGTTGCGGAGCTGGCCGGCGGTGACCGCATCAGGCGGCTGCATGGCTCCTAGGTCCTTGATGGCCTGCTCATAGACAGGAAGGGCCTCCTCCTCACGGCCCAAGCCGTCCAGCAAGGTGGCCAGGCCGGTGCGCAGGTGGGCGAGCACATCAACCTCCATGGTGCCTGCCACTGCCTTGTCGATGGCCTCCTTGTACAGCGAAAGCGACTCGTCAAACTGACCCGCATCCCGCTTCGCCTCGGCCAAATCCTTCAGGGCCTCCACAAGCATGGGGCTGAACCGTGGATTCTCCGCCACGGCGGCCCGCGCGGAGGCCGTGGCTGCCGTTGCCGCCCGCATGGCCTCGCCCACCCCACCGGGGGCTGATGATGTCGCGGCGTGACCTTCGGAGATAGCGGTAGGAGGAGGTGGTGTGGACGACATGAATGAGGGCGGGAAATGGAAACTCGGGAAACATCGCTTGTGCGACACCCCTCCGGCAAGGGAAAAAGCGCTTTCCCTGCTGCGATATATCAGCCGGTCGTTGGATTGGCACGCCACTTGCGCTGGCAAGCCCCGACTCTTGACTCGGCGGGTCTCTCCCCTACTTTCCGCCTTCCCTTACACCCGATGAGCAACGACATCCCGCACGCCAAGCCTCTCTACAACGTCAAGAATCCCTTTATTGCGAAGCTGAAGCGGGCTCACGACCTGTCTGCTCCCGGGGCTCCCAAGCACACCCGCCACTACGAAATCGATCTGGCAGGCTCAGGGCTGGAGTATGTTCCGGGTGATTCCCTGGCCGTGCTGCCCACCAATGATCCGGCGCTGGTGGACGACACAATCCACGCACTGGGACTGACGGGCCATGAAATCGTCAATCATCCCAAGCGGGAGATTCCCGTGTCGCTGCGCAGGGCCTTGATCGAGGGCAGCTCCCTCACCGAGGTGGACAACAAGCTCATCAAGGCCATCGTCGAAAAGACCGGCGGCGAAACCTCTCTCGCCCCTCTGGCCGTTCCCGAGCAGAAGGAGGAGCTGAAGAAGTACCTGTATGGCCGCTTCGTCATCGACCTGCTGCTTGAGAACCCCTCTGCGAAATTTGAGGCCCAGGAGTTCGTCAGCCTGCTGAAGAAGCTCAACATCCGCCTGTACTCCATCTCCTCCAGTCTCAAGGCGCATCCGGAAGAGGTTCACCTCACCGTCGCCACCGTGAAGTACAACACCTTTGGTCGCGAGCGCGGCGGCGTCGCCTCCACCTTTTTGGCTGACCGCCTCACGCCCGAAACCCCCATTCCAGTGTTCGTCAACCTGGGCAAAGGGTTCCGCCTGCCCGATCCAGCGGAAGAGACACCGGTGATCTTCTGCGGCCCCGGCACTGGCATCGCCCCCTTCCGCGCCTTCCTCGAAGAGCGCAAGGCCACCAACGCCAAGGGCAAGGCCTGGCTGTTCTTCGGCGAAGTGAGCGAGAAATCCTGCTACTTCTACAAGGACGAGTTCGAGGCTTACCTCGGCGACGGAACGCTCGACAAGCTCGCCACCGCCTGGTCCCGCGATCAGGCGGAAAAGATCTACGTGCAGCACAAGATGCTGGAGCACAGCGCCGAGTTCTTTGCCTGGCTCGAACAGGGAGCGATCTTCTACGTGTGCGGCGACGCCTCGCGCATGGCCCACGACGTGGACAAGGCCCTGCACACCATCATCGAGAAGGAAGGCGGCAAGACTGCCGAGGAAGCCTCCGCCTACGTTGCCGCCTTGAAGGAAGCGAAACGCTACCGTCGCGACGTGTATTGAGCAGGGCGGCCCAAGAGCGTTTCACAAAGCGGGCTCCGAACGCTCCAGTCGTTCTCGTCTTCCTACTCCTGCTCGTCCTCGAAATCATAACCGACCGGTTTGTTTCGTTTTTTCGAGGACAAGTAGGATCGAGTCAGGTCTGCCCCTTCGCCGCCACCCGTCCCCGGTGCTCCGAGGGGCGCCAGCCGATCCATTTTTTGAAGGTGTTGCTGAACACGAAGGGGTTCACGTAGCCCACCAGTTTCGCCACGGAATCCACCTTTGCATCCGTGGAGGCCAGCAGTTCAGCCGCCTTCCTCATGCGCAGCCAGATCACATGCTGCATCGGGCTGCGCCCCAGCGCCTTGCGGCACAGCCGCCGCAGGTGCTCCGGGCTCACGTGCACTTCCGCAGCCAGCGCCGGCAGGGTCCAGTCGCGGCCCACGTGCTTGGAAACGCGCTCCCACAGCCGCGACAAGCGGTCATCCTGCTGCCAGGGCTGGACGAAGCGGGCCACGTTCATCTGAATCAGCTCCACCCAGTGAAACATCGCCGCCGGAGCCGCCACGCTCTTCGCCTCTGCCACCAGGCCGTCCACCGCATGATACAGCGGCCAGCCGTCAAATCCGGCCATCAGGGGTGAACTCGAAGACAACAGCGGCCTCTGGTCGGGCGCCTGTTCATAGCGCACCCAGACGCAGCGCCAGTCCTCGCCCTTCACTGCATGAAACGCATTCGCCATGAAGGCGGGCAGAGCCACCGCCATGCCTGCCGCGCATCGCTGCCAGCGCCCGTCCACCAGCACCCGCCCCTCCCCTTCCACACAGGCCAGGAAATACACTCCGCTCTGGTGCTGACGCACGATCTGGTACGGATCGCGCGCCACCATCACCCCCGCATGAACGATCTGGTGCGTGGCCAGCATCGAGCACACCGGCGCCCCCTTCAGCCACGATCGAGCGTCCCGGGTATGGGCGCGCACCACCTCAAACGTCGTCTTCGCGCCGTGGATGTGCGTTTCAGTGAGGGCTTCGGGCATGGCAGGCGCATTTATGATCCATGGAAGGGCTGTGACGCAATGTCTTCCTTTCGCCGAAGCCCATGCCACCTCCGAACCCATGTGGGTTTCAGATAGTGCATGGAGCGAACACGGCGCGTGCATTTGCTGCCGTCCCATTTTATGAAAGCGCTGCCCACCCAACTCTCAGCTCAACCCACCCACACCACCATGCCCAACATCTGGACCGGAAAAGGAAACCCCTACACGCGGCAGGAAGTCGTTGACCGCCTGAACGCCACCCTCAAGCGCGGCGAACCGATCATCGCGGCGGGCGCGGGCACGGGCATCAGCGCCAAATTCATCGAAAAGGGCGGGGCGGATCTGATCATCATCTACAACAGCGGCCGCTTTCGCATGAGCGGGCATGGCAGCACCTGCGGCCTGATGGCGTATGGCGACGCCAACGCCGTGGCCATGGAGATCGGCGAGTACGAAGTGCTGCCGGTGGTGAATGAAATCCCGGTGGTCTGCGGCGTTCATGCCACCGACCCGCGCCGCCGCATGTGGCACTGGCTGGGCCGCGTGAAGGAGATGGGCTTCTCCGGCGTGAACAACTTCCCCACCCACACCATCGTCGACGGCCACTTCCGCCAGGTGCTGGAGGAGACGGGCATGAGCGTGCAGAAGGAGTTCGAAATGGTGGGCCTCGCCCACCGCATGGACTTGTTCAGCATCGTCTATGTCGCCACGCCCGAGGAAGCAATCGAGATGACCAAGCAGGGCGCGGATGCCGTCATTGCTCATGTCGGCACTACGGTCGGCGGCAGCATCGGTGTGGAGAAGGCGGTGGTCTCATGGGACCACACCGTCAAGATCACCCAGGACATCATCGACGCGGCCAAATCCGTGCGCAAAGACGTCTTCACCCTCACCCACGGCGGGCCGATCAACACGCCCAAGGATGTGGAGTACATCCTTAGCAAGACCAGCGCCGACGGCTTCGTGGGCGCCAGCAGCCTGGAGCGCATGGGCGTGGAGGAATCGCTGACCAATCTCACCCGCGAATTCAAGCGCGTGCCCTTCGGCAGCAAGAGCTGAGGCCGACGCTCATCTTCAAGAACCAAAAGGGGAGGCTTCGGCCTCCCCTTTTTCATTCATGCTTATTTCGCAGGGGCCGGGGTCGCAGGCACCGCGGCCGGACCTGAAGGCGGAGCAGGAGGGGGCGCTTTTTCATCCGGGATCACCAGTGGCACGGCCACGGGTTGGTTGGTGGATTGCTTCACCGCCGCAGCGGCCTTGTTGATCTCGGCCTTGGCATCGGCACCTGCCTTTTCGAGCGCGACTTTGCTCTTGTCCATGGCGTTGATCGTGGCCGCTTTGGCGGCTTCGCCGGCGGACTTCAGGGCCTCGCCAGTCTTCTCGGCGGCTTCCTTGGCCTTGGTTTCAGCTTCTTGGTCCTTGGCTTTGTCGCAGGCGGTGAGCCCGAGGGCGAGTCCGGCAATCAGAATGAGAAAGGTGTTTTTCATGGTGGGGTGGGGTTGGCGCAGGGTGTTACGGCTTGGAAACGGGAGTGGAGGCATCAAAGACAAAGGGCAGCCCCTGCGCCTTCATGTAATCACGCTCCTTGGCGAGGTATTTGTCGGCCAGCCCGCCAAAGCCGCCTTTGGCGCGGTAGTCCGCCAGAAACGCATTGATCTGCGACCTCAGGTCCTCCTGGCCATGACGCAGGCCGACGGCCCATTGCTCGATGCGGATCGGTGCCAGCAGCGCCCGCGTGGTGTCCGGGTTGCGCAGGCCATAGTTCATCACCGAAATCTGGTCATACACCCAGGCATCGACGCTGCCCTTGCCCACCTCCATCACGCAGGCGGGATCACTGTCGAGCGCCACGAGTTCGGCGCCGGGAAGATTCGCACGCGCCCACTGCTCGCCGGTGGTGGCGATCTTCACCACCACGCGCCGCCTGCCTTGCTTCAACTCTTCGGCGCTCTTGAGCGTGGAGTTCTTCGGCAGCAGCAGGCAGATGCCGGTCGTGACGTACGGATCGCTGAAATCGAGCGATTTGCGCCGTTCGTCGTTCGCGGTCATTGCCGAGATGATGATGTCCACGCTGCCGGTCTGCAACGCAGTGATCAGCCCGTCGAAAGCGATGTTGCGAAATTCCACCGGGCGCCCCAGGTGCCTGGCCAGCGCCCTGCCCATGTCGACATCCACCCCGGCGAGTTCACCCGACTCGTCCTTGTATTCGAAGGGCGGATAGGTCGCATCCGTGCCGATGATCAGCGGAGTGACTCCCCCGCTCTGTCCGTTCGGCGAGCAGGCGCTGAGAAGGAGCATTCCAAGCAGAAAAAAGATTCGTCGCAGCATGTTCCCACTGTGAACGACGGAAGCAAGGGAGTCCAGCGGCTCCCTTGCGAGCGCGGTCGGTCTCTTTTGTTAGTGCACGCCGCCAATGTCGAGGAGATCAACCTCGAAAATCAAGGTGCTGTTGGCAGGAATTTTGTCGCCCATGGCTCTTTCACCATACGCGAGCCTTGATGGAACAAAGACCTGCCACCTGTCGCCCGGTTTCATGAGTTGCAGCGCCTCGGTCCAGCCAGAAATGACCTGCCCGACACCGAAGACGGCTGGGGCCCCCCGGTCGAAGGAGCTGTCGAACACCGTGCCGTCGATCAACGTCCCGCGATAGTGCACCTTCACCGCATCCCCTCGCGTGGGCGATCTGCCAGATGCGGGGCCTGACGCAAGCACCTGATATTGCAGTCCGCTGGCTGTTGTTTTGACACCCGGCTTCTTCGCATTGGCCCTCAAGAAAGCCTCGCCATCCTCCAGGTTCTTGCCACCGCTCGACGCCTGAGGCGGCAGCAGAGTGGGAGGGGGGGCGGATGGGGGATGCTGACAACCGGTCAGGAGCAGTGCGGCAATGGGAAGAAGGGTGTAAACTTTCATGGTTTTGTCATGCGTTGGCGATTGGACGGAAATGCGACGCCTGGGCGCGTTACCCGGCGCAGCCCTGTCAGCTACCTTGATTTGGCGGCCAGGTACAGCCTGTTTTTGCAATCCTTCTTTTCGCGCCGGAGAAAGGCCCCTTCTGAGCGCGCCCAAGACATTGACATGGCATTCCCCCGCAGATATGAAATTTACGCTTTCGCGGCCCTCCCTCTGACTCTACTCTCGCCCCGTGACCCACCCCCAACGCATGCATTTGAATCTCTGGATCGCCATCCTCATGATCGTCGGCCTCAGCGGTTGCTCGACCGTCAGCAAGGCCACCGGTCCTGATGTCGCCACCAGCCCGGAGAACGCCCAGCCGCAGCCGCCCGTCACGGTCGGCTCCATCACCAATCCTGATTCGCCGCTGCCCAAGGTGCCGCCGCCTGGCGCCCATGTGCGTTACTCGCAAATCAAGACCGATCAGATGGTCCTGGCGATGACCTTCGACGACGGACCGCATCCGGTGAACACCCCGAAGCTGCTCGATCTCCTGAAAGCACGCAACATCAAGGCCACCTTCTTCCTGGTGGGCGAACGGGTGAAGATGCACCCGGAGATCGTCCGCCGCATCCTGGCTGAAGGCCACGAGGTGGCCAACCACACCTGGACCCATCCGGATTTGCTGAAGATCTCCGATGCGCAGATTCGCAGTGAATTCCAGCGCACGGCGGATGCCATCTGGGACGCCGCCCAATACCGCCCTCATCTCATGCGCCCTCCATTCGGGGCAACCAACAAGCGCATCGAGCAATGGGTGTACAACGAGTTCGGCTACTCCTCCATCATCTGGTCCGTGGATCCCAACGACTGGCGCCGCCCTGGTGTGCAGGTGGTGGCGCACCGTCTTGTCGCAGGTGCTCACAAGGGGGCGATCATGCTGGCCCACGACATCCATGCGCCGACAATCGAGGCCATGCCCCAGGTCTTCGACCAGTTGCTCGCCAAGGGGTACAAGTTCCTCACCGTCAGCCAGCTCATCAATCTGGAGCAGCAGTCCACGCCCGTGGGCGTGGTGGTGAAACCCGAGCCGGAAACGCCAGCCACGCAGGCCAAGGCCCGCAAGTCATCCTAGTGGTTCACTCCATAAAGCTGATGGCCAGGCTCCACATCATGCGCGAAGCGCCGTGGACTGCGGACACTCTCACCCCACTGCGACCATGATCGGCGAGGAGTACTTCGATCTGCGCTCAAAGCTTGGCACCGACCTGTATGTGCTGGCAAGTCTCGTCAAGGAACTCGGTGGTTCGGGCGACGACGTGCACATCCTGGAAAACCTGATCGCCAGTCTCAGGGACCCGTTTGTCTTCGTCGTTGTCGGTGAGGTCAACGTCGGCAAGTCCACCTTTCTCAACGCCCTGTTTGGCGCTGACTTTTCCCGCACCGGGGTCACGCCGACGACTGACCGGATCTACTTCTTCAAACACGGCAACGAAGTCTCCTCCACCACCATCGCGCCCTCCGTCGAGGAAGTACGCGTGCCTTGCGGGTTCCTGAAGGACTTCCACATCGTTGACACACCGGGCACCAATTCCATCGAGAACGAGCATCAGCAGATCACCGAACGTTTCGTGCCGATGGCGGACTTGGTGGTGTTTGTGTTCAGCGCCATGAATCCCTGGGGGGCATCGGCCTGGCAGTTCCTCGAGAAGGTGCACCGGCATTGGATGCGCAACGTCATCTTCGTGCTTCAGCAGTGTGATCTGCGCACGCCCGAGGAAATTCAGGTGATCACCGATTACATGGGGCAATTGTCCCGCCAACGGTTCAATCGTGATTTCCCATTGTTTGCCATATCTGCCAAAAAAGCGTACCTCGCTCGCAGTTCGGGCCTTGATCGTGAACGCCTCCTAGCCGAGAGCGGCTTTCTCGCGCTGGAGGCTCACATCAGCGAAACCGTCACCCAGAGCCCGGCACGCATGACCAAGCTGGGTTCGGCCCTGCGGCTGGCCCAGCACGTCCTGGATCAGCTCATGCACCGCACCAGCACCCGGCTGGAGCAGGTCCAGGAGCGCAAGCACTTGATCGATGAAATGCAGGCCGAGCGGGAGGTGCAGGTCCTGCGGACAAAGACGAAATTCACCGCAGCACTTGATGTGACGGATCGCGATTATCGAGAAGCGGCCATGCACGTTGTCACCCTCGCCGATAAAAACTTCTCGGTGCGGGCCGCTTTTCGGGCGATCAAGGAAGACAACCGCCTGCCCGCCAACCTCGACCTCCGGATTTACCAGGACATGCTGGCGCGCTCAGGCGAACGCTGGCACCAGGTGGCATCCATCCTTGAGGACGATTTCAAGCGCTTCGAAGACTACATCAGCCACCACTGGCGGGGTGAGCTGCACCTCACGGAGTTGAAGAACGACGAAGGCGAAGACGTGAGCACCGAAGCCCGCCTCCACTTCATCAGCAAGTTTGAGAGCGCCATGCGCCGTTTTGTTCTGGGGTTGAAAATTCAGGAGACAGTCGAGCCCGGGATGATGCGCTCCCGCCTGCGTGCACGCCGGTTCCCATGGATTGTGGCGCCATTCATGCCAGCCACGGCAGCGGTCTGGGCGATCCTCGGCTGGCAGGCGGGTCTGATCGGGGCGGCCGTGACCTTGCTGACGGCGCTCATGCTCCTCGTCATCCTGCGCGCGGGGCTGCGCCACACCCTGCGCCAGCTTGCAGACCAGTTTGACAATGCCCGCGACACCCTGCGCACGATCCTGTCCGACCAGGCAACCGAGGAAACCGTGAATGCATTCGGTATTTTCACCCGCCTGCTACAGCCGGCCCGGGAGGATTTGCAGCACGAGGAACAGTCCAAGCGCGATGTCAGCACCCGCCTCCATGAAGTGCAAACGTCATTCCAAAAACTCGCAGGGCAGTTGCAAGGGCATCTTCCCCCGTCGTAACTGAGCCCTCTTTTCCTCCTCATGGAGTCCTCCCCTGCCACCAGCCCCCCGACCGCCCGGCGCCGCAGCTTCATCAGCCGGCTCGTGAGCACCGTGGTGCTGTGGGGGGTGGTGCTGCTGGCGATCTGGTGGCAAAGCCAGTTCCTGTTCCTCATTATCGCCTTCGTGGTGGGAATGCTGGGCGTCCTCGAGTACTTCAGGCTTTTCAGCCATGATCAGCCGGATCGCGCCTGCGCCCTGCTCGGCATCGGCGTCGGCCTGGGCTGGTGGATCTGCACGCTGGCGGGCGCCGCGCTGCACGAGGGCACTACACCACTGATCTTCCATTCCCCCCTTGGTTGGCATGACGTGGCGGCCCTGGCGGTTGCCGTCCAGGGCTCGTTTCTCCTCACCTATCGCAACGGCCTTGAAGGGGCCGCCACGCTGAACCGCATCTTCACCACCGTGTTTGGGGTGATCTACACGATCATCTGCTTCGGCTTCCTCCCCCGGCTGCTGTATTTCGCCGCGCCTGTCAGCACCCTGAGCGCGGTGCCGACCACGGGCATCAGCCTGGTGATCTACCTGATCGCCACCACCAAGTTCACAGACATGGGCGCCTATGCCATCGGCACCCTTTTCGGCAGGCACAAGATGATTCCCCACATCAGCCCCGCCAAGAGCTGGGAGGGTCTGGCCGGGGCGCTGCTCGGAACCTCCGTGGCCACGGGCCTGATGTGGCTCGTCGTGCCGCAATACCTCGCTCCTCTTACTTTCACCCACAGCCTCATCCTCATCCCCATCATCTGCTTCACCGCCGTCACCGGCGACCTCGCAGAATCCATCATCAAACGCTGCGTTTCCATCAAGGACAGCGGCCACAAGCTGCCCGGCATCGGCGGCATCCTCGACCTCACCGACAGCATGCTCTTCACCGCCCCGGTGTTCTATTTGTATCTCACGCTCATCTAGACAAAAGACTGGAAGATTCAAGACCTCTGACTGAATTCCTGATTTTCCTCCCGCTCCCGCCTGCAATCTTGAATCTTAAAGTCTTATGCGCCGCAAAATCCTCATCCTAGGCAGCACAGGCTCCATCGGCACCAGCGCCTTGAAGGTGGCTCGCGACATCCCGGAGCGCATGGAGGTCGTCGGCCTGGCCGCGCACCGCAGCGTTGAAGCATTGGTTGCCCAGGTCGCGGAAACGGGCGTCAAGCAGGTCAGCGTCACCGATCCTGACATGGCCAGACAAGCGCGGGCGCTTTTGCCTGCGGATGTCACCGTCTTCGATGGCGCTCAGGGCCTCGTGGACCTCGTCCAGTCCAGCAACGCAGACATGGTCATCGTCGCCATCGTTGGTACCGCCGGTCTGGCGCCCGCCCTTGCTGCGATTGAGAAGAAGATGGACCTCGCCGTCGCCAGCAAGGAAATCCTCGTCATGGCCGGCGAAGCCGTGACCACCGCCGCCCGCCGCATGGGCGTGCACATCCTGCCGGTGGACAGCGAGCACAACGCCATCTTCCAGTGTCTGGAGGGCCAGAACGGCAACGAAGTCCGCCGCCTGCTGGTCACCGCCTCAGGTGGCCCGTTCCGGCAGTTGCCCGCCGATCAGCTTCCCCACGTCACCGTCGCCCAGGCGCTCAAACACCCCACCTGGACCATGGGCCGCAAGATCACCATCGACAGCGCCACCCTCTTCAACAAAGGCCTGGAAATGATCGAGGCCCGCTGGCTCTTCGACGTGCCCATGAGCAAGATCGAAGTCGTGGTGCATCCCCAGAGCATCGTCCACAGCATGGTCGAATTCATGGACAACAGCGTCATCGCCCAGCTCAGCCACAGCGACATGTGCTTCCCCATCCAGTACGCCGTCACCTGGCCGGAGCGCGTGCCCAACAGCCTGCCTCCGCTGGATTTCGCCAAGCTCGCCGCCCTGCATTTTGAAGCCCCGCGCACCGCCGATTTCCCCGCGCTCGACCTCGCCCGCCATGCCGGCACCGTTGGCGGCAGCCTGCCCGCTGTGCTCAATGCCGCCAATGAAGTCGCTGTGGAGGCCTTCCTCAACGGCCGCACCACCTTCCCCGCCATCTGGATCACCGTGGAGCGTGTGATGTCCAGGCACCTCACCATCGCGCACCCCACCCTCGCCGAGCTCATTGATGCCGACGCCTGGGCGCGGGCCGACGCCCGCCAATAATCACATGTCTTTCATTCCCAAAAAGAGCCTCGGCCAGAACTTCCTTCAGGACCTGGAGGTCGCCCGCTGGATCGCCGATCAGGTCGCTCCCGACAACGCCCCTTTCGTAGTCGAAATCGGCCCCGGACAAGGCGCTCTCACCCAATTTCTGGTGGGCAGGCCCAAACACCTCGTGCTCGTCGAGAAAGATGATCTTCTGGCCGAAGAACTGACCGAAAAGTACGATGGCCGCGCTGATGTCGAACTGCGCAAACAGGACGCCACCCGCCTCGACAAGCGCCCCTGGTACCGCCATGGCGAAGTGCGCGTCGTCGGCAACCTCCCCTACTCTGTCGGTGGCGAGATCCTGCGCGCCCTCACCACCCCGCCCACCCCCGTTACCTGCGCCGTTTTCATGCTGCAAAAGGAAGTCTGCCAGCGCCTGAGCGCCGACATCACCTCCGACAGCTACGGCGGCCTCAGCATCCTCGTTCAAGCGGATTGGAATGTGGAGTTCCTGCGCGTCGTCGGCCCCGAGGTCTTCAATCCTCGCCCGCGCGTGGACAGCGCCGTCATCCGCCTCACCCCGCGCAAGCCCGGCAGCCTGCCCGTGTTTGACCGCCCCCTGTTCGACCGCCTTGTGCGCGCCGGCTTCAGCCAGCGCCGCAAGCAGTTGAAGAACCTGCTGCCCGAGGTTCCGCAAGGCGGCTGGGAAGCCCTTGCCAGCGCCCTGAAGACCTCTCTCACCGTTCGCGCGGAAGAGCTCACCCTGCGCCAGTGGGTCGATATCGCCCGCTGGTTCGAAGGCCGCACCGACCAGGATCGCGGCCAGAAGGCCAGCGAGATGTTCGATGTCGTCAACGATCACAACGAAGTCATTGATCAGAAGCCCCGTGGCGAAGTCCATGCCACAGGCCTGAAACACCGCGCCGTGCACGTCTTTGTCATTAACAAGCACGGTGACGTGTACCTGCAGAAACGCAGCCACCTCAAGGACGTGAATCCCCTCACCTGGGACAGCAGCGCCGCCGGCCATCTCGATGTCGGCGAAAGCTACGCCGCCTGCGCCCTGCGCGAGGCGAAGGAAGAGCTCGGCATCCACCTCGACTCCACCACCAAGTCCGCCGACATTCCCGCCACCGAGCGCACCGGCATGGAATTCGTGGAGCTGCACACCGCCCACCACAACGGCCCCATGCACTTCGCCCCCGATGAAATCGAGTGTGGCGAATGGTTCAAGCCTGCCGTCATCACCGACTGGATCAACGCCCAACCGCAAGATTTCGCCACCGGCTTCATCGAGTGCTGGCGGGCCTGGGAAGCACAACTACCACGGGAAGCTTAACCGCAAAGAACGCAGAGATCGCAAGGGTGGGCGTGTGGGCTGAAGAGGGAGCGTCGCCTCACCTCTCGCTGATCGTGCCGTTGCCGTTCATTTTTGGGCCCACCAATGCGTGCACAGTTTGCAACCGTGCAACAAGTGTCCACACACCACCTTCATCGCACCGGCCCACCCTTGCGATCTCTGCGTTCTTTGCGGTCAATCCTCAGAAACCTGCTACTTCTTCCCAACCGCCGCAGCCACGGCTTTGGCGATCAGCGTCGCGCCGTCGTCGTTCGGATGCACGCGGTCCGGGAACAGGTCGGGATGGCCGTCCAGCGCGGTGTAGAGATCGATCACCGGCAGCTTCATCTCCGCCGCCACCTGCCTGATGAGGGGAATGATTTCGCCCTGCACCTTTTCATTGTTGATGCCGTAGTTGCCCTTGCCGATCACGGGCACCGGGGTGCACAGGTAGATTTTGGCCTTCGGATTCGCCTTTTGGAAGGCCTCCACCAGCGATTTCGTTGAGGCGGCGAAACCTTCCTTCTTCGACCAGTTCTGCGGCTTGCTGTCGTTGGTCCCCAGCTTGATCACGTAGATGTCGGCCGCGAACGTCACTGCGTCGGCGAAGCTCTTCTGCTTCTTGTACGGCTTGTCGCCGTCATCCAGCATGGTCGAGCCGCTGTTGCCAAAGTTCTTCACCTCGTACCCCGCGCCCAGCAAAGCCCCAAGCTGCGCCGGATAGCTGTTGTTAGGCTTCTTGGTGCCCGCCCCCGCCGTGATGCTGTCGCCCACGCAGCCGACTTTGATCTTTGCTCCGTCCGCGAAGGCAGACAAGCTGATGGAGGCAACCAGGAGGCAGGGAAGAAGGGCGCGGCGTTTCATGGGTGTGGTAGGTTGGACAGTCCCTCAGACTATCGCGCGCAGTCGTTTGGGCAAATAGGAAGGTTCGGAACCGTCCAGAGGTCTTCGCTTGCACGTCCTCGCTCTTGACTTACCGTCAAATTCACGCTCCCTCATGCAACAGCAGCCACAGGCTCAATGGCTTTTCGCTCCGCCCAAAGAGCCAGCTAGCATTTGGTGCATCATCAAATGGTGGGAACTCCGTCGCATTCCGTACAATCTGATGGTTGGCGGATGCGGCATTTTTTCCCTGGTGGTGATGTTCATCTGCGAAAGTCTTCAGCCCGGCAAGGGTGAAGGAAATTACTTCCTCGTCCTCATTGCGCCTGTGGTCGCAAACATTTGCTACACGGGAGGCTGGCTGGTGGAGGTTCTGCTAGGCCTTTGCTCTTGCCGGATGGAAGGGCGTTCGACTGTGCTGCTGTTTCGCCTTGGGCTGGGCTTTTCTCTCGTGGTCGCCATCCTGCCCGCCATCACCAATGTCGCGTTCTGTCTTCTCAGGTGACTTCAAGTTGTCAGCCTACAACCATAGTGATCATAGAACCGTCTCACCCGAAACAAAAATGGCATCGCCCGGTCAAATCAATCACCGGAGCGATGCCCCAATTTAGAACTCAATTCTGCCTCAGTGCGCCAGCAGCCACTCCGTGGTGCGCGGATTGAAGTCGGCGAGGCATTCCCAGTGGAAGGCGTGGCCGGCGTTGTCGTAGAGGTGCAGGTCGGCGCCGGGGATGGCGGCGGCGACTTCCTCGCCCATCCACCGGGGGGTGAAGGCGTCGTTCTTGCCGCCGATGACGAGCACCGGGCATTTGATGTTCTTCAGCTCGTTGAGGGTGTTGTGGCTGATGGCGGCGGCGCTCTGCGCCTCCATGGCGTGAACGGGCTGCGGGGCGGGGTTGGTGGCGGCTTCCTTGAGGCCGG
>CAINXC010000765.1 GCA_903854655.1 uncultured Verrucomicrobiota bacterium | reverse complement strand
TGGCGGCCGGGTGCGGGTCCGCGCCCGCATGGAGCCGGTGCCCAAGAAGAGCATCCTGCGCATCAGCGAGATCCCCTTTGGCACCACCACCGGTGGTTTGATGGAGAGCATCGTCGCCGCCAACGAGAAGAACAAGATCAAGATCCAGAAGGTCGAGGACAACACGGCCGCCGAGGTCGAAATCCTGGTCCATCTGCCTCCCGGCGTGGATGCGGACCAGACCATCAGCGCGCTTTACGCCTTCACGGATTGCGAGATCAGCATCTCGACCAATTCAACCGTCATTCAGGACGACAAGCCGCGCTTCATCTCGGTCAACGACCTGCTCAAGCACGCGGCCGAGCACGCCAAGGAGATCCTGCTTCAGGAACTGCAAATCCAGCTCGGCGAGCTGGAGGAGAAATGGCACTTCAGCAGTCTTGAGAAAATCTTCATTGAGAAGCGCATCTATCGCGACATCGAAGAAGCAGCCACCTGGGAGGCGGTCATGGCCGCCATCTGGAAGGGCTTGAAGCCCTACCTGGGCAAACTCAAGCGCGAGGTTACCGATGACGATGTGGCACGCCTCACCGAAATCCGCATCAAGCGCATCTCCAAGTTCAACAGCTTCGAGGCTGATGAACACATCGCCGCCCTGGAGAAGGACATCGAGCAGGTGAACAAGAACATCAAGGGCATCACCCGCTACACCATCAGCCACTTTGAGCGCCTCAAGAAGGCATACGGGCCGGGGCGCGAGCGCCGCACCGAGATTGCCAGTTTCGAGCGCGTTGCGGCCTCCGAGGTTATCATTGCCAACGAGGTGCTGTATCTCAATGCCAAGGACGGTTTTGCCGGTTACGGCCTCAAGAAAGAAGGCGAGCCGCTCTGCAAATGCTCGACCTTGGACGACATCATTTACTTCGCCAAGGACGGCACCATGACCGTCAACAAGGTCGCACCCAAGCTTTTCGTCGGCAAGAACCCGTTCTACGTAGGCATCTTCAAGAAGGACGAGGAGACGGTCTATTCCATCATCTATCGCGATGGCCGCGACGGTCCGATCATGGCCAAGCGTTTCAAGGCCGGTGGCATCACCCGCGACAAGCCCTACCAGCTTACCAAGGGCACGCCGGGCTCCTCCATTCTGTACTTCGCCAAGCACGAGAACGAAACCGAAAGCGACCGCCAGCACCTGACCATCCACCTCAAGCAGGACCTGCGCCTGCGCAATGTGGCGCTCAATTTTCCCTTCGCCTCCCTTGCCATCAAAGGCCGCGACGCCCAGGGCAACATCGTCACCAAGCACGCCGTGGAGAAAATCCTGCGACGGATGGAGGCCAGGCCGACGGGCGGTGAGGCTCCGCCGGCAAGCTGAGGCAATTCAGTCCTGCTTCCGCACCAGCACCGGTGCTCCTTCTGGCAGCTTGATGGTGGCAGCGCCCTTCAGATAGCCAAGAGACACCAGGAACTCGTCCGCTTTTTGCGCCGTCAGTTCCAGCCAGGGCTGCCGGTTGAAGAAGCTGTGACCCTGGCCTGCCGCCGTCCATAGCTCCGCCCGCAGGCCCAGGGGCTTGGCTTTGGCAAGGTACTCCGTCGCACCTGCTATCAGCTTGTCCTCCGTGCCGAAGAACATGATGGCAGGTGGCGTGCCGGCCTTGAGGAAGCTGTTGGGCGTGATGGCTTTGAACATCGCCAGCTTCTCGGCATCGGCGTTTTTTGCCATCAGCTCCGCGATGTTCAGCGCCGGGTTGAACAAGACCATGGCATTGGGCAGAGGCGAGATTGTCTTGTCGTCAGACTCCGCATTGAATCCCTCAATCAGCGCCGTGCAGGCGGCCAGATGCCCGCCAGCGGAGCCGCCCGAGGCCACGATGCGGTCTGGATCAATGCCAAGCTCCGCCGCGTGGCCGCGCAGGTAGCGCATCGCGCTCTTGGCGTCCTCCACGCATTTGTCCGGCGTGGTGTGATGGATCGATTCGATTCGGTAATCCGCGCTCGCGGCCACCATGCCGCGCGAGGCCAGGTAATCGCAAAGGGAGGCGAACTGAACGTAGCTGCCGCTCTTCCAGCCTCCGCCAAAGAAGCACACAACGGCCGGCCGCTTGTCCGTCGCCTTCCAGTCCACGGGCAGGGACAGGTGAAGCTTCAGCTCACCCTGCGGCGTGGTCTTGTACAGCCGCTCTTCATTTTTTACCGCCGCATCGGTCAGCTTGGGCCGGACGGGTTTCCCTTTGGGGGCTTGAGCCATCGCGGCACAGGTGAGGAGGCAAAGGAGCGTGGTCAGGATCTTCATGCGTGCCGCTTGTGACGACGCTTTCTGCCCGGGTCTTTCATCAGCCCGGCACAAGGAAGTCTCATGGTTCGTCAGGTGTCACAGGAATGATGCTGATTTGAAGGTTGCTCGCGCCTGCAGACAAAGCGGCGTCTGTGACGGAGGACACACCGATCATGGAGGATGAGAGAGTCAGGTTGCCTGTGGAACTAGCAAACGTCATGCCGTTCGCAACAGCTGCGCTTGCGTTGTTCGAAACAGCGGTCGAAGAGGTCGGGTGGAGGGTGATCAGTCCACCCGTTTTGAGGATCGCATTCGGCGTTGCATTGGAAACGGGGCTGGTGAACTTGATCGTGTTGGTGCCGGGCGGGACCTGGGTGTTGAACTGGACAATGTCAGGCGGAGGCACGTACGCAATCACGGGGTCCTGGGGGCCGGCCCGGCTGGAATTGAGGGTCTGCTGGGCGGGCTGGCTGGTATCCAGCGGGCCGGGAATGAGGTTCAGGTAAATCCTGTCAGCGCCCACCGGACTGGCCGAAGCAAAGACCTCACTTGGCTGGGCGGTGGCTCCCGCAAGCGTGGATTCCTGCATCGGTACGCTGACGATGACAGGCGGCGTCCCCGGACTGGCGGACTGTAGAAAGTCCGAGCGAGCTTGGTCTGCCTCGGTTCCTGTCAGGATCCGGTCTTGAGAGCCAGGCGGAGCGGGGATGGCTCTGACATAAAACTGAAATGGTGGCAGGCTGCGCACTTGATCGCGCGACTGTGCGAGCAAAGAGAGGGCTTGGAATTCGCCGGGAGTGGCACGCAGGCCGGAGACGGTGCCGTCGGCGGCGAGGTTCAGTTGCACCCCCAGGGCGCGGGCGTCAGTGAGCAGTTCATCCAGATGGTTCCTGGTGGGGTCCGTGCTGCCGCCCAGGCCTGCCAGCATGTCTGCCACGCTGCGGGATTCCTGGCGGCTGGGGTTCCCATCGGCACTCGCGACCAGGGTCGCGCCACTATCGCTGACTTCCACATCATAACCCGCCAGGCCGGCAAGGGCTCGCGCGGCCTTGAGAAAGGAGATGCTGCCGGAGTGAAAGGTGACCAGTCGCGCCCCGGCTCCTGGGGGAAGCTGCACGTGCAATGCCGCGAGGTCTGCGGTGCTGGCAAAGTTCAGCTCGCGCAGTTGGTCCTCCAGTTGTTTCAGCGCCAGGCTCAAGGGCACCTTGTCCAGATCCACACCGGTGAGAAAAAAATTGTCCAGGCGCTTTCGCAACGGCTGGATTGGGGCGTCAGCAACGGGCTTGGCGGTCTCCTGGCGAGCCACCAGGACGGTGGCGTGGCGGGCCTTGATGCCCGGTGCCCTGGGCACTGCTTTGGGCGGGTTCACCACTGGGGCTCGGGTGACGTCCTGGACGGTGGTGCCGTGGTTGGGCAGCACCAGCCAGACCAGGAAACCTGCGGCCAGAACCAAGGCGGCAACGGCCATGGCGCGGCGCTGACCCAGCCGCGCTCGATGGCGCACGATTTCCCGCCGCGCCCCGGTGGCAATGCCTTGCTCCCGCTGCCGCTCGCGCAGGGTGTCCTGCAGCAGCAGATCAAACCGTGCCTGCTCGGCAAACTCCCTCGCGCAGGCTGGGTCTGCGCGAATGAATTCCCAGAGCCGGGCGGCCTCGGCAGCCGTCGCCGAGCCGTCCAGCCAGCGCAAGGCCAGGCGGGCAAACTCGGAGTTCTGGCGGTGGCGGGGCATGGTAAAATCAGTTGTTGAGGAGGCCGAGGCGGCGCTGCACGCATTCGCGCAGTTGCTTGCGCAACCGGCTCAGTGTCTGGTACAGCGCGTCCATGGTCATGCCCGTGTCATCGGCCAGCTCCTCCACGGCACGGCCCTTTTCGTAGCGTTCGGCGATCAGTGCTGCCGAGCGCTCGGGCAGCAGTGCCAGGCACTGGTTGAGCGCCTGCTCGCGGTCCCGCCATGCAGCATGGCCCTGGTCCTGGTCAAACCCGGCCGCCACCGCCTCGATGACTTCTGGAGGGAATGTTTCGGGTAATCGCGCGCGCAGCCGGTGATCCTCCAAGATTTTGCGCGCGGCAACGCCCCGCGCCCAGGCCCCAAATGGCCTGGCAGGGTCGTACTTGGCAAAGCTCTTCCACAGCACCATGGAGACCTCCTGGAACACATCCTCGCGTGTGACCGGATCGCGCACCATCGCCCCTATGAAGGCGCGCAGGTCCGACTGGGTTTCCAGGAACAAGGGCAGGAATCGGTCGGGATGGTTCATTCGGGTGGTGCCACTGCCTCTCTTTGATTGAAATAGCAGGTTTCTGACAAGATTTATGCAGGATTATTTTCGACGGGTCTTTTCCATCGCTGGCGAGATCCACGGGCCTCCGAGATTCTGCTTCACGATGCCCGGCACTCTCTGTCATGCTTTCCCGTCATGCCTCGCCTCGCCTTGATTTTCGTTCTGACGCTCTCCGCTTTTGTCGAAGCAGGGGAGTGGCCACGAGAATTGAAGGCATCCAGGGGAAAAACTCCGGTCCTCGATGGCGTCCTCAGCCCCGGCGAGTGGAGCGATGCCACGGCGTTCGAAGGCACAAAAGGCTGGGCCGCCCAGTTCTCGCCCACCACCGATGCACGGGATCTGTCGCTCAAAGGCTGGGTGAAATATGATGGCGAGCGGCTGTACTTTGCCTTTGATGTGACGGACGATGTGCTCTACGGCATCGACACGGATCGCTGGCTGCCTGACGAAAATCCGAGGGCGCATGAGCTGTCGCGACAGGGATGGCCCTGGTTTGGCGACGAGATGGAACTGCTCATCAATGCCACCAATCACTGGGACGGTGACGAGGAGGCCCGGGGTGACGGGCAGTCCTGGCAGATGGTCTGCAACCTCACGAAATCCCGGCTTGGGGGCATAGGTGTGGGAGGCCTGCTTGAGGGCGAGCCTCGCGTGAAGGAATCAGCCTGGAACCACTATCAGCAGTGGATCGAGAGCGGTGCCATGCAGGCCGTGGCCAAGCGCAAACCTGATGGCAAAGGCTACATCATTGAATGGTCCATCGCTTTCAACCCATGCCTGGAAATCGCTCCAGGCTGGTTCTTCAAGCCCGATGACAAAGAAGTCGTCATGGGCTTGAACATCGCCATCGGCGATCTGGACGAGAAGGCGCGGGGGCATGGCAATTTTGGCAGCTTCCACCACGAAGACTGGTTTGCAGGCGAGAAGGACAAGCGCACGCAGGTGCGCCAGTGGGGCCGGCTGCGGTTGTTGCCAGGGCTTCCGCCTGAGAAATGAAGCGGCCACCGCTCTCCTTGGCTTCAAAACCCCGGAGGGTGCCGCACCTGGAAGCCGGAGTAGTTTCGCGGGTGGGCGCGCCAGCGGGGACCCGGGGTGCCGCCGGGTCCAGTGGTGTCGAGGCGCAGGCCGCACACCGACATGAAAACGTGGTCGCCAGGCCGCACGAACAGAGTGATCCATCGCCCCGGTCCGGGCTGGCCATAGTGAGCAAAACCGGCGGAGGAAAGCGGGGTGTCCAGCAGGCCGGCGCTCATGAGCACACGGGAGACGGAGCCGGAGCAGTCATAGCCGTCATCGATGATCCGGGCATGACCGCCACCACGTTTGTAGCAGCAGGTCTGCAAGCCGTTGCCAGCCTCCACCGCCACCTGAATCTTGCTGGGAAGCCAGGGCGGGGGGTGCGCGTACCTGCCATCGAAGTAAAGGCCGTCGCCAGGATTTATCAGCATCCCCATGACGGCGCCGGAAAGCACCATCGGTTTTGCAGAAAACCGCCGCAGCGACCGATGAACCTGGAACACGCTGTTCCAGAGCCGGGTGGCTATGGAATGAACGCATGGTGGCATAGGAGGGAAGGGGGCAGAAGGTTTCTGCCCATCTTTCTTCCAGCCCCGACCAGCGGTACACGACGGCCCTGTTCATAGTGGCCATGGTCATTGGTTTAGAAGCGCCCCAGAACACGCCCATCACGAGTGGTTGAATTCAGGCGAAAGGTGTTTCGGCTGCACTCTCTCCTTCACCGTGAAATCCAGTTCCGCCCTCTATTCCAGCGCCCGGGCGGCGGCTTCGCGAAGCTTGTCTTTCTTGCTCTTGCGCCTGCCCTTGACTCCGCCTCCGGGGGCGGCAGGGGGAGGGGCGAAATCGACAGGCTCGAAGCCTGGGATTTGTTCGCGCACGAGCTCGAGCTGGTGGCGCTTTTCGATCAACTGGAAGTGGGCGTGGGTGTTCGCGCTGATGAAGCTCACGGCGGTGCCGCTTTCGCCCGCCCGGCCGGTGCGGCCAATGCGATGCGTGTAATCAACGGCGGAACGGGGGAGGTCAAAATTCACCACCACCGGAAGATTCTTGATGTCGATGCCACGGGCGGCCAGATCGGTGGCGACGAGCACATGGATGCGGCCCGCCTTGAACTCCGAGAGCGTGAGGGTGCGGGCTCCCTGGCCAAGCTCGCCGTGGAAGGGGGCGGCGCGAATGCCTGCCTTGCGCAGTTTTTCCGCCACGTGCTCGGTGGCGTACTTGGTTGCCACAAACACCAGCACCTGGGACCATCCCTGGGTTTCAATGAGGTGCCTCAAAAGCTGCGTGCGCCTCGGCACATCCACCTCGATCGCCCGTTGCTGGATGTCGGGGAGGGTTGATGGCACCGCCGCGATTTCGATGATGGTTGGGTCGCGGAGCAATGCCTGGGCAAGCGTTTGCACCGCAGGCGGGAAAGTGGCGGAGAAGAGCAGATTCTGCCGTTTTGGCGGAAGCAGGGCCAGGATCCCCTGAAGTTCGGCGGCAAAGCCCAGGTCAAGAAGGCGGTCAGCCTCATCCAGCACCAGCGTCGTCACCTCGGAGAGGCTCAGGGCGTTGTGCTCCACCAGATCAAGCAACCGCCCGGGGTGGCGACGACAATGTCGGCTCCCCCGCGAAGCCGCATCATTTGCGGGTTGATGGAAACGCCGCCGAAAACGCAGATGGTTTTCACCGGCTCGACAAGGTGGCGGGCGTAGTGGCGGATGGAGTCACCAATTTGTGCTGCCAGCTCCCGGGTGGGGACGAGAATCAAGAAACGCAGACGTCGGGGGCTCTCGCGGCGGGAGGTCGCCAACCGTTGCAGGATCGGCAACACGAAGGCTGCGGTCTTGCCTGATCCGGTTTGCGCCATGGCCTGAACATCACCACCGCCCAGCACGGCGGGAATGGCCGCCACTTGGACAGGGGTGGGGGCAAGGTAGTGTCTGTCGGCAACGGCCCGGACAAGCGGTGGCGAAAGCCCGAGGGCGGAAAAAGGCATCGGGCACTGTATAAGGCCTTCCGGCCCAGGCGCCACAACACATCGCAGACCTGAGGGTTCATCGGAAAGAAACAGGGTGCGAATTCGACGCCATCGTTCCTTGCCCTGTCGGCGGTTCGCGCTCTATTGGCGGCCTCCCACATGGATCTCACTTTTGTTTTTCCCTGTCTCAATGAAGAGCGCTGCATTGCTGGCTGCATCGAACGCGTGCAGCGCACGCTGTCCGCTGATCCGGCCTTGAAGTTTGAGATTGTCGTGGGTGACAACGGCAGCACCGACCGGTCCCGCGAGATTGCTGAAAGCCTGGGCGCGCGCGTGGTGCCGGTGACCGAACGGGGCTATGGAGCCGCTCTGCGCGGAGGCATCGATGCAGCGCAGGGCGCGTATGTGATGTTTGCCGATGCCGATGGTACTTATTTCTATGAAGATGCGCTGGAACTTTACCGGCGCACCGTGTCTGCAGATGCCGACATGGGCATCGCCTCGCGGCTGATCGGCAAGATCGAGCCGGGAGCCATGCCCACCCTGCACCGCTACCTGGGCACCCCCGTCCTGACCTGGCTGATCAACCGTTTGTTCGGCGGCGTGCTGACCGATTGCAATTCCGGCTTCCGCTGCCTGCGGCGCACGGCTTATGAGTCCTGGGATATCCGTGCCTCAGGGATGGAGTTCGCCTCGGAATTGCTGATCAAGGCCTTGAAACACCACGCCCGGTGCGTGGAGATACCCTCGGGGTTGCGGCCCCCGCCGGTGGAGCGCCAGCCCCACCTGCGCACCTGGCGCGACGGCATGCGGCATCTGCTGTTCATCCTGTCGGAGCGGCCGCGATTGTTTGAGGTGAAGGGGCTTTTCATGGTGCTCTTCGCTTCGCTGCTGCAGGCCATCGCCGGTGTGACCGGACCGGTGGCGGTGGGGCAGATCCATATTTTCGACGTTCACAGCCAGACGCTCCTGCTGCTCGCGGCAGTGATCGGCGCCCAGCTTTACCTGTTTGGCTGCATGTTGTATTTGCAAAGCCGGGATGAGCCGCTGCGGGTGACCCGGCGGCTGATTCAGATGAACGAAGGCACGCTTTTCTTTTTGCTTCTAAGCCTCCTGGTGGGCATCGGCGCCGTGGTGCTCTGGATCGTGGCGCAATGGGTGCTGCATCGCTTCAGCGGCTTGAATCACGCCAATGAACTCATCGTCTGGGCTCATTTCCTGTGCGTGCCGGCGATTGGAGCGCTGGGGTTGCTCGGCGTTCACATCCTGCGCAAAGCACGCCAGTGATCATCAATCTGTTTGCACCCAGGCCCAACCACGCTTTCACTCACCCCATGTCTCGCAGCACCCGTGCCTTCAGTCTGTTCGAAGCCCTTTGCATGATCGTCACCCTGTGTGTGTTCGGCTGGTTGTGTGTGGGCGTCATCCGAACCGAGCTTAAGGGTGGTGGTCAGAGCGATCATGACAAGTTCGTGGGCGGCATGAAGCAAAGCTCTTCCGCCAAGCCTGAAACACCGCCCGCAACCCCTGCGGCCGCCAAGCCTGGTCCCGAAGTCAAGCCGAACGCCCCGTGGAAGGACCTCATCCCTGCGGCTTCGCAGCCTGCGGGAAGCGCGGCGCCCGTTCCCGTTCCCGCTCCGTCAAAGCCCTAATGGAGGAAATAAGATTACCGCTTGGCCTCCTTGCTTGAGCACTCGCTGAACCTGATCCTTGGACGGCTTGTGGCAACAGCCGAAGGCAAGGCTGCGTTGCGGCTGTTCCTGGCCCGCCTTCTCAAGCTGCTGCAATGGCTGGTTCGTCTTTGCACCGGCGGTTACCTCCTTTTTCTGGTGCTGCTTTGGGCGCTGTTTCGTTACTGCGGCGAACATAATCTCACTCTTGCTTTCGTTCTGTATCTGCCGCCGGCGGGCTGGGCGCTGCCCCTCCTGGTCATAGTGCCCGTGGTGCTGGTGTTTGACTGGGAAAGCCTGGTCCTCGTGGCCGCCATTGTCGCCCTGATCGCCTGGGGCTTCCTGGGTCTCCGATCGTACGGCCCCCGAACTGCGGCGGCGACAACGCCGGTGCTCACAGTGCTCACCTTCAACCGTGGCGAGAGCAAGGGAAGCCTGGAACCCTTCAAAAACCGCATCAAACCCGATGTCATGGTGCTGCAGGACGCGAACAATCGCGCCGAACGGTACTCGAAAGCCCCTGGCTACGAAGAGTTTCAATACGGCGATGAGGTCGGCGAATTCGTCATTGCGAGCCGCTTTCCTGTCACCTCCAAGGAACTGATCAGCGATGGACCGGTGGCTGTCGCCGGGCGTTTCACGGTCAACTGGCAGGGCCGGGAGGTGGTCATCTACTCCATGCATTTGCCCACGCCGCGCCACGCCCTGAACGCGCTCACTCATGGCGCGTTTCTGTGGGGAATCCTCGGGGTGGGGGGCAGTTGGGCGGGGAAGCGCCAGAGTGACGAGTCCTGGTGGGAGGGCCAGATTTCCCATGCGCGCGCACTGCTGCGGCGGGCCGAGGCGGAAACCCTGCCCTGCCTGCTCGTCGGCGATTCAAATGCTCCGGCGCAAGGGTATGTCCACTACCTCATGACCCGCCGTTTTGTGGATTCTCACGAGGTGGCCGGGTCCGGCACCGGCATGTCATTTCCTGGTGCCACCCATAATCCATTGTCGTTGGGCGGCCCCTGGCTGCGGATCGACAAGCTGCTGGCCAGCCCGCAGTGGCAGCCGCTCTGGAACCTGGCGGAACCCGATCGTCCAAGCCAGCATCGCTCCGTGGCCGCTTCTTTTGCCTTGCCTGCGAAATAACGGGCCGCCGTTTTGATGATTTCACTTCCGGCCGAGTGCTCGTAGCAGCAGGTGACGGCCTTCCTGGTCCAGCAGGCATACCGGCACCGAAATCACCATGGCGAGAGCATAGATCGCACCGCAGCAGACCAGCCGTGCATAGTCGGGGGTGATCCAGGGAAGCATCGCCCAGCCCACGAGCAAGGGGAGGGCAAGCCCCTTGGCTCCTGGCCACAGCACATAATGCCAAAAATAACGTGTAAAGGTGATGCCCGCCGCCCGATGCAGGAGGATGGGAAAGGCGATTCCATAGAGAGCGCCCATTTCAATGGCCGGCCCCCAGGCCACGCCTTTGAATCCCCACAGCAGGCCGAATATGACTGCGAACACGCCTGCCAGAATCCCGCTCAGGCAGCGCAGCCAGGCGAGCTGCCGCTGCCATCCCAGCGCCATCAGAAGACTGTTGGCCGGGTACTGCATGAAAAACAGGCCGTAGGGCACGGCCAGAATTTGAGTCACTTCATAAGCCCCCTCAAAACTCGTGCCCAGCCAGCGCAGCATGAATGCTTTGCCAAACAGGATCAGGCCGCCCATCGCGGCTGCTCCAAAGCCTGAGGTGATGGCCATCACCCGGGCGAATTCGCGGTTCAAACGGTCAGACTCCGCTCTGCCGTGCAGCTGGCCGAAGATGGAGAGCAGACTGCCGCCAAACAGGCTGTTGATCACGTCCTCGGCCATGGAAATCAGCCGGGCGCCCATGGAATACACCGGCACCATGTTCAGGCCCACCACAAAGCCCACCACCTGCGGCCCCACATTGGCCCGCATCCCGTCGCCCAGGGACCCGAGCACAAGGTCGTGGGTGAAGCTGAGCAGCTCCTTGCGCACTTTTGCGGTGGCTTCGCCCTCGATGATCGCTTCCTGGTGAAGGGGCGGCAGGTGCACGGAAAACCACTTCTGCAGGCACAGTTCGAGGACGTCGCACAGCGCATGCATCACGCCCACCAGCACCAGTCCGCCCCCGCGTGGCAGCAGGATGATGAGGGTTGTGGATTGCACCGCCACGCGGATGATCGCCGCCCAGGAGAGCAGATCATAGCGCACCCAGGCGCGCAGCAGCAGTTGCGGCAGCCGCCACCAGAACCGCAGCGCCATGCTCAAGCCGGCCGGCACTGTGGCCACCAGCACGGTCATAAGGCTGATGTGATGCCCGCCGTCGAACCAGTAGGGCATGGAAAAAAACAGCAGGAGGCTGCCTGCGGCAATGATCCAGCTCATGCGCCGGAAATGGGTCGTGGCGACCCTGTAAACGATGGACTGGCGCTGCCCGTCCGCCGCACCCACCGCCAGTGCGAGGAAGCGGGTGGTGCCGTACGACATGCCGAGGTCCAGCAATGCAAAATAACCCAGCCAGGACATCGCGGTGAGCCAGTAGCCGTACGAATCATTGCCCAGGAAACGCACCATCAAAGGCGTTGTCAGGAAGAGGGCTGCAGTCCTCATTCCGTGCTCCATCAAGCCCAAACCCGCACCATGAACAAATCGCTTTGCCAAACTCATTGCCGCGCACCATGCACAGCTTGATGGGAAGCGCGAACACTATCCCGGAGCCTCTTCCGCAACGGAGGAAGTTCAGCGTGAAACCATGTTCGGCGAATGAAGCTCCTCTGGCGCCCGCACAAAAATCCCATCCGCCTCGATAATGGAGAGATCCTTGTCGAAGCTGATCGGTAAAAAGAATGACGGCTGGTAGCCGGCCTCGATCAACTCCCTCATCATGACCTGCCAGTCAGGCGCCTGGGCATAAATGGTCTTCAAGGCGAGCTCCGACTGCAAGGCGACGATCTGTTCCAGCACGCCAGCGGCCCCTCGAAAAACCTCGAGGTCAAACCCCTGGGTGTCCATCTTGAGGTACACAGCCCCAGGCCCGGAGCTGGCCAGGATTTCGGGCAGCACTTCGGCCACCGTCCGCACCGGCACTTTCACCCTTTGTACCACGCAGTTCGAATCCGCGTACTTGCCGGACTGGTTCGAATCCGGTGCCAGAAACGAACTGAAGACATCCAGCGAGGTCACATTCAGTTCAGCCTCGCCGCTTGTGGAGCCCAGCGCGCACTTGTGCAGCACCCAGCGTGGATCTTTGGCCACCTTCGCCGCCAGAGCCTCGTGCCGCCCCGGCAGAGGTTCGAAAGAATGGATCCAGCCTTCGTACCCCAAATCGCGTCGCAGGCTCTCCGCATACAATCCCTCGCTGGCGCCGACATCCAGCACGCAGGATATGTTGTACATCTTGAAGATCCGCCGCAGGTGGTCGAGAAAAATGTCGCTGCTGGGTTTGTAAAAGGCGAGTTCTCGCAGTTCCGCGAACCGTGCGTTGGACACAATTGCATAGCCGCAATGTCTCCTGGTGAAATGGTGGATCCATCCCGAGAGCGTTTTTAAACCGAATCGCATTTGGCGCCTCCTATCGGCAGTATTTGGTGCTTGAGCAAACGCGAATGAACCAACCTGCTCCTCTTTTGCTCTTTCTCATCGCGCGACTTTTGGCCCTCTTTTGGTGGCGGGTTTGTGACCTCCTCCACACAGGCGCGAAAAGAAACCATTTGCCCAAACTCGTCACGTCCATCATGGCAAGGCTGTTCGCCACGCGCGAATTTGCAACACTCCGCCCCTCTGCTCATGCCTGCTCCCACCGAACCTGACCGCCACCAATACGAGGTCGAGAAAGAACTCGCCGCCCGCCTGCGCGCTTCCAAAAAGGAGGAGCGGACGGAGCT
>CAINXC010000764.1 GCA_903854655.1 uncultured Verrucomicrobiota bacterium | reverse complement strand
TCCAGTGATGCAGGTCATCCTCGGCGAGCTGTGCGCAGCAGCTCCAAGCCAAATTGAGGAGAAGCATGCAGATGCCCGCAATTCTGAAGGTCCGTTTTGTTTTCATCATCAAAGGCTTTGAGCGATGGAGATCGTCAGTTCCATCATGAGACAGGTTCATTGGACATCAAAGCGAGCCATTTCGATGATATGAGCCGGAGCTATCTGGACTTACCTGCACCCGCAGCGGAGACTCGCGGTTCCCCGGTCAGAATGTCGAAAGCCAGTTTCTTGCCACCTGATTCAACGACAAAATCATAGTCGTTGGTGTTTGGCACCTGAATGCAGCCGAGCACCCTAAACTGAGCGCCTTCTCCCTCCTCCTCCCACAGGGGCTCAATTTTCACTCCCATTTTTTCCAGATCCTTGGTTGTGTACGACTTTATCAACTTGCCCCCGAGGTGGAAGCTGAATTCCACCTGCTGTTCGCGCGTCGGCGCCTTTTCCCGCAGGGACATCACCGCAACCTTGCCGGCAATCGGACTCCACCCCAAGTACAACCCTCCTGGAGAGTACCAAGGGTACACGTCGGTCTTCTTGTCGCCGTCTTTGCGGACGACATAGATTGTCGTTGTACCTTTGTTGCCCTCAACCTCATCGGGAATGCAGCGCGCGTAAAACACGCTCATACCATCCATGGTACTGACATAGGGACGGTTGCCAGCCCTCTTGGCAGACGATTGCGGGGCACTAAACACCAGAAGCGCGAAGAAGAGCCAGTGGCAATTCTTCACGTTTGACAAGAGGCGTGGGCGCAACCCGGGCATTTGCAAGCATCGCCCCGACGACTGCCTGTTACCGGTCCGCTTCATGGGCAAAGATTCTACCATCCCAAGCGGCCGTCGGTCGAGCTGAATCACTCCTTCGTGATCGTCTCATCCAGGTTCAGCATCACCCGCGCCACCACGGTGTAGGGTTCCGCCGTCTCGGCGCTCTGGCGCGCCTGCTGGCGGCGCAACAGATCCGTCAAAGCCTTGATTTCGGTCACGCTGGGTTTGCGACCGGTGCAAAGCTTGAAGCCATGGGCGATGCGTGAGGCTTCATCGGCGCCCCCCTCCTTGATCATGCGACCAGCAAGGGCGCTGGCGGCCTCCATGGACGTGGTTTCATTCAAGGTCATGAGCGCTTGCAGCGGGGTGTTGCTTTTGGCACGGCGCACGCAGCTTGATTCGGCGCTGGGAACATCGAAGGTGCTCAGGAACGGATAGGGCGTGCTGCGACGGCGGAAGACGTACACGGCGCGGCGGTACTGGTTGCTGTCGGATTCCACCTTCCACGGGAAGGGCGCGTAACTGGCCGGTCGCTCGAACAGGAACTGCGGCGCGGGCGGCATGACGGCGCGACCGCCCAGCGCGGGATTGAGCAGGCCGCTGACGCTGAGCTGAATATCGCGCACCACCTCGCCCTCCACGCGCAGGCGCGGGCCGTGCGCCAGCAGCCGGTTGTAGGGGTCGCGCTCCAGCGCGGCGGGGGTGACACGGCTGTCCTGCTGATAAGTGGCGCTGGTGACGATGAGCCGGTGCAGTTCCTTGATGCTCCAGCCACGATCCATGAACTCGCTCGCAAGCCAGTCCAGCAAGTCATGATACACGGGCGCCTCACCCTGGGTGCCCAGATCTTCCGGGGTGTTCACCAGCCCGGTGCCGAAATAGGACTGCCAGACACGGTTGACGAACGACCGCGCGGTGGTCGGCGCCTTGCGGTCCACGATCCATTTGGCAAAGGTCAGGCGCGAGCCGTCGGCGTCCTTCGGCAGCGGATTCAACACGGCGGGCACGCCTGCGCTCACCTTGTCAGCGGGCTTGAGGAAGTCGCCACGCTTCAGCACGCTGGTCATGCGCGGCTGCTCGCGCTTGTCGAGCACGAGGGTGGTGGTGCCTTCGGGATGGCCCTTCCAGGCCAGCTCGATTTGATCATTCACCGGCTTCCATTCCGGCACGGTGGAGCGCCAGTAGCTGAACTCAGCGGCCAACTGGGCCGCAGACCGCTTGTCCTGAGGAAGGGCCAGGGCGGCGCGCACCGCCTTGGGCAAGGGATCAGCCACCGCGTTCGAGGCGGTGGTGTAGCTGATGAGGAAGCGGCCCAGGTTCATCGTCTGCAAATCGTCGCTGTTCCATCCGCCGTGCTTCATTGCCAGCGAGATCACCAGCTTCGAGGCCCTGACCAGCGGCTTGTCGAGAACGAACACGGCATTGCGCGGCTGGTTGCGGCGGCCGGGCCCGGCATCAATGCCCCAGGCCGTGTCGTCCTTGCCGTCGATCGCATAGCTCACCGGACCGGTGACACGCTTGTCCTTGGCGCTGTCCTGATCGCGGGCGTAGTCCACCAGCGGTGTGTTCTCCGGCTCGCCAAAATCCGCCGTCGCACTGGCAAACTTGAGCTGCTGGGTCTTGCCGTCCGCCTCGGCCTCGACAATGAACTCGCTCAAGGCGCAGGTGCCCTTTTGTGAGCGACCTGGGCCGTAGGCGGGAAGGTTGGGGTCGGTGAGAAGCTCCAGGCGGAAGGCGGTGACATTGCCGACATCGCCCGCAATCTCCACTTTCGGGGTCGCCTTGGTGGGCGCGTAGCTCTGCGCCAGGAAGCTGCCGTCGGGCTGCTGGATGAACTTCTGTCCGCCCGTGGTGTCGTCAATGAAGGGCGCCTGCAGCACGTGCCACTCGGGCTGGCGATGGTTCACGCTGGCCTCCCATTTGGCCATGCGCTCCTGCCAGTCCGGGTTCTCCTGCTTCAGCTTGCCTTCCAGCTCCGCCACCTGCCGGTGCATCTGCGCGAGCTTCATCTGCTCCGGCGGCGTGTAAACCACGCGCCAGGGTTCGTTGTCATTGTTCAAGAAGGCAAACATGCGGTAGTACTCCTCCTGCGTGATTGGGTCGTACTTGTGATTGTGGCACTGCGCGCAACCAATCGTCAGGCCGAGGATGCTTTTGCCAATGGTGTCCATGCGGTCGAACATCGACTCCATGCGGAACTGCTCGGGGTCCACGCCGCCTTCCTCGTTGACCATTGAATTGCGCAGGAATCCGGTGGCAACGATCTGGTCCTGGGTCGCATTCGGAAGCTGGTCCCCGGCAAGCTGCTCGATGATGAACTGATTGTACGGCAGATCCCTGTTAAACGCATTGATCACCCAGTCGCGGTAAAACCAGATGTAGCGCATGGGGTCCTTCTCGTAGCCGTTGCTGTCCGCGTAGCGGGCCGCATCGAGCCACTGGCGGCCCCAGCGCTCGCCATAGTGCGGGCTGGAGAGGAGGTCGTTCACCCATTTCTGATAGACGGCCGACGAAGCCCCCCCCGCCTTCATCTCCGCGACAAACCTGTCCACCTCCTTCGGCGTGGGCGGCAGGCCGAGGAGATCAAGATACAGCCGGCGGATGAGAGTTTCCGGCGCGGCGGCGGGCGCGGACTTGAGCCCTTCCTTGGCAAGGCGCTCCTGAACGAAAGCGTCGATGGGATGGATGGAGCCTTGGGGCGGGACCGTTTTCACCGGTGCCTTGAAAGCCCAATGGTTGGCGCCCTTGTCAATGTTTGCCGAGGCGCTGTCCGGCCAGGGCGCTCCGGCATCAATCCAGGCGCTCAGCGAGGCGATCTGGCCGCTGGTCAGCCGCTCGCCCTTGCGCGGCATCTTGAGTTTCGGATTGGTGCCGTTGACCGCCTGAATCAAGAGGCTGTCGGCGGCCTTGCCCGGCACGATGGCCACGCCAAGGTCACCACCCTTCAGGGCGCTGGGCTTGTGATCCAGCCGGAACGCCGCCTCCTGGCGCTTGGGGCCGTGGCATTGGTAGCAGTGCTCGACAAAGATCGGCTGGACATCTTTGACGAAATCAACGGTCGCGCCCTGCAGTGCAGGGAGGGCGGCGAACAGAGCGAACAGGGCAAAGCGAGACATGGCTGCGGATACTTACGCCGCCTGCGCTGCAAGCCTTCCCCATGCGGCATGGAAAATTCGCTCCGGCTCACCCCCCGGCGACAGGCAATACCACCCCATCCTCGGGATGAAAACTGACCCAGACCTCCGCCCCCCGCCGCACAAACCCGCCGTCACCGTCCTGCCGGTTGGAACGATGCGCGATGAGCCGCTGCGCGCCCGCGCTGAGGGTCACGCAGGAATTGGCGCCGAGATACAGCACCTCCTCCACACGCGCACGGATGGAATTCTGCCCCGATGCGGCTGGCGACAGCGACCATGCTTCGGGACGAACGCTCAGGCGCACGATGCTGCCCTCAGCAAGGGGCGCGACAACACTGGCGGTGAACTCGCCCAGGGCATCAATTGTCACCCGGCAAAGGGTTGCACCATCGCTCCCGGCCACCTTGCCGGACAGAAAGTTCGTATCGCCGATAAAGGAGGCCACAAAACTGGTGCGCGGCGACTCATAGATCTCGCGCGGCGAGCCCGCCTGCTCCATGCGCCCCTCGTTCATCACCGCGATGTGATCGCTCAAGCCGATCGCCTCGGTCTGATCATGCGTGACGTAGATGAAGGTGGTGCCCACCTCGCGATGGATGGTGAGCAGCTCCATGAGCAGGTGCTGGCGCAGCTTCAGATCGAGCGCCGCGAGCGGCTCGTCCAGCAGCAGCACCTGCGGCTTGTTGATCAGCGCCCGGGCGATGGCCACGCGCTGCTTCTGCCCGC
>CAINXC010000763.1 GCA_903854655.1 uncultured Verrucomicrobiota bacterium | reverse complement strand
CGGAAGCCGCCAAGCGCCTTCACCCCCTCTGTGACTCGCAGGAAAAGATAGCCGGGCTTTTCCACCAGGATTTTGAAGCCATGGCGCGTGCTCTTGGGCGCGCCTTCCTCTTTCTCCGTCTCCACCGCCGTGAGTTTCACGGGTTTTGACAGCTTCAGCACGGTATCCGTCACCTCTCCCCGCCCCTGCCACGCGTGATCCTCCTCGAAGTCGATGCCCTTTTCCTTGGGGCGGTCCTTGGGCAGGAGGAAGGCTTCCACGTGGCCGGCGATCTCCTCCGATTTGGCGTAACCTGAGGTGTCCACAAACACAAACTGCTCGGGCGTGCCTTCAGCCGTGCGGATCATGTCCGTCGTCATGTGTTCGATCTCAAAGCCGGTCGTCACATCAGGCACCCGCACCTTGACGGACGCCTCTTCTGGAGTCGGCTTGCCACCGGTCTGGCCGGGCAGGCCCGGAGAGAGCGTGAGTCGCACAAAGTCCTCCTTTTCGGGAATCACGATGCGCGAGCTGCGCACAAAGAACTGCCTTTGAGCCTTGCCTTCCTCCACCGTGAACAGCGAGGCTGGCGCGGCGCCGCCCCAGTTGAAGAGCGGGGCTCCGCCAATGACTTTGAAACCCAGGTGCTGCTCCACATCCGCCAGCTTCACCGGGTGGCTGAAGTTCAGTTCGGCGGTGATCTGATGCACGTCCGGGTCCTGTGGATTGGTGTAGAATTCCAGGTTGCTCCACTGCGGGCGCACCGGCGGGGTGGTGAAGGTCCAGCGCGTTTCCTTCAGTTTCACCGCCGGCGGCAGTTGCGCCTCGTCCAGCTTGACGACGAACTCCGTGCCCGCCGGCCAGTCGGTGGTGGGCTTGAATTCCAAACGCGCATCTGTGACCCACACCCAGTGGCCGGGCCGCGCTGGCGACAGGGTGACCCCTGGCGCATCGCCTTTGCGCACCACGTCGAGCTTGGCAATGCCCTGTGAGAACGTCACCACGGCCGGCTGCGGCACCGGTGCGCCGTTCACCACAGGCGTAATGCCGGGCGCGATTGCGGTTCCTG
Source organism: uncultured Verrucomicrobiota bacterium (assembly GCA_903854655.1). Taxonomy (GTDB): domain Bacteria; phylum Verrucomicrobiota; class Verrucomicrobiia; order Verrucomicrobiales; family Verrucomicrobiaceae; genus CAINXC01. The sequence continues at coordinate 6,441 of CAINXC010000763.1, read as the reverse complement.
CGATCTGGCGGATCTCCACGATCTGTCGTGGGCGCGGTTTGTGAGCCTCCCACCACTCGTGGCCCTTGATGCCGCCGCCGACAATCGCACCCGCCGCGACCAGAGTCACGGCCCAGACGGACGGATGCTTGCGCATCGAGTCAAACACCGCTCCCGGCCATGCCGGAGGGGCGTAACGAACCTCACCTAAAACCGCGCGGCCCACCTTGCCCCAGAAGCGCGGCTGCAAAAAAGACAGCCATCGTGACATAGATGAACGCAATGTATGACGCTTCTTAAATGGAACTCAAGCCCGGCAAAGAAAATAGTTTGTGCGCATCTTGCGCCGGTCCTGCGAGGGTGCCGATCCACCCATCCACCGAGCAGGCCAGGGACGAAGTTCTTGCACACCCTGGACTTGCTTGCCTTCGTATTGCAGCTACTTCCCTGGAGCTTAACTCTCATCACCCCACCCACCACCATGGCCCACACCCTGCCCCCCCTGCCTTACGACAAAGCGGCCCTCGAGCCGTTCATCGACGCCACCACGATGGAGATCCATCATGACAGGCATCACAACGCCTATGTGACCAACCTCAACAACGCCATCGCCGGCAATGCCGAGCTTGAGGCCCTGTCCATCGAGGACCTGTGCAAGAACATCGGCAGCGTGCCGGAAGCGATTCGCGGCGCGGTGCGCAACAACGGTGGCGGCCATTTCAACCACACGCTGTTCTGGAACATCATGGGTCCGAACGCCGGCGGTGCTCCCGATGGCGCGCTGGGCGAGGCGATCACCGCGACTTTCGGCAGCTTTGACGCCTTCAAGGAAGCCTTTGCCAAGGCCGGCGTGACCCGCTTCGGCTCCGGCTGGGCCTGGCTCGTGGTGAAGGACGGCAAGCTCGCCATCACCTCCACCCCCAATCAGGACAATCCCCTGATGGACGGCTCCGGCACGCCCATCCTTGGCCTCGACGTGTGGGAGCACGCCTACTACCTGAAGTATCAGAACAAGCGCCCCGATTACATCGCCGCCTGGTGGAACGTGGTGAACTGGTCCGCCGTTGCAGGTCTGTTCGCCAAGGCCTGAGCGCTGGCTTATTGAGCGTTTTTGAGAGCGCGGCACTCGTGAGGGTGCCGCGCTTTTCGTTGATGGCGCAAAACGGGTTCGGCTTTGGCGTTGGTATGCGATGCTCAAGCAGCTTTTTGCCCTTGCCGCCTTTGCTTCCCTCACTTTTGCGGACACCGTCCCGGAGTACGAGTGGGTCGTGCGCGCTGGCGGGCCTTTGAATGACAAGACCTACGGCATGTGCACCGATGCCAAAGGGAACATCTTCATCACGGGCGAATTTGCCGGTGCCGCCCAGTGGGGCGATTTCACGGTCACCAGCGCGGGAGACAAGGATTTCTTCGTGGCCAAGCTGGACGCGGCAGGCAAATTTCTTTGGGTGCGCTCCGGCGGGGGATCGAAGGGTGACCGCGGCTATGGGGTGGCCTGCGATGCCGAGGGCAATTGTTATGTCGCCGGCGCCTGCGAGGGCGCCGACTGCAAGTTCGATGGCCGGGTGCTGACGGCGGCTGGAGGCTATGACGCTTTCGTCGGCAAGTACGATTCCAATGGCAGACTGGAATGGATTCAGAGCGCGGGCGGGGCGGGGTATGATTACGCTCACGGCATCGCGATCAGCACCTCGGGCAAAGTGTATGTCACGGGCGCGGTGGTGGGCGACGCGGCCTTTGGCGACGCGAAGGTGCCCAACGCAAAGAATTCGCATGTCTTCTGCGCTTGTTACACTCAGAGCGGGCTTCTGAGCTGGGTCAGGACCGCAGAGGGCAGGGACGGCAGCAACGGCCAAGGCGTATGCGTTGACAATGCCGGAAATGCCTATGTGGGCGGCACTTGCGGGGGTGTGTCCACTCTCGGCGGCGTGGCGCTCAGCAATCCGGCTGGCAGCGACATCCTGGTCGCGAAGTTTACCCCTGCTGGCGAGCTCGCCTGGGTTCAACAGGGCTTCGGCAGCCCCCGCGCTGACATCGGCCAGGTCAGCGTGGACAAGGAAGGGCGGGTGTTCGCCGGCGGCGAGTTCAAGGGGCCGCTGCGCATGGAGGACGGCAAGGTGGTCGAGAGCAGGGGCGACAAAGATCTGTTGCTCACCCGCATCGATCCCGCAGGCAAGCGTCTGTGGACCATCACAGGCGGCGGCCCGAAAACAGACATTGCCCTGGCCGTGGTGACGGACGGCAAGGGCGGCTGCCTGCTCACCGGCGAAATGGCCGACACCATGGAAATCCTTGGCCGGACATTGACGTCGCGCGGTCTGCTGGACATCTACGTGGCCAGCATCGACGCCTCCGGCAACCTGCGCTGGCTTACCCAGGCCGGCGGGCCGGGCAATGACAGCGCCTATGCCATTGCCATGGATGCGGAGGGCAACACGTTCTTCTCCGGGACGTTCAACGCCAGCGCCACTTTTGGTTCCAAGACGTTGACGAGCGCGGGAGGGGGCGACGTGTACGTGGCCAAGCTCAAGACCAAATAGCATCGCGATATGGTGTTGCTTTCTGTTGATCTGGCAGAACGCCCTTGTTTGTGGCGTAGGTATGCGATGCTCAAGCTGCTCGCCCTCTCCATTGTCGCCTTTGCTGCTCTTGCTCACGCCGACACCGCCCCGGATTTTGACTGGGTGATGCGCGCCGGGGGGCCGAAGAGCGAGAGGACCCGTTGCATTTGCACGGACGCCCAGGGGAACGTGTTCATCACAGGCGAGTTCGCGGGCGTGTCAAAGTGGGACGACATCTCGGTTACGAGCGCTGGTGACCTGGATTTCTTCGTCACCAAGCTGGACCGGAACGGCAAGGTGCTCTGGGTGCGCACGGGAGGGGGGAGCAAGACCGACCGCGGCTACGGCGTGGCCTGCGATACGGCGGGCAACTGCTATGTCACCGGCCACTACCAAAGCGAGGACTGCAAGTTCGACGGGCGGTCGCTCACGCTGGTCGGTGGATATGACATTTTTGTGGGTAAATATGATCCGAATGGCAAGCTGGAATGGATCAAGAGCGCCGGTGGCGAGGGCTATGACTATGGTCACGGCATCATGGTCAGCGATTCGGGCAATGTGTATGTCACAGGCGCGGTTGTGGGTGATGCTGCCTTCGGCGACACGAAGTTGCCGAATGAGAAGATCTCGCACGTCTTCTGTGCCTCCTACACCACCAGCGGAGCCTTGAACTGGGTGAAGGTGGCCGAAGGCAAGGGCAGCAGCAGCGGCCACGGCGTGAATGTCGACGGAGCCGGCAATGCCTATGTGGGTGGCTTTTGCGGTGGTGTGGCCAGCCTTGGCGGCGTGGCGCTCAGCAATCTCAAAGGCAGCGACATTCTCATCGCGAAATTCACGCCTGCGGGCGCAGTCGCCTGGGTGCAGCAGGGGTTCGGCAGCCCTCACGCGATGATTCATGAGATCGGCGTGGACAAGGAGGGCCGCGTGTTCGCCAGCGGCATGTTCAAGGGGCCGCTCAATCTGGAGGACGGCAAGGTGGTTGAGAACAAAGGAGACAATGATTTGCTGCTCACCTGCATTGATCCTTCCGGCAAGCGTCTTTGGACCATCACCGGTGGCGGCCCGAAGACAGATTACGGTCTGGGTGTGGTGGCGGACGGCAAGGGCGGCTGCCTGCTCACGGGCGAGATCAGCGACACGGCGGAAATCCTCGGCCAGAAGCTCACCTCGCGCGGCGCCACGGATGTCTATGTGGCCAGCATCGACGGCTTGGGCAAGCTGCACTGGATCACCCAGGCTGGCGGACCGGGCAGCGACAGCTCCTACACCATCGCCATGGATCATGACGGCAACGCCTTCTTTTCGGGCTCCTTCACCCTCACTGCAACCTTTGGCGGCACAACGCTGACGAGCGCCGGCAGCGGCGACGCGTATGTGGCCAAGCTGAAAGCCAAATAACATCATGAGACACCTCCTGCTTTTCCTCTCCCTCGCCCTCTCCTGCGCCGCCGAGACAGTGCCGTCGCTGTTCATCGAAGGCTACGCATCGCGGCAAAGCTGCGTGCCGGGCGAGGAGCTGGCTTTTCACATCTCCACCAGTGCGCCCAAGTTCTCCGCCGAGATTGCGCGCGTGGGCTCGACCCGCGAGGTTGTATGGCACAAGACCGGACTGCCGGGCCAGGAGTTCGCCGTGCCGGATGACGCCTCGTCCATGGGCTGCCGCTGGCCTGAAAGCTTCAGTGTCCCCGTCGCGAAAACTTGGAAGTCCGGCTACTACGAAATGGTGCTGCACGCCGAGGACAACGGCGGCAAGTACACGCAGCGCGGCAGACGCAGCGCCGAAGGCACGTTGTTTTTCATTGTAAAGGCCGCCGAGCCCGGCCAGACGTCGGAGGTGCTGATCGAGCTCTGCACGAACACCTATGCCGCCTACAACAACTGGGGTGGCTTCAGCCTCTATGCCTACCACGGGCAGGGCAAAAACCAGGGCAACCGCGTGTCTTTCGAGAGGCCCTGTCAGGGACAGTACGCTCGCTGGGAACTGCCCTTCGTGCAGTGGGCCGAGAGCCAGCATATTCCCCTGGAGTTTGCCACGAATGCCGATCTGGAGAATCATCCTGAGCTGCTGGAACACTACAAGCTGGTGCTCAGCGTGGGTCATGACGAGTATTGGTCCAAGCCCATGCGCGACAACCTTGAGGGATGGATCGGCAAGGGCGGCAACGTCGCGTTCTTCACCGGCAACACCTGCTGCTGGCAGGTGCGCTCCGAGGACGAGGGTCGCGCGCTCACCTGCTGGAAGCAGAACTACCACTGGGACCCCGTCTATGGCGCCCGGGAGGATTACAGCACCTTGTCCACCTTGTGGAGCCATTACCTCATCAAACGACCGGAGAACCAGCTCACCGGCGTGGGTTTTCTCTGGGGCGGTTATCACAAGAGCCATGGCATCCTTATGGATGACGGTTGCGCCTTCACCACCCATCGACCGGAGCATTGGGTGTTTGAAGGCACCGGCCTGAAGCGCGGCGACGAGTTCGGCGGCAAGGGCGGCATCGTCGGCTACGAGTGCGACGGCTGCCATCTGGAATGGAAGGACGGGCTGCCCTACCCAACGCATGAGGATGGAACGCCGCAGAATTTCGAGGTGCTCTGCACCGCCCCCGCCATTTGGCATCCCGATGACAGCGCTTGGTACGACAAGTGGGAGAACGGTCGCAAGGGCAATGCCGTGATGGGCCTCTACACGCGTGGCGGCACCGTCTTTACCTGCGGCACCACGGATTGGGCACGGGGCTTGAAGGTGGACGAGCGAGTGGACCGGATCACGAAGAACATCATCGCGCGGTTTTCCAAGTAGTGCGCAAAGCAGCACAGGCCTACCAGCCTGTGCTGCTTCTTCAGCGGCTCTGTGCCACCGTGTGAACTCGCCATCCTTCAGATGGGCCTTCAGCGGGTATATCGTCGGTAACGCTCCCATTGCGCCTTGCTTCGTACGATGTGATCAAAGGTCTCCTCCTGCCACAAGGCATCGTGCGGTCCAAGGTGGAGTTGATCTGTCGGGAGGGAAAGCCCTTCCAGGCGTGTAGAATCCTGAGTCCAGGGCTTTGGGTGGTGCGCCTGCCAATGGGCGAGATAAAAAAAGGGCGCGGCGGGGTTCGGCGGTGATGAGCAGGGCCTGGAGGGCATTTCACCCTGCCAGGAGGGAGTGGATTGAGGGGAAGTGAAAAAAGAACAGAAAGGGGTTTGACGGTTGGGGGAGGCGTGGTAGTCTCTTGTCCCGCCAGCCGAAAACGCTGGCACGAACGAAGGAGAGGGCGGTGGGTTTCTGCGAGTCGGAGGCCGCTGTTTTCGAGGTTGGTTCAGGGAGATCTTTTCGACATTATTGACAGCAGAAGGGGGAGCTTTTCAGGCTTCCCCGAAGATGAAAAAGCAAAGGCTAAATAGTGCGTTGCGATGAATCGCAAACGAGTGACGGCCGCAAGCCGTCAAAAACGTCAGACGAAGGGTGTAAAAGCCTGGAGTCTTTTTGGAGAGTTTGATTCTGGCTCAGAACGAACGCTGGCGGCGTGGTTAAGACATGCAAGTCGAACGGATCAGTTTTATAGCAATATGAGGCTGGTTAGTGGCGAACGGGTGCGTAACACGTGGATACATTGGAGAAGCGGGGAATAGCCCAGGGAAACTTGGATTAATGCCGCATGTGGCCGAAGGGCCAAAGATGGGGACCGCAAGGCCTGTCACTTCTCTGTTGGTCTGCGGCCTATCAGCTAGTTGGTGAGGTAAAGGCTCACCAAGGCGACGACGGGTAGCTGGTCTGAGAGGACGACCAGCCACACTGGAACTGAGACACGGTCCAGACACCTACGGGTGGCAGCAGTCGAGAATCTTTCACAATGGGGGCAACCCTGATGGAGCGACGCCGCGTGGAGGATAAGGTCTTCGGATTGTAAACTCCTGT
>CAINXC010000762.1 GCA_903854655.1 uncultured Verrucomicrobiota bacterium | reverse complement strand
GCCGGGAGTGGAGGACCTGGGCGGCGGTCGTTTCTCCTACCCGCCGAGCCTGAAACCTCCAACGGCCCCGCCTGAGCCGCCGGGCATGCCGACCCCGCCGGATGGCACCGAGCCTGACCAGGTGGCGCTCAAGCATCTGGACGTGCTTCTGGACGGGCGCAGCCTCAGCGAGATGGAGAAGGACGTGCGCGCAGGTTTCCTGAAGGCGGGGGTGAACCTTTGATCAACCGGCCATCAATAGGTTTTCATCGGCTCGTCGGCCATGTACAGGAGCTGTCCATTGGCGATTCTCAGGTAGTAAGCCGCCCCTGCGAGGTCGTCGCTGTTCATCCCGGAGATTCTGAGAGTCTTGCCGGACATGGGACCTGCCGTGGGGGTGATGCCGACCACAATCCGTTGCATGGTGGCCACCACATCGGTGTCAGTCACCGGATTGGCCCCGGAAATCTGGGCGCAGGTCGCGATCGTTGCGAAGGCCTGGGCGTTGCGGCGATTGACGGTCTCGACCACCACATCGCGTTTGCCTTGTGAGAAGGAACCCACAACAATGGCGCTCAGGACGCCGATGACGGCGACCACGAGCAGCATCTCAAACAAACTGAAACCCGTTTGGGGGGGCCGCTTGATCGAGGGCGGGAAATGAGTTTTCATTATGATAATTATAAGATAAGACCACCATAGAACCCCGGTCAATCAGCAAAAATGCCCTTGACCAATGCCAGCAAGGGGCTCTCCAGACCCGCGTCAGCCATGCACAGTCACTCAGCCGATCCACCGATTCCGCCCCTTTTGCAGCGTCGGGTCCACACCTTGGGCCACGGTCTTTTCCGGCTCGGCGAAGCTTGGCGGCTGCTTGGCACGAGGCTGGATCGCGGCCTGCTGGATGAGGCTGCCACCACCTGGATCAGGCGCTGGTGCGGCGATGCCTTGTCCAAAGCCCTGCCTCTGCCGGTGGACTCGGCCCTGGTTGTCGAAATCGTATGGGAGGGCAGCAGGTGGCAGGTGGCCGCAGTGGCCGAGGGGGAGGGGACCTGCGGCCTGGCTGATCCTTGGGCGGCGGCCCTCATGCTCCTGCACGTGCCGGCGCTGCGTGAATTTTGGCGGCGGGCATTGCGAGCACAGCGCTTCGTCCGATTGGCGGGCGTGCTGCCAAAGGTGTGGGCCCTGGACACGCAGGAACTCAGGCCGGGTGCGGTGATTGCGGGAGCCGGCGTCAGCTCGTGGCGGGATCTGCCTCGCGTGATGGCCGCCGGGCGCCGGTTTGAACTGCTCCCCGCAGACGGAGGTGAAGCCCAGGCCGTTGAGACCGCGACCTGGCCCGGCATCCTCGCCCACCTGGGCGACCACCGCCCCTGGTTGCGGGAGAAAAGTTCCCTTCAGCCGGAGGGGCGGCTGGTGGCCCGATGGAAACGCAATGAGACGGGGCGGATTGTGCTCGATCAGGCCTAGCAAATCCGCTGTTTCTCACCGCAATCCTGGGCCACGGCCACGGCTTGGACGACTCGCATGTAGCGCATGCCCTCGATGAAGTCAGGTTTGGGACGCGAAGCGCCGGGATCGATCACAGCGCGGACGAAGTCCCGCTCCACCGTCCACGTCCGGCGCAAGTCCTCGGGAATCGCAATGGTTTCCAGGCTGCCGCCGCGCTTGCCCAGCGTGATCTCGTCCTTGGCGAAGTCGTAGATCAGCGTTCCCTCGCTGCCATGGATCGCCAGCTCATCTGCGGGAGCATGGGCCGCCACACCACTGAATTGCAGGGTGCCGCGCGCGCCATTGCGGAAAGCGCAGAGCACGTTGAGGAAGTCGGGGATCTCGACCTCGTAGCCCTGGCGGTTGGGGATGACCACGGCCCCGTCCGCCTGCACTTCCGTGATGTCGCCGAGCCAGCGGTGCAGCACTTCGACGTAGATGCCCAGGGTGAGCACCTGCAGGCCGCTGATGTCCACGCGCTGCCGCCAGTGCGCGGGCTTCGAAGGGTCCAGCCACGCGTCGCTGAAGCTTTGCAGGCGGACTTGGTGAGGGGTGCCGATGGCTCCCTCCGCCAGAAGTTTTCTGACCAGCTCGCCGCCGGCCATGCCCTGGGGTGCCGGGCAGATGGCGGTGACCAGCTCGGGGTAGCGCAGCGAGGCTTCCCACATGCGTCCGGCCTCGCTCAGGTCCCGTGCCATGCGCGCCTGGCAGAAGACATGCTTGCCGTTGGCCAGGGCCAGCAGCGTCGCCTCGCAATGCAGCCAGGGCGGGGCGCCCACCCAGACCACATCCACATTGGCGCTGCACGCCAGATCCTGCCAGCGTTCGTGAACTTCGGCATCCGGCACAAATTCGTCGCGAAATGCCCTGGCGCTGGCGGTGGTGGAGTTCGCCACCGCCGTGATGCGGACCTCGGGCATCGCCTTCAGCTCCGGCAGGTGCCGGAGCTTCACGATCCCTCCCGCCCCGATGATTCCGATGCGCAATGGTTGGTCTGCTGTGTATGCCATGGCGGGGAGATAAGCGGGGCGGCGAAAAGATCAAGGCATTGGCAAATGGCCGTTTTAATCGCACCGGCAATGGGTCTGCCGGCGGCGGAAAGGCGTTTTGGCTGCTTTTGAATGTGAGCGGATAAACCCAAAAAACACTTTGACACTACCTGTGCTCCCGATACTTTCCGACCCACTTTTTCAGGAAGGCCGGGGTGAACTGTCTCTTGACGTCAGCGCAAGAAACAATTCATCGCAGCATCTCTGAGGGAGTCCCTGGAAGTCTAATCTGTCGTCGCTTGTGTAGCTCAGTTGGTAGAGCACGTCCTTGGTAAGGACGAGGTCTCGGGTTCAAGTCCCGACACAAGCTCCAGCAGACAGTTAGAGGTCCTTGCCGTCAGTATCAGTCCGAACCGAAACGTCCCCAACGCGCACAACATCCATCCAAGACAATGGCTAAAGAAGCATTCCAACGCAACAAGCCTCACGTCAACATCGGCACGATCGGCCACGTTGACCACGGCAAGACCACCCTCACCGCGGCGATCACCACGACGCTGTCCGAGAAGGGTTTCGCCAAGGCAACGAAATATGATGAAATTGACGCCGCTCCTGAAGAAAAGGAACGCGGCATCACGATCAACACCGCCCATGTGGAGTATGAAACCGACAAGCGCCACTATGCGCACGTGGACTGCCCCGGCCATGCTGACTATGTGAAGAACATGATCACCGGCGCCGCCCAGATGGATGGCGGAATCCTGGTGGTGAGCGCCGCCGACGGCCCGATGCCCCAGACCCGTGAGCACATCCTGCTTGCCCGTCAGGTGGGCGTGCCCGCCCTTGTGGTGTTCATGAACAAGGTGGACATGGATGACGCCGACCTCCTTG